>NZ_JBMDJC010000011.1:0-200500 GCF_057808995.1 Acidovorax sp. FG60
GGAGCTGGTCGCCCATGTCGTGGCCCAGGGTGTCGTTGAGGTCTTTGAAGTTATCGAGGTCGATGAACAGCAGGGCGCCGAGGTTCTTGGTGCGCTGGCAGGCGGCGATGGAGCGTTGCAGGCGGTCCAGCAGCAGGCGGCGGTTGGGCAGGCCTGTGAGGGCGTCGAAGAAGGCCAGGCGCTCGATTTCTTGTTCTGCGCGCTTGCGGTCTGTGATGTCCATGGTGAAGCCATGGGACACCACCGAGCCATCGGGCTCGCGGTGCGGAATGGCATTGGTCATGTGCCAGCGCACGCTGCCGTCGGGCATGCGCACACGGTACTCACACTGCCAGGGCACCAGCCTGCGCACCGACGTGATCGCCGAGCGCTGCACCTGCGGCAGGTCTTCGGGCAACACCCGGTGCATGAGCACGCCGTGGTCGGCGGTCACCTGGCTCGGCTCCACGCCCATGAAGTCACGCACTGCATCGCTGATGTACTGCACGCTGGTGCCGCCATCCGCATGCAGTCGGTACTCGTAGATAAAGCCCGGGATGCGGCTGGCAATGCGCTGGATGAACAGCAGCTGCTCGCGCAGCTGTTCGGCCGCGCGGTGTTCGTCCGTCACGTCCTGCACCACGCCCATCACCACCTGCACCCCGTCGCGCGGCAACGTGCGCTGCACGCGCGACCGCATCCACCGCACTTCGCCATCGGGCCGGCGCCAGCGGTATTCCACATCCAGGCCGGCACCTGGCATGCGGGCCTTGTCGAACACATGGCGGTCCTCGGGCAGGATGCCGCTCACGGCGCGCTCGGGGTCCACCCATTCCTGCTGTTCGAAGCCAGCGATGTCGCACAGGCCGGGCGACCACAGCAGCACCGTTTCGCCCGGGTCTTCGATGCGGCGCCAATGGCCCGTGCGGGCCAGGCTCTCCATGGTGTTGAAGACCTCGGTCTGTTCGCGCAGTTCGCGGCGCACTTCTTCCAGGGCACGTTCGGACGCTGCCAGCGCGGCACGCAGGGTTTCGGCCTCGGTGGCATCGCGCACAGTGACCACGATGCAGTCGCTGGTCACACGGCGGGCTGACAGATCCCAGGCCAGCAGCAGCCGACCCGGCTCGCGCACCACCTGGCGGCATTCGAGCGGCGCACCCACGCGGGCCACGCCTTGCAGTTGGTCCATGAGGGGGGTGCCCGCCAGCAGGTCAAACACCTCGCAGGCATCCGCTCCGGGGTTGCGCACCGCCCCCAGGCCGGGCATGCGGCGTGCGGCAGCGTTGGCGGCCAGCAGCAGCAGACGGCCGTGCTGCAGCCGGAACTCCATCAAGGCCACCGGAACGGCATCGACCAGCGCCTGCAGACGCGCCTGCGCCATCGGCTCTATGTGGCCCTCGCCAACGGGGGCAAGGAGATCGGTCAACAGTTCGGACGAGATCACGGTCGCTCTGAAACCTTTGAAGCCTGCGGTGGGTAGGAATCCCGCCTGCGCAAGGCGGGGCCGAGGGTCACAGCCAATGTGCCAGCATACAGGCAAGAGTATGTCAAAACGTAACGAACAATAAAAACCTGCGGCATTTGCCCAAGGGAAAACCCGGAGCCCTTCGTGCAGCACGGCGATGACCGTATCCGCCTGGGCCAACGGGCTCCGCCCTCTGCCGCATGCAGTGCAGGCCCGTGGAGCGAACTGCTACAGTCCACGCCTCATTTCTCGGCCCCCAGCATGTCCGACACGCTCGAACACCATACCCCCATGATGCAGCAATACCTGGCCCTCAAGGCCGGGTATCCTGAGACGCTTCTGTTCTACCGCATGGGCGACTTCTACGAGGTCTTCTGGCAAGACGCCGAGAAGGCCGCGCGGCTGCTCGACATCACGCTCACGCAGCGCGGCCAGTCGGGCGGCCAGCCGGTGGTGATGGCGGGTGTGCCCTTCCACGCACTGGAGAACTACCTGGCGCGCCTGATCAAGATGGGCGAATCGGTAGCCATTGCCGAGCAGGTGGGCGAGGTGGGCGCCAGCAAGGGCCCCGTGGAGCGCAAGGTGGTGCGCGTGGTCACGCCCGGCACGCTGACCGACACGGAGCTGCTGTCCGACAAATCCGAATCGCTGCTGATGGCCGTGCACCAGGCGCCGCGTGCGCGCTGTGGACTGGCCTGGCTGAGCGTGACGCAGGGCCGCGTCTTCCTGGCCGAATGTGCGCAGGACGAACTGGGCGCTTGGCTGGCGCGCGTGGCGCCCAGCGAGCTGATCTACAGCGCGGGCGTGACCGAGCGCTTCGAGCAACAACTGCAGGTGCTGCGCCAGGGCGGCGCCTTCACTTGCCCCATGAGCCCCCGCCCCGACTGGCAATTCGACAGCGCCTTGGGCGAACGCAAGCTGCTCGAAAACCTGGGCGCCGCCAGCCTGCAGGCCTGGGGCGCGCAAGACCTGGGCGAATCGCACGCCGCCGCCGCCGGGCTGCTGACCTATGCCGAGCACACGCAGGGCCGCACCCTCACCCACGTGCACAGCGTGCAGGTGCAGCGCAACGACGACCTCATCGACCTGCCCGCCACCACGCGGCGCAACCTGGAACTGGTGAAGACTTTGCGTGGCGACGATGCGCCCACGCTGTTTTCGCTGCTCGACACCTGCATGACCGGCATGGGCAGCCGCCTGCTCAAGACGTGGCTGCTGGAGCCACGCCGCGACCGCACCGAGGCACGCCAACGCCTGTCGGCCACCACTGCGCTGCGCGGTGCAGGCGGCGCTGGGGGTGGCACTGGCCCGTGGGCCTTGCTGCGCGGCGAACTCAAAGGGGTGAGCGATGTGGAGCGCATCACGGCCCGCATCGCCCTGCGCCAGGTGCGCCCGCGCGAACTGGTGGGCCTGGGCAAAACGCTACAAAAAGCAGAGCTACTCGCGCTGAATGGACAAGCGCTAGAGCCCTATTTGATTCAAATCTTCGGCCACCTGCAGCCGCCCGAGGGCTGCACCGGCCTGCTGCAGGCCGCCATCGCCGAAGAGCCCGCCGCCCTGGTGCGCGACGGCGGTGTGATCGCCAACGGCTTCGACACCGAGCTGGACGAGTTGCGCGCCATCCAGACCAACTGCGACGCCTTCCTGCTGGATCTGGAAACCCGCGAGAAAGCCCGCACCGGCATCCCCAACCTGCGCGTGCAGTTCAACAAGGTGCACGGCTTCTATATTGAAGTGACCGGCAGCCACCTCGACCGCGTACCCGACGACTACCGCCGCCGCCAGACGCTGAAGAACGCAGAGCGCTTCATCACACCCGAGCTGAAAACCTTCGAGGACAAGGCCCTGTCCGCCAACGAGCGTGCCCTGGCCCGCGAGAAGTGGCTGTACGAACAGATCCTCGACCAGCTCCAACCCCACGTGCCCGCCCTCACCCGCCTGGCCCAGGCGCTGGCCACGCTGGATGTGCTGTGCACACTGGCCGAACGCTCGCTCACGCTGAACTGGTGCGCGCCGCAGTTTGTGCCCGAGCCCTGCATCGAGATCGAAGGCGGCCGCCACCCCGTGGTCGAAGCCCGCCTGGCGGAGACCTCCAGCGGCAGCTTCATCGCCAACCATACGCGCCTGAACGCCAACACGCGCATGCAGGTCATCACCGGCCCCAACATGGGCGGTAAATCGACCTACATGCGCCAGGTCGCGCTGATCGTGCTGCTGGCCAGCATGGGCAGCCATGTGCCCGCCGCCAGTTGCCGCCTGGGGCCCATCGACGCCATCCACACCCGCATCGGCGCGGCGGACGACCTGGCCAATGCGCAATCGACCTTCATGCTGGAGATGACAGAGGCCGCGCAGATATTGCACGCGGCCACGCCCCACAGCCTGGTGCTGATGGACGAGATCGGCCGGGGCACCAGCACGTTCGACGGCCTGGCGCTGGCCAGCGGCATTGCCACGCACCTGCACGACAAGACCCGCGCCTTCACGCTGTTTGCCACGCACTATTTCGAGCTGACGGAGCTGCCCGCCAAGGCGCGCCACGCGATCAACATGCATGTGAGCGCCACCGAGAGCGGCACCGACATCGTCTTCCTGCACGAGATCCAACCCGGCCCGGCCAGCCGCAGTTACGGCATTCAGGTGGCCAAGCTGGCGGGCATGCCCTCGCCCGTGCTGCACCACGCAAGGCATGCGCTGGCGGCGCTGGAAGAGCGGGCAGGCGAAGATGAATTGCAGGTGGACCTGTTCGCTGCGCCCGAGGTGCCTGAGAGTGCGGGCGCCAGCCCGCTGGAAGCTGCGCTCGCAGGCATCAATCCGGATGCACTGAGCCCGCGTGAAGCACTGGATGCGCTGTACCAGCTCAAGAAGATGGTGGGCTGACGCAGTCACGCACCCCAGCGGGTAGCACTCGCCACCAACGCGAGCCCCGCCACCTGCCCGGCTTAAAGATCCTGCGCCACCGGCGCCAGCTGCCCTAGCATGAAGGTGATGAATGGCGGCACACAGGGCAGGTGCCCGGCCACCGGTTGTGCGCGGCATTCAGTCAGGCTGACCAGATCGCCCGCGCCGCGACTTTGCATCGCGAGCACGGTGCTGACCGAGCTGGCGTAGGGCACGGTGCGGTCATCGCGGCCGTGGTACAGGCGCACTGGCACATTGGGTTTCCAGTCGTAGACGTTGCTGGCGCTGGCCAGGGCCAACACGTCGTCGGCCAGGAAGTGGTCGATGAAACGTGTGTCGTAGGCCACATCGGCATCGCCCGGGACCAGCGCGCGCAGCAGCAGGCGGCGCACCTCACGCTGCACGCTGCCGCCCAGGTAGCGCAGGAAGCCCGGGTTGATGAGCGCGCCGATCACCGGCTGTTCTTGCCGCACGAGGTCCACCAGGCCATCCATGGTGGTCTGCACGTTGTAAGGCCCCGCGCCCGGCACCACCATGCGCAGCTGTTGCAGGTGGGGCGAAGCGCTTGCTTGCAGCGCGCGGTGTGTTGCCATGGTGACGTAGCCGCCTTCGGAATAGCCGGTCAGAAAGAGCTGCCCGTTGTCCGCCACGTTGGCCTGGCTGCGCCAGGTGCGGGTGGCGGTCAGAAAATCCACCGTGGCGGCTGCGGACGGCGCCGCCAGCAGGTAGGGATGGGGCGTGCCCTTGGAAGCGCCAAAGCCCACGTAGTCGGGCGCCAGCACGATATAGCCCAGTGACGCGAGCACCACCGCCACCTCGGACGCAACCGCGTTGTTGCTGGGCGCCTCGGCATCGCGAAAGAGGGTGCCATGCTGGTAACTGAGCACCGGGCTTTTGGCGCCCGCTGGCTTTTGCGGAACGCTGACCAGCCCCGAGGCGCGCACCTCTTTGCCGTCGGCATCGGTGGTGAGGTACTCGATCCGGTAAGAAGTGACGCTGTAGCGCGGCACCACGTCCTGGGCGAGCGACTCCTTGGCGGCCAGCGCTGCAGCGATATCAGCGGCCGGCACGGTGCCAAGCAAGGCGGCGGATTCGAGCTGGCCGGAACGCGCCGGTGCGGGAGGTGGCTCCGGAGTGTTGCCGCCATCGCCGGGGTCTTGCGCGCCGCCCCCGCCACAGGCCGCCAGCAATGCCGCCAAGGCCAGCGCGCAGGCGCGGCGGGTTCCAGACAAAATCAGTGGGTTCAACACGGCAAGGCCCCTCCAGGTGAAGCGGCGGATGATAGGAGCGACGGGCACATACTGCCTGGCCCGTAAGCAATAGCCCTTTACCCCCGGGGCGGCAGTTGCCTTGGCTGCCGCCGGAACTTCGGGTGAACGGAAAAGGGCGGGATCTGCCAATTCTTGAGTAAAAATGGCCTCTAGCGCTTATCCACCAAGCGTTGGTTGCTATCAATACAGGATACCGACTACGGCACACGCGACGACTGGCCCGCACTCTGCCCAAGGGTGCCTTCCCACGCCGGACTAAACTCGCGGGTTCCCCTCTTACAACGACCCCACTTCTTCCATGACGTATTGCGTCGCCATCAAACTCAACGCCGGGCTGGTTTTCCTGTCCGATTCGCGCACCAATGCCGGCCTGGACCAGATCAGCTCTTTCCGCAAGATGATGGTCTATGAGAAGGCGGGCGACCGCTTCATGGTGCTGTTATCGGCAGGCAACCTGTCCATTTCACAGTCGGTGCGCGAGATCCTGCAGACCGAGCAGCTCAAGGACGGTGACTCGGGCGAGACGATCTCGATCTGGAACGCCAAGAGCATGTTCGACGCGGCCCGCGTGCTCGGTGCTGCGGTGCGCCATGTGCACGAACGCGACGGCGCAGCGCTCAAGCGCTCGGGCGTGGACTTCAATGTGTCCATGGTGTTCGGCGGCCAGATCAAGGGTGAAGGCATGCGCCTGTTCCAGGTGTATTCGGCCGGCAACTTCATCGAGGCCACGTCCGAGACACCGTACTTCCAGGTCGGCGAATCCAAGTACGGCAAGCCCGTGCTCGACCGGGTGCTCACCCCCGAAACCCCGCTGGACGAAGCCGCCAAGTGCGCGCTGGTGTCCATGGACAGCACGCTCAAGTCCAACCTGTCGGTGGGCCTGCCGCTGGACCTGGTGGTGTACGAGGCCGACAGCTTCTCGACCTCCAAGGTGGTCTGCATCGACGAGAACAACCCCTACTTCCGCATGCTGCACGACAGCTGGGGCCAGAAACTGCGCCAGGTGTTCGACAGCATTGAAGACCCGGCCTGGGGGGGTGGCGCCACGACCGTGCCCATCATGGTGAACCCGGCCCGCAGCAAGCCGCTCAAGAAGATCACCAACCACACCGACAAGCTCATCTGATTTCTCTGACGGCGGGGTTCGCCCTGCCCCGCCGGTATCCCCATGCTCCCCATCGTTTTCTCGCACGCCAACAGCTTCCCGGCCAGCACCTACCGCGTGCTCTTCCAGCACCTCAAGGCCCGGGGGATTGAAGTCAGCGCGGTGGAACGCTACGGCCACGACCCCAAGTACCCGGTGACCAACAACTGGCCCCATCTGGTGCAGCAGCTGGCAGACTTCGCCACGCCGCAGGTGGAGCGCCTGGGCCAGCCTGTATTTCTGGTGGGGCATTCGCTGGGCGGCTTTTTGAGCGTGATGGCCGCCGCCCGCCACCCCCACCTGGTGCGCGGTGTGCTGTTGATCGATTCGCCCCTGCTGGGCGGATGGAAGGCCAACGCGGTCGATGTGGCCAAGCGCACGCAGGTCGTGGGCTCCATCTCGCCGGGCAAGGTCAGTCGGCAGCGGCGCTTCAGCTGGGCCAGCAACGAAGAGGCGCTGGAACACTTTCGCAAGAAGAAAGCCTTTGCGCACTGGGACCCCGAAGTGCTGGGCGACTACATCACCCACGGCCTGGTGGACCACGACGGCAAGCGCGTGCTGGGCTTTGACCGCGCGGTGGAAACCGCCATCTACAACACGCTGCCGCACAACCTGGGACGGCTGCTCAGCACCCACCCCCTGCAGTGCCCGGCCGCCTTCATCGGCGGGCGCGATTCGGACGAGATGCGGCAGGTGGGCATGGCGATGACGCTGCGCATCACCCAGGGCCGCACCATGATGCTGGACGGCAGCCACCTGTTTCCGATGGAGCAACCCATGGCCACGGCGGCGGCCATTGAGGCGGCGCTGCTCAATCTGGCGGCGCTGAACCCGGTCAAGCACTGACGACCCACCCGCAGTGTTGGGGGGCTGCGGGGTTTGGGGCGGCATAGCACCCAATACCTCCTGCAATGCCCCGAATAGCGCCGAAAAGCCCCGCCAAGACGGCCTTCGATCAGGGCAAACAAGGTTCGCCCCGAGTGGAGCAATCCCCTACACTGGGGGAGTTGTTACAGTGTGATACACCCCCATGCCCACCCTGCCTCACTTTGCCTCGCGATTGCCTGTGCTCAGCTATGTGCTGCTGGCCGTCTATCTGGTCATCCTCGCAGTCCGCACCCACAACGACACCACCATTGCCCTGGTGATTGCCTCGGTCGTGATGTTTGCCTGCTGCTGGGCCAGTGCCACCCATTTGCTGGGCGCACGGCCAGCGCTGCAGTTTGTGCTGATTGCCGTGAGTTTTGGCTGGTTTGCCGAGCAGATGGGCTCCTCGCGCGGCTGGTTCTTTGGCCAGTACACCTACACCGAAGTGCTGGGTCCCCGTCTGGGGGACGTGCCCCTGGTCATCCCGCTGATGTGGTTTTCGCTGACCTATGCGGGGTATGTGATCTGCAACCTCATCGTCTGGCAAAGCGCGGTGGACGGCGCGCGGGGCCTGGGCAATGCCGCCATGCTGTCATTTCTGGCAGCGATGATCGTCACGGCGTTTGATCTGGGCGCCGACCCTTACATGGTGTACACCCTCAAGGCCTGGATCATGACCAAGACCGATGGCGCATGGTTTGGGGAGACGGTGCAGGGGTTTTTTGGTTGGGTGTTCGTGTCCTTCGTCATCATCTTCGGTTTCCGCATGTCGGTTCGCAAACTGGCACTGCAGCCATCCAGCCCGTTCTTGCGCCACCATGCCCTGGTGCCGCTGGCACTGTATGGGAGCAATATGGTGTTTCAGATGATCCTGGGCAATCCGGTGGAAATCCGCTCCATTGCGCCGTTTGCGATGGGCATCCCCTTGTTGTGCGCGCTGGCCGGGTACCAGCGCTGGGCAGCCCCCGCAAAGGCCAGCGTATGAACCAGAACACGTCACACTCCAACACCATCTCGGACGCCGAACTGGCGGGTATGCAGCACCACGCCGACCCCCTGGCCGACCAGACCATCGCCGACATCCTGGGCGACTGGCCCGCAGGGGACGTCGCGGTGGATGCGCCGCAATGGGCGCGCATCGACACCGTGAACCGCCTGTTCGGCCAATGGACGGACAACAAGAGCCTGGTGGGCTGGACCGCCCAAGGTGACGGGGTGGATGCAGCCATGGCCCGGGCATTGAACCACTACGTGCAGACCGCGCAAGTGCTGCCGCCCTGGGCCGATGCGAAAAAGATCGAGCGTGCCGAGAAGCTGTTCATGGAACATGGGGCGCTGTCGTGCATCCTGCTGTTTTGCGCCAGCCTGCCCGAGTGTTATGTGATCCCCGACCTCTCCAGCGTGCTGCACACCTCGGGCCAGCTGGAGCAGAACGCCGAGTACCGCATCCGGTCCACGGCCGCGATGATCTTCCCCGTGATGCTGCACGGTGGCCTCAGCCAGCGCGGCGCGGGCGTGGCGCAGGTGCTCAAGGTGCGGCTGATCCACGCCACCATCCGCAACCTGATCCTGCACGGCAGCCCGCAAAGTGCCGTCAAACAGCTGCTGGCCGGGGGCAGCGGGCACGTGGCACCACAAGCCCTGCCCAGCGGGGGCGGGCGTCAGGCCATGTTCCAGACGCTGTACGCCCGCGGCTGGAACCTGAAAGGCGATGGACTGCCCTGCAACCAGGAAGAGCTGGCCTACACCTTGCTAACGTTTGGCTATGTGTTTTTGCGCAGCTTGCGCCGCTTGGGGCTGAGGTTGCGCACGGCCGACGAAGAGGCCTACCTGCACGCCTGGAACGTGGTGGGCCACATCCTGGGCATCGACCGGGCCTTGATGGTGGACACCATGGACCAGGGCCAGGCCCTGATGGCGCGCATGCAGGCCCGGGGCCGCGCCGAACCCGTCACACCGGACCCCCGCCCTGCCCTGGGCCGGGCCTTGATGCAGACCATGGAGAACTCGCTGCCCTGGAACATTGTGAAACCCTTCCCCGAACTCATGACCCGCTACCTGTGCGGGCGCGACACGGCCAGCGATCTGGGCCTGACCCAGCCTGTGCCGTGGCCATCGGCGCTGCTGTTCTGGGGGGTGTTGCTGCTCGCCCGTGCCATCGACACCGTGCTGCGCCTGGTGCTGCCCCGGTTCTCGATCGTGAGGACACTCACGCGCATCCTGGGCTACCACTTCATGAGCCGCGTGCTGATGAGCCAGACCCGCCCCCTCCAACTGCCCACCGAGTTGCTCAACCAGGTGGACGAGGTGGTGCACAGCTGGAGCGATGACCCCCACGCGCCGGGCTGGATCAACCGGATCGAAGACCGGCTGACGACGCACGGCAGCTGGAGCGCGGGCCTGGCCGCCCAGGCCCCTGCCGCACACCCCGCCCAGGCGCAGCAACCCACATAGCCGTTGTTCCCACGCCAATGTCCCCGCTGGTCTGCGCCCTCCTGACGATCACCCGGCTTGGTCGTGCACGCTGCGGCGTGGCGTCCAGCCTGCTTTGGCTGTTCGTCATCATGGCTCTGCCTGCGGGCGTGCAGGCGAACGCGCCTCTGGTGCTGACGCAGGATCGGCCGCAGATGAATGCCTGGGAAGCCATCACGCTCAAGGCCGATCCCACGTACCAGCTTTCGGTGCAGGACATGCTGGAACGCCTGGATGAGTTCAAGGCGCCTGCCCGGCGCGGTGGCTCGCTGGGTGTGCACAAGGCAGCCATGTGGCTGCACATTCCCATCGTCGCGCCCAAGACACCGCGCGCCCCCTGGATGGTGGATATCGGCTACAGCTCGCTGCAGGCCGAGATTTACCTGGTCCGTGGCGGCCGGGTGCTCCAGCAGATTCGTACCAGCCAGCGTGATCAGATGCAGCTATCCAGCCGCACGCCAGCGATGGCATTCGACCTGCAGGCCGGACAGGCTTACGACCTGCTGATACGGGTGCAAGCCACCGGACCACTGATCCTGCCCATCACGGTCGGCGAAATGCCCTACCAGATGCACCAGGCCCTGCGCGAGCAGATGTTGCAGGGTCTGCTCAACGGGCTGGCGTTGTGCCTGCTGGCGTACAGCCTGATCCAGTGGTTCACGCAGCGCGAGCACTTGTTCGGCTTTTATGCACTGGTGGTGCTGGGCAGCGCGGGTTTTTCGCTGCAGTTCTTCGGCATTGGCGACCAGTTTTTATGGCCGGGCAATCTGTGGATGAGCCGGTATGCAGGACTGGCCGCTGGGTTGATTGCCCTGGCGGGCTCGTTCCTGTTCCTGAGTGCCGCACTGGCAGACAACCCGCTAAGCCGGTACGCACGCGCCATGCGCGCAGGTGCAGCGATCACAGCAGTGGTCTGCGTTGCCGTCACGCTGGGCTGGCTGAGCATCGCCATCGCCATCGCCTTCATGAGTCTGGTAGGCCCCCTGCCTTCTCTCATCAGCGTGCCTGCTGCCATCACGCGGGTGCGGCAAAAAGACCCCATCGGCACCACCCTGCTGGCGGCCTGGATTGCCTACGGTGTGGCTGCCGCACTCATGGTGTGCCTGGTGCAGGGCTGGGTGCCCGCGAACTTCTGGACGCTGCACTCATTCCAGTTCGGCGCCACGCTGGACATGCTGCTGTTCTTGCGCGTCATGGGGCTGCGTGCCAAAGCCATGCGGATGAAAGCACAGGAGGCGCTGCGCGAGCGCGACATCATGCATTCGCTGGCGCACAGCGACCCACTGACAGGTCTGAGCAACCGGCGTGGGCTGCAGCATGCGCTGCAACTTGCGCTGTCTTCCAGCTCACCAAGCCATCTGGTCGCGGTGTATCTGATCGATCTGGACGGGTTCAAGCCCATCAATGACTCACATGGCCACGATGTGGGCGACGACCTGCTGGTGGCTGTGGGCAAGCGGCTGCAAGCCAGTGTCCGCCAGCAGACCGACCTGGTAGCAAGGCTGGGCGGGGATGAATTCATCGTCATGGCCTGCCATCTCGAAAGTCCGCACCATGCCGAAGAGCTGGGCCGATCCCTGCTGCACGCTTTCGATGCGCCGTTCTCCCTGGGCGACCTGAACCTGAAGGTGGGACTGACCATCGGCTATGCCCTGGCCCCCCTGGACAGCGACGACTCCCATGGGTTGATCCGTCTTGCCGATGCAGCCATGTATGCCGGCAAGCAAGGGGGCAAAAGCTCCATCCTGCGCAACAGTGGCGAACTGGCGCTTGCGCCATGAAACAGGCCTCCTGCACCGTGGTGCCTTGCCTATACTGAACCAGCCCGACCATGCCCCGCCGTCACCCCATGCCGAACCGGCCCCGGCCCCACCACCTCCCTTGGCTGGCTTTGCTCTGGGCGTTGATGGTATGCCCCTGGGCGTGGGCAGGTAGCTCACCCTTGCTGCTGAACGACGAGCGGGGAGCCATCGATGCATGGCCAGCCGTCACGCTACTGAGCGATCCCAGCCTTCAGCTTTCAGTGGAAGATGTACTGGCGCAGTCCGACAAGTTCACCCCGCCCCCTAGCGTGGGCGCCACGTTGGGGGTGAGGCCCGATGCAGTCTGGCTGCGCATCCCGTTCGAAGTGGCCTCGACGTCTGACGCCCAGTGGATCCTGGATGTCAACCACTCCGACCTGAACCACATCGGCGTCTACCTCACGACCAGCGGCTATGTGGTCCAGCAAGCAACCCTGGGCAGCCTGCACCCTTACGCGCACCGTCCATTGCAAAGCCGATCCCACGCGCTCACGCTGAATCTGAGGCCCGGGTTGCAGTACGAACTGTTGGTGCGCATCCAGACCCGGGGAGCGATGATCCTGCCAATCTCGTTCTACAAGCCTGCAGCCATGCTCAGCAAGGCGGTCAACGAGCAAATGCTGCAGGGCGTATTGACCGGGCTGGCCCTGTGCCTGCTTGTGTACAGCGTGGGCCAGTGGCTGAGCCTGCGCGAGCCACTGTTCATCTACTACGCATTGCTCACATCCGGCAGCCTGCTGTTTTCGATGCACCTGTTCGGCGTGGGTCGGCAGTTCCTCTGGAGCGACAGCCTCTGGCATGAAGTCCACATGGGAGGGCTCTCTGCCTTGCTCGCCACCTGTGGTTCGTTCCTCTTCATCGGACAGGCCCTGTCGGAGCCCGACTCCAACAAACGCTTTCTGCGCTTCATGCGCTGTGGAGCGGCACTGTGTGTGCTCCTTGCACTGGCATACGGACTGGATGCCATCTCCACCCGCGCCATTGCAGCCATTGTGAGCATCCTGGGCCTGGTACCCGCCCTGATGGGCATCCCCGGTGCGGCACGCCGTGCGATCCGGGGTGATGGGGTTGGAACCAGCCTGCTGCTGGCCTGGTTGGTCTACTTCATTGCGACCGCGATCGTCATCGGCGTCATCAACGGCTGGGTGCCGGTGAATTTCTGGACTTTGCATTCCTTCCAGTTTGGTGCAACGCTGGATATGCTGCTCTTCATGCGCGTGCTGGGCCTGCGCACCAAGGCATTGCGGCTGGAGGCGCTGGATGCCAACCGCGAGCGCGACGCGATGCACTCGCTGGCCCATACCGACCCCTTGACCGGCTTGCCCAATCGGCGTGGCCTGAGCATTGCCCTGGCCTCCGCCCTGCCCCACAGCGGCCCCAACAGCCTGCTGGCCGTGTACGTGATGGACCTCGATGGTTTCAAGCCCGTCAACGACCGGCACGGCCACGATGTGGGCGATGAACTGCTGATCGCCGTGACCCGTCGGCTGCAAGGCCATGTGCGCCAGAGTGACGTGGTAGCGCGCCTGGGCGGCGATGAATTTGTGGTGATGGCGGGCCACCTTGGCAGCAGCCAGCAAGCCCAGGAGCTGGGGCTCAAACTGCTGGAAGCTTTTCGCACCCCTTTCTCGCTGGGCGATCTACAGGTGGAAGTGGGATTGACCATCGGCTACGCGATTGCACCGGACGACAGCAACGACGCACTGGGCCTGCTGAAGCTGGCGGATGCGGCAATGTACAGCGGCAAGCAAGGAGGGAAATTCTGCCTTCGCCGCAACACCGGGGACCTGGCGCTGTCGTCGGCCTGAGCGCTACCAGTGCACACCGCACCCGGCGGCTGAGCCACAAGGGCCATTCCGAACTGGTCAAACGGCCTGGCTTCCGTTAAACACGGGGCTTCGCGTTACCACCCAAGGATTGTTCACCATGGCCCATCGCAAAAGTCCCGCCCGCATTGCCAAAGACGCCCGCATTGCGCATTTTCAGTCGCTGGCTACACGCCAGGCCGCACCGAACGCGCCGGGCGCAACCCTGACCTGGGACGCCGTGGCTGCGCTGGAGGCCAAGCTGGTGGGCCGCATCGTGCTGCCATCCAGCCCCGACTACAACGCTGCGCGGCAAGAATCCAACCCCGCGTTTCAGGCTTATCCCGAGATCATCGTCTACTGCGCCTGCGAACACGATGTGCTTGAATGCCTTGCCGTGGCCCGCACCTACAACCTGTGGGTGGCCGTGCGCTGCGGCGGGCATAGCACGGCAGGCTACTCCGTCAACAGCGGCATGGTGGTGGACCTGAGCGACCTGAAAGGCGTGATGCTGGACCCACCCCGCGAGCGCGTGCATGTGCTGCCGGGCACCGATTTCGACCATTTCAACGGCGCGATGAACCACACCGGCTGGCATGTGCCCACGGGAGCGTGCGGCAGCGTGTGCGTGGGGGGCTTCGTGCAGGGTGGCGGCTACGGCTATACGTCGCGGGCCTTCGGCATCCAGAGCGATCTGGTGGAATCGTTCCGGGTGGCGCTTGCCAACGGCAGCATCGTCACGGCCAGCGCGCAGGAGAACCCGGGGCTCTACTGGGCCATGCGCGGTGGCACGGGCGGCAACTTTGGTGTGTTGCTGCAGGTCACCTACCGCATGCACCGGCTGGACCAGGTGTGGGCCTGGGCCATCAGCTGGGACGCCGCGCATGCCGCCGAAGTCCTGACGACGATGCAAGCCCACTACATGAAAACCGGCGCACCCGATGCCCTGGGCTACATGATGAACCTGGGCTACCAGAACAGTACGCCGGTCTACATGGTGCAAGGCATGTTCTGCGGCACGCGCGATGAGGGCATGAAGGCCATTGCACGCCTCATGGCGATACCGAGCGCACAGCTGCTGGTGGACAAGACGGGCACCTACCCCGACATGAATATCTGGCTGGAAGGCCACCCCTACACCTTGCCAGACAACCTGCCCGACGGCGTGGCGGAAACCAAGGCCTGCGGCTACATCAGCACGCCGCTGTCAACAGCCGACTGGCAACGCATCATCGATTACTTCAAGACCTCGCCCAACCCCTGGTCGCTGGCTTATCTGGAACCCTATGGCGGCGCCATCAACCGCTATCCCGTGGCCGACAGCGCTTTCATCCACCGCCATGTGGATGCCGACCTCGTGGTGGACGTGTTCTGGACCAATGACACCGAGCGGGCCCAGATGGAAGCCTGGCTCGATGGGTTCATGAACCTGGTCAAACCCTTCCTGAACGGCCACGTGTACCAGAACTATCCCGACGCAAGCCTGCAGGACTTTGCCCAGGCCTATTGGGGCCCTGCATACCCGCAGCTTCAGCAGGTCAAGGCCCAGTACGACCCCGGGAACTTCTTCCACTTTCAGCAGAGCGTCCGGCTGCCCAGCCTATAGAGGAGGCGCTGCAGGCCAGCCTCCCTGGAGCGGTAGACCACCGCTCAGGAACGGGCCGCTTCCGCGTAATGGAGCCGGCCTTTGCCCGCGCGTTTGGCCGAGTACATCGCCTGGTCGGCGCGGTTCATCAGGGCGTCGATATCCCCCTCCAGCGGGGGATACACGGCCACGCCAATGCTGGCGCCGATGAAAAGGTCACGCCCTTCCACAACCATGGGCTGGTGCAATGCCTCGATGATGCGGTGGCCGATGGTGTCGGTCACGTCGCGGGTGACATCTCGGTCGAGCATGACCAGGAATTCGTCGCCACCCAGGCGTGCCATGGTGTCGCCCGCACGCACCGTGCTGGCAATGCGTTGGGCCACAATGCGCAGCACTTCATCACCGGCGCGATGGCCTTCGGCGTCGTTCACCCCCTTGAACCCATCGAGGTCGATGAACAGCAAGGCCACAGACCCGGCATTGCATCGCGCCTGCGTCAGGGACTGCTCCAGACGGCTCTGAAAAGCCGCACGATTGAGCAGGCCCGTGAGTGAATCGTGGTTGGCCAAATAGTGCTGCTGGCGGGCGATCTGGATCTTGGCCGAGACATCCTGGACCAGCGCCATGATCGATGTGACCTGCCCCTGGGCGTCGGTCAGTGCGGAGTTGAACCACTCGCAATGCACTTCGCTACCGTCCTCCCGCACAAAGCAGGTCTCCGCGCGGTTCTGGGACTCCTGCCCCGTCTGCAGGCGCTGTAGCGCACTCTGAAGCCCATCGTCCTGAAGTGAGGGATCCACAAGTTCCGTCAGCAACCGCCCCTCCAGCCCCGCCACCTGCAGCCAGCCCATGAGCTGCACAGCGCGCTGCGAACAGTGCAGGAGCCTGAGGTTGTGGTCCATCTCCAGCACCGCAAGCGGGCTGTTTTCCATGTGCGAGGAAAGCCGCTGGTTGGCAGCGCGCAGCGCATTCATGGTGACCTGCAGTTCATGAACGTCGAGCGCCGTGGTGATGAAGCCGTCCACCAGCCCCTGCCGGTTGTGCCAGGGGGTCAGGCAGATGGTGCGCCATTCATCAATGCCATACGGTGTGCGCAGAAGGCGCTGGTACTGCACCCGCTCGCCCTGCAGCACACGCTCGACGAAGGGCATGAATCGGGCGCAGTCGCTCTCACCATACACCTCGACAAGGGTTTTCCCCACCAACTGCTGGGGCACGGCGCCGAACCAGCGGGCGTATTCCTCGTTGACATAGATCATGGCCAGACTGCGGTCGATCACGGCCATGGTGGCACCCGCGCTGCGGGTGATCAGATCCAGCAATTCAGCCTTGGACCAGGAATCCTGATGGACGGCTGTGGGGGGCTGCGACAACTCAGGCTCGTCTTGCATCATGCGGCGATAGCCCCGGCGGGGAGATGGTCATCGACAGAGGGGGCGATCCAACGCTGCACCTCCTTCGCGGTGGCCGCTTTGCATCGCCCTGCTACAGGTAACAGTGTGTCAGCGCCAGCTTATCACTTTCGGCCCATGGAGCCCCCGCAGGCCCCACGGGCCTTCGCAAAAGGCCAGCTCCCGCACGGTGTTGCACGCTAGTCCACTGAAACCGAGAAATCGGCTGTGTGCCGAGGTGGCAGCGGGTGCAGCGCAAGGCGCGGGCTGCGGCCAAGGCTGGCCGCCTTGGCAAGGCCCGCAACGCAGCGATGCGCCTGCTGCCACCCCGGCCCGAAGGGTGAGGGTCTGGCAGGGCCGCCCTCGTCGTTGCCGTGCTCGCCGGGTATGCAACCCGCCTGCGCCCGCCGCCCAGAGGGCGGCCCTGCCAGACCCTCAGGCACAGCCGATTTCTCGGTTTCAGTGGACTAACGGCAGCAGCGGTATGCCAGGCCGACGGACACGGAATACCCTGTGGGCTCGACGGTGAGCGGGCTGCGGCGGGCGTCGCCCTTGAGCTGCGATACACGCGCCGCACCCAGAATCACCCAGTGGCGATTGATGGCCGACATGACCTCCACCCCGGCATCCACGCTGTACAGGCCTGCGCCCGGATCAAAGGCAGGCAAGGCCCCGGAACCACCCGCAGGCACACCAAAATGACCGCGCAGATAGGTGCGATCCCCAAAGCTCGCGCCTGCGCCGAAAGTGACTTTGGTCTGCTCGGTCACGGGCCAGGTATAGCCCACGCTGGTGGACAACTGCGCGCCGCCGTCGCGCCCCAGAATGTCCTGCGAAAGCCCGGCGCCCACAGACCACCGTGGCGTCAGCGCATACCCAGCGCTCACCCGCGCGCGCAGCGTGGACCGGACCGAGGGCAACCCCACCAGGATCGGTGCGTCCGAGCCGTCACGGCCTTTGTCGATGCGCAGCGAGGCGCTCAGGTTGAATTGATCTCCCTGCGCCAGCGTGGCACTGGCACCCGATTCGCGCGGACCCAGCCCATGTCCCATGAAGGCGCTGCCACGCGAGGTACTGAGCCTGAAACGTCCATATTCGATGGCCCATGCGGGCCGCAAGCTGTTCTTGCGCCCATCACCGCCCGCGTAGTCCGGGCTGGAGCCCACGATGGCGCCCAGCGCGTAGTTGAACAACGGTTTGGGCGGCTCTTCGGCCGCAGGCGCATCCGCGGCGTGCGCCGCCGGCCAGGAGCACAGGCAAGCCAGCAACGAAGCACAAGAAACCAGGGGTGCAATGGGGGCAAAACGGCTCATGGGTGGATTATCAGTCCGCCCACTGCACCCATCCAGTCCATGCTGTCACCAGAACAACGATGCCAAACACGATGCGGTAGTACGCAAACGGTACAAAGCTATGGGTACTGATGTAGCGCAACAACCAGCGCACACACAGCCAGGCGCTCAGGAAAGAAAAGACCAGCCCGGTGATGAACATGGGCAGATCGGCCACTGACAGCAGCGCGCGCTCCTTGTACAGGCTGTACACCCCCGCGCCAATGAGCGTGGGAATGGCCAGAAAGAACGAAAAATCGGTGGCTGCCTTGCGCGACAGGCCCAGCAGCATGCCCCCGATGATGGTGGAGCCACTGCGGCTGGTGCCCGGCACCATGGCGAGACACTGCACCAGGCCCACCTTGAGGGCGTCCAGCGGCGTCATGTCATCCACCGACTGGATGCGGGTGGCCGCAGGAGATCGGCGCTCTGCCCACAAAATGATGAAGCCCCCAATGATGAAGGTGCTGGCCACCACCACAGGGGTAAACAGATGGGCCTTGATGGCTTTGCCAAACAACAGGCCCAGCACCACAGCGGGCAAAAACCCGATGAGCACATTGAGTACAAACCGCTGCGCCTGCCGCTGCGTGGGCAAGGCCACCAGCGTGGCGCGGATCTTCTGCCAATACACCAGGATCACCGCAAAGATGGCACCGGTCTGGATGGCAATGTCAAACACCTTGGCCTTGGCGTCATCAAACCCCAGCAGAGAGCCCGCCAGGATCAGGTGCCCCGTGGAAGAAATGGGCAGGAACTCCGTCAGGCCTTCGACCACGCCCATGATGGCGGCCTTGACCAGCAATACAACGTCCACGCACACTCCTTGAGATAAATTTGAATCAAATTAGGCTCTACCGCTTATCTATCAAGCGCTAGCAGCTATCAAAACAGGAGTATATGCCCAACAACCTGGCGCGGCCTTCAGGCAGGGGGTTGCCACGGCGCCTGCCACCCGCCCCCCAGCGCCTGCACCAGCGCCACCACGGCCAGCTGGCGGTTGACCTGCAGCTGCAGCAGGGCGCGCTGGGCAGACAGCGCTGATACTTGCGCGGTCACCACCTCGGTGTAGCCCACCTGGCCTTCGCGATAGCGGTTGAGCAGCTGCTGCGCCGTGCGTTCGGCGGCCAATACGGCCTCGCGCCGCAGGGGCTCCTGTTCTCGCAGGGTGCGCAGCACGGTGAGCTGGTCTTCCACGCTCTGGAAGGCCGTCAGCACGGTCTGGCGGTAGACGGCCACACGGGCATCGCGTGCAGCCTGCGCCTCCTCCACGCGGGCGGCGGTGGCACCTGCATCAAACACAGTCTGTGCAATGGACAGACCCAGCGACCACACAGTGCCCGACGCCTTGAACAGATCCGCCACGCTGCTGCCACCGCTGCCGAGGGTGGCGCCCAGGCTCAGGCTGGGAAAGTACGCCGCGCGCTGGATGCCGATCTGCGCGTTGGCAGCGGCCACGGCCCGCTCTGCCGACGCGATGTCGGGGCGGCGCTGCAGCAGGGTTGAGGGGACGCCTGGTGGCACCTCGGGCACTTGGGCCACCCACGGTGCACTGGGCACGACGAAGTCGGAGGGCGCCTGCCCCGTCAGCACCGCCAGCGCGTGCTCGAACCGCGCCCGGTTCTGGCGCGCGGTGGCCAGGTCGGCCCGCGCGTTTGCCAGCTGGGTCTGCGCCTGCAGCACATCGGTCTGGGCCACCACTCCGGCGGAATAACGATTCCTGGCAATCTGCAGGCTGCGCTCGTAGCCCTCCACCGTGGCCTGCAGCAACCCGATTTCCGCATCGGCCTCGCGCAACTGGAAATAGGCAGAGGCCAGGCTGCCCACGGCGGACAGGCGGGCCGACGCAAGGTCGGCCTCGCTGGCTTGCGCACTGGCCTGGGCATTGTTGACGCCGCTTTCGAGCCGCCCCCACAGGTCCGGGGCCCAGTCCACCCCCAACGAGGCTTGGGTCGTGGTGCCGGACCGGCTGGCGCCCTCGCCACCCGAACGCGTGGCACCGCCCGACAGGCTGACGGAAGGCAGCAGCCCCGCGCGCTGCTGCCGCACCACGGCCTGCGCCTGGGCATAGGCAGCCACTGCTGCGGCAATGTTCTGGTTGGATAGCTGCACCTGCTCCGCCAGCCGGTTCAGCTCGGCGTCTCCGAACAGCTCCCACCAGGGTCCACGGTCCAGCGCGTCGGCAGGCGCGGCTGGCGCCCAGGTGGCGCCCGCCTCCTTGAACGTGGCCGGCACAGGCATCTCGGGGCGCTGGTACGGCGGAGTGACGGAGCAGGCAGACAGCAGCGTCAGCGCGAGCCCGAGGCTGGCCCAGCGTGCGGCGCGTGCACCCGGTGCGAGGGGGATGAAGGGACGGGTCATGGTGCGCAATCAGACAGCGGCACCGGGGGATCCGGCGCGGCTGAGTTGTTGTTCGTTGGGTGCGGGCTTGCGCAGCTTGTCGAGCAGCACATACACCACCGGCGTCGTCAGCAAGGTGAGCAACTGGCTCGCGATGAGCCCGCCGATGATCGCCACGCCCAGCGGCTGGCGCAGCTCCGAGCCCTGCCCGAAGCCGATGGCCAGCGGCAGTGCACCCAGCGCAGCAGCCATCGTGGTCATCAGGATGGGGCGAAACCGCAGCAGGCAGGCTTCGCGCACGGCCTCCAGGGCCGTGAGCCCGCGCGCGCGCTCAGCGTCCAGCGCAAAGTCGATGATCATGATCGCGTTCTTCTTGACGATGCCGATCAGCAGGAACACGCCGATGAGCGCAATGATGGTGAACTGCATGTTGAACAGCAGCAGCGCCAGCACGGCGCCCACCCCAGCCGACGGCAGCGTGGTCAGCACCGTGATCGGGTGGATCAGGCTTTCATACAGAACACCCAGCACGATGTAGATCACCACGATGGCGGTGAGGATCAGGAACAGCTGTTGCCCCTGCGACTGCTGGGCGCTGAGCGCCGTGCCCTGGAAGCTGCCGCGCACGTCGGTGGGCATGGCAATGTCGGCCTCGGCCTGCTCGATGACCTGGCGCGCCTGCGCCAGCGAGGTTCCGGGGTCGATGTTGAACGAGATGGTAGTGGCCAGCTCGCCATCCTGGTGGCTGATGGACGTGGGTGACGCCCGCTCCACCACGCGCGCCACGGCGCTCAGCGGCACCATGGTCGATGCCGCAGTGCTGATGACATTGCCCGTGGACGCACCGCGCTGGCCCGGGTTGGCGGCCGTACCCGTGGCACCGGTCGGGTTGCTGGCCACGTAGATATCTTTCAGGGCCGGCGGGCCCCGGGTGTACTCCGGCGCCCACTCCATGATGACGGCGTACTGGTTGAGTTCGCCATAGATCGTAGCCACCGAACGCTGGCCGAAGGCGTTGTACAGCGCGTTGTCGATGGCCGAGGCGCTCACGCCCAGGCGCGAAGCGCTGTCGCGGTCCACCTCCACATAGGTCTCCACGCCGTTCTCCGCCTGGTCGGTGTCCACGTCCTTGAGCAGGCTTTCGTCCTTGAGCCGGTCGGCCAGCTTGCCCGCCCATTGCTTGAGGTCCGCCATGTTGTCGCTCTTGAGCGTGTACTGGTAGGTGGAGTTGCTGGAGCGACCGCCCATGCGCAGGTCCTGCACGGGGTTCAGAAACACCCTGAGGCCGGTGATCTGGTTGAGCTGCGGCCGCAGCCGCGCAATGACGGCCGGTGTGCTGTCCGTGCGCTGCTTCAAAGGCTTGAGGTTCACAAACATGAACCCACCCCCGGCCCGGCTGCCACCCGAGAAGCCGACGACGGTGTCCACCGCTGGGTCCTTGCGGATGATCTCCACGGCCTGGCGCAGCTTGCGCGCCAGGGCTTCGGACGAAATGCTCTGGTCGGCCCTGAGGCCCGCGTTGAGCTGGCCGTTGTCCTGCTCGGGGAAGTACCCTTTAGGGATCTTCGCGAACAAGTACACGTTGAGCCCGATCACCGCCAGCAGGATGAGCACCACCAGGCCTTTGCTGGCCAGGGCCCAGTCCAGGCTGTGTCCATACCCGCGCAGCACGCCCTGGTAGCCGCGCTCTGCCCACCGCGCCAGGCGCGACGGGGGCTTGTCGCTGGCCGGGTCGTGCGCCCGCAGCAGCCACGCACACATCATGGGCGTGGTGGTGAGCGAGATCACCAGCGAAATCATCACTGCCGCTGACAACGTGATGGCGAATTCGCGGAACAGCCGCCCCACCTGGCCGTCCATGAACAGCAGCGGAATGAACACCGCCACCAGCGACAGGCTGATCGACAGCACGGTGAAGCCGACCTCCCGCGCACCTTGCAGCGCGGCCTGCATGCGGTCCATGCCGGCCTCGATGTGGCGCATGGTGTTTTCCAGCACCACGATGGCATCGTCCACCACAAAACCTGTGGCCACGGTCAGCGCCATCAGGCTCAGGTTGTTGAGGCTGAAGCCCAGGAAGTACATCACGCCGAAGGTTCCCAGCAGCGACACCACAGTGGCCACCGCCGGGATCACCGTGGCCCGCGCCTTGCGCAGGAAGAGGCCCACCACCAGCACCACGAGGGCGATGGAGACCATCAGGGTCAGCTCGATTTCATGCAGGGACGAACGGATGGAGTTGGTGCTGTCCGACGCCACGGCCACCTGGATGTCCTGCGGCAGCTGGGCCTGCAGGTCGGGCAACAGCGCGCGCACGGCATCCACCGTTTCGATGATGTTGGCACCCGGCTGGCGCGTGACCAGCACGATGATGGCGGGATCGCCGTTGAACAGCCCCACGGTGCGGCGGTTTTCCACCCCGTCCACCACGCGCGCCACATCCCCCAGCCGCACGGCGGCATTGTTGCGCCAGGCGACGATGAGCGATTCGTACTCTGCCGCCTTGCGCGCGGGCGATGGCGTGTAGATCTGCAGGCGGCGCCCGTCGCCTTCGATGGCGCCCTTGGGACGGTTGGCGTTGGAGGCCTGGATGGCAGCGCGCACGTCTTCGGTGCTGATGCCGTAGCGGTTGAGCGCAAAGGGCAGCAGCTCCACCCGCACGGCGGGCAGCGAGCCGCCGCCAATCTCCACCTCGCCCACACCGTCCACCTGCGACAGGCGCTGGCTCACCACGTTGGAGACGGCATCGTAGATCTCACCCGGCGTGCGCGTCTTGGAGGTCAGCGCCAGAATGATGACGGGTGATGCCGCCGAGTTGCGCTTGCGGTACGTGGGGTTGCTGCGCAGCGTGGCGGGCAGGTCGGCCCGCGCCGCGTTGATGGCGGCCTGCACCTCGCGCGCAGCCGCGTCGATATTGCGGTTCAGGTCGAACTGCAGGCTCACGCGCGCCGATCCGTTGGAGCTGGTCGAGGTCATTTCGTTGACCCCGGCAATCACCCCCAGCCGCCGCTCCAGAGGGGTGGCCACGCTGGTGGCCATGGTTTCGGGGCTGGCGCCCGCCAGGCTGGCCGAGACCGAAATAGCCGGATAGTCCACCTGCGGCAAAGGCGATACGGGCAGCACAAAAAATGCGGCGATCCCCGCCAGGGCCACGCCAATGGTCAGCAGCACGGTGGCGACCGGCCGCTCGACGAAGGGGCGCGAGAGATTCACGACACCTCCCCGGCCTGGACCGGCGCCGCCGCCGTGCCCCGGCCCGTCCAGCGGCGGCCCAGCCGGTCAAACGCCAGATAGATCACCGGCGTGGTGAACAGGGTGAGCATCTGGCTCAGGATCAGGCCGCCAAAAATCGCCAGCCCCAGGGGGCGGCGCAGTTCCGCCCCCTCGCCCCATCCCAGCATCAGCGGCAGCGCGGCAAACAGCGCCGCCAGCGTGGTCATGAGAATGGGGCGAAAGCGCAGCAGCGCGGCCTGGTGGATGGCCTGCTGCGGCCCCATGCCCTGGTGGCGCTCGGCGTCGATGGCGAAGTCGATCATCATGATCGCGTTCTTCTTGACGATGCCGATCAGCAGGATGATGCCGATGATGCCGATCACCCCCAGGTCGTTGCCCGACACCATGAGCGCCAGCAGCGCCCCCACCCCGGCGGAAGGCAGGGTGGAGAGGATCGTGACCGGGTGGATATAGCTCTCGTACAGCACGCCGAGCACGATGTACACGCACACCATGGCCGCCAGAATGAGCCACAGCTGGCTCGACAACGATTTTTCGTAAGCCCCGGCAGCCCCCAGGAACTCCATCGACAAGCCCTGCGGCATGCCGATCTCCTTGGCGGCAGCGCGGATGGCATCCACCGCACTGCCCAAGGACACGCCCTCGGCCTTGTCAAACCCCAGCGTTGCCGCCGGGTACTGGGCCACGCGCGTGATCTGCAGCGGCGCCAGTTGCTCGCGGATGGTGGCCACAGCCGCCAGCGGCGTGGGCGTGCCGGAGCCTGTGCGCAGCTGCAAGGTGCCCAGGGCCTCGGGCGTGTTCATGCCTTCCTGCTGGGCTTCCAGGATCACGCGGTACTGGTTGGTCTCGGTGAAGATGGTGGACACGATGCGCTGGCCAAACGCGCTGTAGAGCGTGTCGTCCACGCTGCTGGCCGTGACCGACAGGCGGGATGCCGTGTTGCGGTCAATGTCCACAAAGGCCGACAGGCCCTGCGCGCCCGCATCGGTCGTGGCGTTGCGCACCTTGGGCTCGCGCTGCAGTCGCTCGGCGAGCTTGCGGGTCCAGTCGTTGACCTGCGCGGCATCCACACCGCCAATCGACACGCGGTACTCGGTGGGGCCGGTTTCCGCATCGATCGTCAGATCCTGCGTGGGCTGCAGGTATAGCGTGACACCCGCCACAGACCGCACACGCTCACGCAGCCGCTGCATGATGGCTTCCTGCCCGTCGCGGTCAGGCTTGAGATTGATCAGCATGCGCCCGGCGTTGAGCATGGTGTTGTTGGCCGCATCCACACCCACAAACGAGCTGAGCGACAACACGTCGGGGTCTTGCAAGATGGTGCGTACGGCGGCTTGCTGGAGTTCACTCATGCGGGCGTACGAGACATCTTGCGACGCCTCGACGCGCGCCTGCAGTTGCCCGGTGTCCTGCGTGGGAAAAAGCCCCTTCGGGATCACCACATACAAGAGCGCCGTGAGGGCCAGCGTCATCACCGCCACCACCAGCGTGGCGCCCTGGTGGCGCAGCACCCACTGCAGCCAGCGGTCATAGCCGCCAATCACCCGCTCGAAACCCCTGTTGATACGGCCCGCCACGCCCTTCGGGCCCCCAGCGGGCTCGGCGCGCAGCCAGCGCGCAGCCATCATGGGCACAAGGGTGAGCGACACCACGCCCGAGATGAGAATGGTGATGGCCAGCGTGACCGCGAACTCGCGAAAAAGCCGGCCGACCACATCGCTCATGAAGAGCAGCGGGATCAGCACCGCGATCAGCGACACCGTGAGCGAGATGATGGTGAAGCCAATCTGCGTCGCGCCCTTGAGCGCCGCCTGGAACGGCGGCTCGCCCTCCTCCAGGTAGCGCGCGATGTTCTCGATCATCACGATGGCATCGTCCACCACAAAGCCGGTGGCAATCGTCAGTGCCATCAGGCTCAGGTTGTTGAGGCTGTAGCCCAGCAGGTACATCACGCCGCAGGTGCCAATGAGCGAAATGGGCACGGCCAGGCTGGCAATCACCGTGGCGCGCAGGCTGTGCAGAAAGAAGAAGATCACCAGCACCACCATGAGCACGGCCAGCACCAGTTCCAGCTCCACATGGTGGACCGAGCCCCGGATGCCCGTGGTGCGGTCCGACAGCACCTGCACCTTGAGCGATGCGGGCAGGCCCGCCTGCAGCTCGGGCAGCAGCTTCTTGATGTTGTCCACCGTGGCGATCACGTTGGCGCCCGGCTGGCGCTGCACGTTGAGGATGATCGCTGGAGTGATGGAAGCCCCCACGCTCCCCACTTCGTGTGGTTCGCTGCCCCCCGAGGGCGCGTCCGCTTGCTGGGGGCGGCCCGGCGCAGGCGTGCTAGAAGCCCCCACGCTCCTCACTTCGTGTGGTTCGCTGCCCCCCCGGGGGGCGCTCGCTTGCTTGGGGCGGCCCGGCGCCGCGCTCTGGAGGTCGTTGAGCCCCGCCCACGCGCCCAGCCGGTTGTTCTCCGCACTCTCCACCACACGCGCCACCTCCAGCATGCGCACCGGCGCGCCGTTGCGCCACGACACGATGAGGTTCTTGTAGTCGTCCACCGTCAGCAACTGGTCGTTGGCATTGATGGTGTACGAGCGCTGCGGGCCGTCAAAACTGCCCTTGGCACTGTTGGCGTTGGCCGACGTGATGGCCGTGCGCAGGGTATCGAGGCCAATGCCGTACGACGCCAGCGCCTTGGTGTCGGCCTGGATGCGCACGGCAGGCCGCTGCCCACCCGCCAGCGACACCAGCCCCACACCCGAAACCTGGCTGATCTTCTGCGCCAGGCGCGTGTTCACCAGGTTCTGCACTTCGGTGAGCGGCAGCGTGTCAGAGCTGATGGCCAGCGTGAGCACCGGCGCGTCGGCAGGGTTCACCTTGGCGTACACCGGCGGTGCGGGCAGGTCTGCGGGCAGCAGCGAATTGCCCGCGTTGATGGCCGCCTGCACCTCCTGCTCGGCCACATCCAGCGCCAGCCCCAGGCCAAACTGCAGCGTGATGATGGACACCCCCGAGGCGCTGGTGGACGCCATGCGCGTGAGCCCGGGCATCTGGCCAAACTGGCGCTCCAGCGGCGCACTCACCGTGCGGCTCATGACCTCGGGGCTGGCCCCCGGGTACAGGGTCTGCACCTGGATGGTGGGGTAGTCCACCTCGGGCAAGGCCGACAGCGGCAGAAAGCGGAACCCCACCAGCCCTGCCAGCACGATGGCAATCATCAGCAGCGCAGTGGCCACGGGCCTTTCAATGAATGGACGTGAAGGACTCATGTTGTCGTGTCGCGCTCAGGGATTCTGAGGAGGACGCTGGCGGCGCTGGCCACCTTCTCCACGCTCCCCTCGCGGCCCGCTGGCCCCCGCACGCGGTGCACGGGCGGCCTGCGCACCCGGCAGCTGCACGGCCATGCCATCCTGCAAGCGGTCCCCGCCCTCGGTCACCACACGTTCGCCTTCCTTCAGGCCTTCGGTGATCGCCATCAGCCCCACCGTGGCCTGACCGCGCTTGACCTTGCGCAGCGACACCGTGCGGTCTTCGTTGATGACATAGACGTAGTCGCCATTGGCGCCGGTGCGCACGGCGGTCACGGGCACCACCAGCGCGGGCACGTTGCGCAGCAGCAGTTGCACGTTCACAAACTGGTTGGGAAACAGTGCACCCGCCGCGTTCTCGAACCGCGCCTTGGCCTTGACGGTGCCGGTGGTGGTGTCCACCTGGTTGTCCAGCGTAGAGAAACGCCCCTTGTCGAGTTCGGCCTTGCGCGTGCGGTCCAGCGCCGTCACGGCCAGGGCGTCCGCTGCGCCCTGCGCTGCCTGGATGTCGGCCACGCGGTCCTGCGGCACCGAGAACTGCACGTCGATGGGCGCCACCTGCGTGATGGTGGCCAGGCCCGCCGTGTCGCCCGAGGTCACGTAGTTGCCCGCATCCACGGTGCGAAGACCGATGCGCCCCGACGCGGGCGCGGTGATGCGGGTGTAGTCCAGGTTCAGGCGCGCCGTGCCCTCCTGGGCCTTGTCGGTCATCACCGTGCCTTCAAGCTGTTTGACCAGCGCGGCCTGCGTATCCACGTCCTGGCGGGCGATGGAGTCTTGCGACAGCAAGGTGCGGTAGCGCTCCAGCGTGAGGCGCGCGTTCTCCAGCTGCGCCTCGTCGCGCTGGCGGGTGCCCTGGGCCTGCATCAGCGCCTGCTCGAAGGGTCGGGGGTCGATCTGCGCCAGCAACTGCCCTTTTTTGACCATCTGCCCCTCGGTGAACAGCACCTGGGTCAGCATGCCCGACACCTGGGGCCGCAGCGTGACCGTGGTGGCGGGGATCACGGTGCCCAGCGCATCGATGATCACCGGCAGTTCAGCCTTGCGCACCACGGCATCTCCCACCGTGACCATGGGGCGCCCGCCCCCCGGAAAGCCCGGACCGCCGCTGGATTCACCATTGGCCCGCTGGATGAGATACCACGCCGCCCCTCCTACCAGCCCCACCAACACCAGCGCCAGCAGGCTTCCTACCCATCGGGATCGGCGTGGCGGTTTGCCGGGGGGAGCGGGAGGAATGGCCGATGGCGGGGGCGCGTTGACTTCTTGGGGGTTCATGGCGGTCTTGATTCGTGTTCTCGGGGTGCGTGCAGGGCGGGTGTCAGCACGGTCAACCGTACCGGATCGTAGAGGCTCAGTTCACGCGTTGCTTTGAACGCTGTGCGAAGAAAAGTAAACCTTGGGGTCAAAGCAATTCGTAGGGAAGGCACATCCACCAACGGGCCGACCACCGAAAATGCCCGCAAGTCACGCCGCGCTCCTGCATTTCGCGGCGGCCCTGGCGCATTTCGTCGCAAGCCGCTGGCAGCGGCGGGGCGGTGTCGGCACAGTCCGCTCCATTGAAGAACGAGCCCGGAGCCACACCATGCAACTCACCCCCGTCATCGCCATCCACCTCGCCGCAGCGCTCGCCGCGACCGCCATCGGCCCCATCGCCCTGTGGGCCCGCAAGGGTGCCACCCAACGCCCGCGCCTGCACCGCGCCGCCGGGTATGCCTGGGTAACCCTGATGGTGGCCACAGCCGTGTCGGCCATTTTCATCAGTGGGGGTCCGGGCCCGCGCTGGGGCAGCTTCGGGCTGATCCACCTGCTGATACCGGTCACGCTGGGGATGCTGGTGCTGTCTTTTGTCTTCCTGGCCCGGCGCAACATCGACGGGCATCGCAAAACCATGCAGCGCGTCTACATCGGCGCCTGCGTGGTGGCCGGTGGCTTCACTCTGCTGCCTGATCGCTTTCTCGGCCATTCGCTCTGGTCGGCACTGGGCGTGATCTGACCCTGCCGTTCCCTCTCCATCCACCCTTTCCACTCAGGAGACCCCCATGCTGCTCAATTTGATTGTTCACCAACCCCAAGCAATGCTCCAGGTCATCAGTCACACCCCCTACTGGGTTTGGGGCATGCTGGCCGGCCTGGTGGGGCTGGGAGCCAGCCAGCTGCGCGACCGCAGCGCCAGCCTGCTGCGAACCCAGCTCATGCCGCTGGGCATGGCCGCCTTCTCGGTGGCAGGCCTGCTGTCGGCATTCGGCGGTTCGGCCTCCTCCGGCGTACAGGCAGTGGGTCTCTGGCTGGCAGCCGCCACGGCGACCACGGCGCTGGCCCTGTGGTTCCAGCCCACGGCGCCCACCGGCACGCTCTATAGCGCCTCTTCGCGCAGTTTTTACATTCCGGGCAGCGCCATGCCGCTCGCGCTGATCGTCGGCATCTTCCTGACCAAGTATTTCGTAGGGGTCGAGCTGGCCATGCAACCCACCCTGGCACGGGACGGCACCTTCGCGCTGCAGATCTCGGCCCTTTATGGGGTGTTCAACGGCCTGTTCGCCGCCCGGGCCCTGCGGATGTGGCGCCTGGCGCAGCAAAGCGTGGTCTACGGCGCATCCCCCGTGGGCGCCTGAGCCCCGCCAGAACCCTGCCCTCCCATCGAACTGACTCACCTTGTCTGGAGACATCACCATGCACTACATCCACCCCACCCAAGACCCCATGGAACGCCTGGCCCGCAAGCGCGCCGGGGCCAAACTCGGCTGGTACATGCACGCCGGCGTCTATCTGCTGGTCAACCTGCTGCTGATCACCTTGTCGGCCGCCAGCGGGCGGCACTGGGCGGTGTACCCCGCCCTGGGATGGGGCATCGGCCTGGTGGTGCATGGGGCGGTGGTGTTCCTGATTGCTGGCGGCGGGCTGCATGAGCGCATGGTGCAGGCCGAACGCGACCGTCTGGCGCAGCAGGGGCAACGTCCCTGAACCCGTCTACACCCTCCTTCCGCACGAAAGAAATCCCATGAAGATGCTCCGACGACTGACCCTGACCCTGCTGACAATGGCGACATGGGGTGCGGTCACCGCCTCCCAGGCGGGCACGGGGCTGATGGAATTGCCCGGCTTGCTGGGGGATGGCCCCATCACGGTGTTCTACCCCAGCAGCAGTGCCGACGAACCCGTGCAGCGCGGCCCCTTCCAGCTGCAGCTGGCCTGGCAAGGCAGCCCCGTGCGGGGCAACGGCCGCCTGATCGTCATCACACACGGTTCGGGCGGCAATCCGTGGGTCCACACCGACCTTGCGCGTGCAATGGTGGCCGCAGGTTTTGTCGTGGCATTGCCCGAACATGCGGGAGACAACTCCAAAGACCCATCCACTCCCGGCCCCGAGAGCTGGAAGCGCCGCCCCGCCGAGGTCTCCCGCGCCATCGACGCCGTGGCCCAAGACAACCGCCTGGCCCCGTTGCTCACCCTGGACAAGGTGGGGGTCTTCGGTGGTTCCGCCGGTGGCCACACGGCGTTGACGCTGGCGGGCGGCGCGTGGTCGCCCGCTCGCTTTCGTCAGCACTGCGAGGCCCACATTGCCGATGATTTTTCCTCCTGTGTCGGGTTCATCACCCGTTTGCACGGCAACCTGCTGGATGGCCTGAAGAAGTGGTTTGCACTGACCGTGATACGGCACCGCTTTGGCGATGACACCGCCTACACACACCAGGACCCCCGCATACAAGCCGCCGTGGCCAGCGTGCCCTTTGCAGCCGACTTTGACATGGCCACCCTTGCCACCCCAAGCATCGCGCTGGGGCTGGTGACTGCGGGCATGGATGTGAACCAGGTACCGCGCTTTCACAGTGACGCTGTGCTCACGGCCTGCCAGGACCGCTGCACCCACGTAGCCCACCTGCCGGACGCCAGCCACGGCGCCATGCTGTCGCCCATGCCACCGCTGCACCTGCTGAGCGACGTGCAGACCGCGCTGCTGGGCGACCCGCCCGGCTTTGACCGCAAGGTGCTGCCCGAGGTGGATGCACGCATCGTGGCGTTCTTCGCCCAGCACCTGCAACCCTTGCACCCCTTTCAACCAGTGCCCTAACGCGGCCATCCTGCGTCACACGCCCCCATGCTCCTCATCTCTGCCGCCACCCTCGGCCTGCTCGCCACCATGACGCAAACCTCCAGATTGCGGCCCCGCAGCCGGTACCCCTTGTTCATCGCTGCCGCCTTGCTGACCCTGGGGCTTGCCGGACTTGCTGCCGCCATCGCCTGGGGCGGCCCCCACGACATCCCGCCGCTGTCCAGCATCAACAATCCGTTCAAGGGTGTGGACTACAGCGGTGTTCCACCAGCCCAGCGTTACACAGCGCGCGACGGTACCTCACTGGCGTGGCATGGCTACAGCCCCAGTCCGGCAACAGCAGCCACACCACAGCGCCGGGTGGTATTGGTGCATGGGTCTTCCGCACGCGGGCAGTCCAACCACGTGCTGGCACAGGCGCTGGCGGCTGAGGGCTATGCCGTGGCTTCCCTGGACATGCGGGGGCACGGCGCGTCCGGCCCCAGGGGCCAGGCCGCGTACATCGGCCAGATGGAAGACGACATCGAGGACTTTCTGCGCGCCGTGCCGCACGCTGGCCCGCAAACGCTGATGGGGTTTTCGGCAGGCGGCGGGTTCGCGCTGCGTTTTGCGGGCAGCGCGCGGCAGGACCTGTTCGACCGCTATGTGCTGCTTTCGCCTTTTTTGCACCACAACGCCCCCACATCGCGGCCTGACAGCGGCGGCTGGGTGTCGGTGGGCCTGCCCCGCATGGTTGCCATCACGCTGCTCAATCAGATCGGCATCACCCGGTGGAACCACCTGCCCGTGCTGAGCTTTGCCCTCAACGACGTAGCCCGCGAGCTGCTCACGCCCCGCTATTCGTACACGGTGGCCACCAACTTTCGACCCCACGACGACTACCAGGCCGACATCCGCAATGCCCGGGGCACGGTCTGCATCGTGGCCGGGCAGGACGATGAGCTTTTTTACGCCGACCGCTTTGCCGACCTGTTTGCCCAGGCGGGCAAGCCTGTGCCCGTGACCCTGGTGCCCGGCGTGAACCACATGGGGCTGACGCTGGACGCCCAGGCTGTGGCCACGGTGGCGCGCCACGCCTGCCCGGCGTAGCCCGCCCCTAGAATCCCTGCAGCGCCCCGAGCTTTTCACCCCCGACCGCCCCGCCATGACCTCCCCTCTTAGCCCCGAAGAAATCGAAACGCTGGCCCGCCGGCGCGCCAGCGCCAAGCTGGGTTGGTACGTGCACGCTGCAGCGTTCGTGCTGGTGAACGCGCTGCTCTTTGCCATGTCGCGCTACGCATTCGGTACGCGCCCCTGGTCGATCTATCCACTGCTGGGCTGGGGCCTGGGGCTGGTGCTGCATGGGGTGTCGGTGTTCCTGCTGGGCAGTGGCGACGGCCTGCGCGAACGCATGGTGCAGCGCGAGCGCGAAGCCCTGCAGCGCGAACAAGCCCAAAAGCAGCAAGATCAGAACCGGCCATGATGCTGCGACGCCCCTTCAACGGCATCAGCAAGCTGCGGCACTTCCTTCAGGTGCTCGCCTTCACCCTGGTCGTTGCGACTATCCAATATGCCTTCATGCCCGACAAGCCCTACGGGCCGCCGGTGGTGTATTCGATACTGATCGGCACCTTCACCTGGGCCGTGATCGACCTGGGGCGCGAATTGATACCGTCTGCCGCCGAAACGGGCTGGCCGCATGGGTGGCAGGGCATGGCACTGGTGGCGGGGGGCATCGTTGTGGGGTACGTGGCTGGCACGGCGCTGGCCAACGCCTTGTGCGTGTACTACTTTCACTTCTACCCACCGGGCACGTCCACTACCGGGTCCGACCAGCGCACATCCATTCTCATCACGGCCATTGCCGGGCTGGTGGGCAGCTACTACTTCTACGCCATCCACAAATCGGCGTATCTGGAAGACAAGATGGCCGAGGCGCGCATGCACGCGAGCGAGGCGCGCCTGAAGCTACTGGAAACCCAGCTCGAACCGCACATGCTGTTCAACACGCTGGCCAACCTGCGCGTGCTGATCGGCACAGACCCCGCGCGTGCGCAAGAGATGCTGGACCGCATGATTGCCTACCTGCGCGCCACGCTCACCGCGTCGCGCAGCACCCAGCACCCGCTGTCCAACGAGTTTGACCGCCTGCGCGACTACCTGGAGCTGATGGCGGTGCGCATGGGCCCGCGCATGGCCTACACGCTGGACCTGCCCGAGGCACTGCGGGATGTGCCCGTACCGCCACTGCTGCTGCAGCCCCTGGTGGAAAACGCCATACGCCACGGCCTGGAGCCCCAGGTGGAAGGCGGCCACATCACCGTGCGTGCCAGCACGCGCCCGGGCGCCAATGGCCCGCTGCTGGTGATCGAGGTCAACGACACCGGCGTGGGCCTGCCCGGCACCCTGCCCACGCCGGGTCCCGGCCAGAGCTTTGGCCTGACCCAGGTGCGTGAACGCCTGGCCACCTTGCACGGCGCATCAGGCACTCTTGATTTGATAGCTGCTAGCGCAGGTGGGACAAGCGCTAGCGTCGTTTTTCCTTTGAAATCCGCCCCCAACCCATGAACCAGCCCGCCCCCCGCGCCCTGATTGCCGAGGATGAACACCTGCTGGCTGCCGCACTGCAGCAGGAGCTGGCCCGCGCCTGGCCCGCGCTGCAGATCGCCGCGACCGTGGGCGACGGCCTGTCGGCCGTCAGGCAGGCGCTGGCCCTGCTCCCCGACGTGCTCTTCTTTGACATCCGCATGCCGGGCCAAAGCGGGCTGGATGCCGCCGTGGAACTGGCCGACGCCTGGCCCGACGACAAACCGTTTCCCGCACTCGTATTCGTGACGGCCTACGACCAGTACGCCGTGCAAGCGTTTGAAGCCCAGGCTGTGGACTACCTGCTCAAGCCCGTGCAGGCGGCCCGGCTGCAAAAAACAGTGCAAAAACTGCAGCTAGCGCTTATGAATAAAGCGCAACCAGCTATCAATTTAGAAGCAACCATGGAGCAGCTGCGCCACCTGCTGGCAGCGCCCGGCATTGCCTCGCCATCCGCTGCAGCGGCACCAGGCAGCACCGCCCCCCTCACCCTCATCCAGGCCAGCAGCGGCAGCCAGATCCACATGGTGCCGGTGGCCGACGTGCTGTACTTTGAAGCGGCCGACAAATACGTGCGGGTGCTGACTGCGGCGCGCGAGTACCTGATCCGCACGCCGCTCAAGGAGCTGACGAGCCAGCTTGATACGCAGGTGTTCTGGCAGATACATCGCAGCACCCTGGTGCGCGCCAGCGCCATCACCACAGTGACGCGCGACGAGGCGGGCAAGCTGCATCTGGAGCTGGCGGGCCGGACCGAGAAGCTGCCCGTGAGCCGCCTTTACGCGCACCTGTTCAAGGCGATGTAGTCCCCGAGAGTTCTTGGAACGTGTTTACGGTCTTTTCGGGGCCGCATTGGAGTGCAATCGGGATGAATGGATGCAACGGATGCGCCGCATGGGCCCATGCCCATGCAAGCAGCCGGGGCGTTCAATCGCCCGATTTCACTCCAACCCTTGGGGCAAGTGCCTTGCCGGGCGGTCTGCGGTGTTGCGGCGCTTGTTGATAGCCAAGCTATCAACTGCGCACCGCGCCTAGCATCCCATCCCGGCAAGGTACTTGCGCGGCCCTGAAAAGATCGTAAACACGTTCTTACCGATTGGTGGCCAGCAGCAGGCCACCCGCCCCCATGAAGAACCCGCCGGTGGCCTTGTTGAGACGCACCACACCCCGCGAGGTGCGGATAAACCGGCGGATCTGCCGGCCCCCCGCCGCATAAACCGCCGTGGAGACAAACTCAGCCCCCAGGTACACCGCCCCCAGCACCACAAACTGGCGCAGGGCCGGCTGGCCGGGGTCGATGAACTGCGGAAAGACAGCTGCAAACAGGATGATGGCCTTGGGATTGGTGATGCCCAGCAAGAACTCCTGCGCGATGAGCGACTGCAGGCGCACCGGTGCACCGCCCGCTTTGACCGCACCTCCGTCTGCGCCATCCACCACATCCAGCCCGCTGAACTCACGGCTGCGCCACGCGCGCCAGCCCAGCCAGAACAGGTAGCAGGCCCCTACCCACTTCACGACCGTGAAGGCCGCCTCGGACGCCAGCAGCATGGCCCCCAGGCCCACCGCAGACACCGTCAGGAAAATCGCGAACGCAGCCACCCGCCCCAGCGTCGCCACCATGGCCGCACCAATCCCCGCGCGAATGCCGTTGTTGAGGCCACAGAAATTGTTGGGGCCGGGCGTGAGCGCAATGGCAACCGCCACCGGGGCAAAAAGAAGCGCGTCCATGAAACAGTCCTTCAGAGAACGGGAAAACACCCGATAGCGGCCCAGTCTAAAACAAGCGGGGGCGGAAGGCGCAGGCGCTCGGTGCCCCGGACACCACTCAACCGTTCAGTTCCACCACCGTGCCCCAGGGCACGCCGGGCAAAGCCTCGTAATGCGCCACGACCACCACCCGCCCGGGCTGGCCCGCCACCTGCGCCAGGGCGCGGCCCAGGTAGGTGGCCGACGGCTTGTCCAGCCCGCCCACAGGCTCGTCGATCAAGGTCAGCGGCGCGCCCGAGGCCAGCGCCCCGGCCATGAGCACCTTGCGCTTGCTGCCGGTGGACAGCGCGTAGAACGGCTTGTCCAGATGCTCGTGCAGCGTGAAGCCTTCAATGTGCGTGGCCAGCGCTGCCGCATCCCACAGCGGGTAGTGCGCGGGCAGGCTGTCCAGCCAGCCACGGGCGGTGAGTTTGTCCAGGTCGCCAGCACGGGGATCAACCCAGAACACCATGTGCGCAAAGGCCTTGGGCGCGTCGCTCAGGCGCACACCCTGCAGCGTGATGCGCCCGGCCTGTGCCGTGAGTTCACCCGCAAGCAGGCGCAGCAGCGTGGTCTTGCCACTGCTTTCGTCGCCACGCACCAGCGCCAGGCCTGCAGGCAGCGCCACCGACCACTGGTTGAGCACCCCACATTCGGGATAGGCAAAACACAGCCCCTCCACCTGCAACACCACGTTCTCAGACATCCTGCTTCCTTGGGTTTGTTGCGCAGGACATTCCGTACAAGCCTGCGCCGGTCCAGGATTCTAGAGAGCGGTCGAGTGGGTCTCGGCTTTGCGCCGCCACCGTGCCCACAGCCAGCCACCGGTCTGGTTGACCACCAGGCCACACAACACAGCGGCTGCGCCCGCCCACTGCAGCGGCAAGGGCGTTTCGCCCAAAAACGCATACGCAGCCCACAGCCCTACCACTGGCACCAGCAGCGAAAACGGCGTCACCCGCCCGGCCGCGTGGCGTTGCAGCAGCTGCGTCCACAGCGTGTAGGCCAGCAAGGTGGCCAGCAATGCGAGGTAAAGCACTGCGAGCAAAGCCCTGCCGTCCACCGCCTGCAATTGCGCCACGACACCGCTGGCGCCTTCGGTCCACACCGCCAGCGCAAAGAACGGAACGATGGGCACCACGCTGCTCCACACGATGAACGGAAACGGCGCGTAAGCCCCTGCCTGCGCAGCGCGGCGTGCCACCAGGTTGGACACCGCCCACATGAAGGCCGCGCCAAGGGTGAGCACAAAACCGGCCAGCGTCATCTGCCCGGGCCCTTCTCCATGGGCAAGACCAATCGTCATGAGCCCGCCAAACGCCAGCAGCAGACCCCACCACTGCCAGGGTTTGGCGCGCTCACCCAGCAGCGGTGCAGCCAGCAGCAGCGTAAAAAACGCCTGCGTCTGCATGACCACCGAGGCCATGCCCGCCGTCATGCCCAGCTGCAGACCCAGGAACAGAAAGCCGAACTGCCCCAGCCCCTGCGCCAGCCCGTAGCCCACCACAAAGCGCCAGGGCATCGATGGGCGGGGCACGAACAGCAGAAACGGCAAGGATGCCGCAGTGAAACGCAGGGCACCCAGCAGCATGGGGCTGAGCCCCTGCAAGCCCAGCTTCATCACCACAAAGTTCAGCCCCCAGATGACCACCACGGCCAGCGCGCGCAGCAGGTCGCCACGGCTCAGTGCCAGCGCCGTCATGCAGCCACCGCCGCAGCCGCAGCCACCGGCCGCCCTTGGCGCGCCCGGGCAGCCACAAAGGCTTCGAACGCCTCTGCGCTGGTCTTGCCGGGCACGTAGCCCAGCACCTCCTTGAGCGCGGCATTGAGCAGCACGGGGCGGTAACGCAGAAAATCCAGTTGCTCTGGCCCGTAGCGGCTCAGGCCCAGCGCGGAGCCCACCGCCAGCGCGGCACGCAGCAGGCCCGCAGGCAACTCCAGCACCGGTTTACCCAGGCGCCGGGCGATCTCGCGCAGCGGCAGCGCACCATCGCCCGCCAGGTTGAAACAGCCAGCGCGCTGCGTGCGCAACGCATGCAGGATGGCGCCGGTCACGTCCTCGTCCCAGATGAAAACAAACGGGCTCTCGCTGCCACGGATGGCCAGCAGGCGGCGTTTGTCGAACAGCGCGGTGATCTGGTTGTCCACCCGCTCGCCCAGGATGGTGCCGATGCGCAGCACCGTCTGCGCCAGCGCGGGGTGGTCCGCGCGGTACTGCGCCAGCATCTCTTCCACCAGCCGCTTGTGGTGGGCATAGGCAAAAACCTCATTGCCGCGCAGCGCATCGGTCTCCCGCAGCCAGGCCGGGTTGTCGACGTGGTAACCATAGGCCGCGCCGCTGGAGCTGACCACAATATGTTTCACCCCCGTGGCCACGCAGGCGTTGAGCACATTTTTGCTGCCGAGCACATCCACGGAGTATTCGAATTCGCGGTTGGATCCTTTGCCCGGCGTGACGATGGAGGCCAGGTGCACCACGCTGTCGATGGCATGGTCGGCCAGCGTCTGCGCCAGCGCGGGGTCACGCACGTCCTGTACCAGATAGATCACGCCAGGCAGGCGGCGCTCGGCAGGCACCTCGCGCACATCGGCCGCCACCAGCGTGTGCACACCCTCGCGCGCAAGGGCGGCCACTACACCCCGGCCCAGAAAACCGTCGGCCCCGGTCACCAGGATGCGGCGCGTTGCCAATGAAGAAGCCGTCATGCGCCGTGCTCCTTGGCCGAAGCCCCCGGCGGCACCCCCGCAGGTCTGCGGCCCCACCATCCCGCCAGCGCCAGGCCGGCAATGATGTCCCAGAAGCCCCAGACACCCGCCACCACGGCCATGCCCCCCAGACCTCCAAAAAAACTGAAGATCAGCACCAGGCCCAGGCCCGCGTTGCGGATGCCCACCTCAATGCTCACCGCGCGCCGGTCGTAGTCCGACAAGCCGCTGAGCCGCGCGCAGGCATAGCCGGTGCCAAAGGCCAGTGCGTCATGCAACACCACGGCCAGAAGCACCAGCCCCACGTAGTCGAGGAAGTAGCGCCAGTTGCCCGCCACGGCCCCGACGATGAAACCGATCAGGCAGACAAAGCTGAGGATGCGCACGGGCTTGTTCACCCGCTGCGTGAAACGCGGCAGCTTCTCCGCACACAGAATGCCCAGCGCAAACGGCAGCCCGATGATGGCGACGATGTGCCCCGCCATCTCCAGCGGGTCGAGCGCAATGCTGCGCAACAGCGGCGCCGCCGTGGGGTGCAAACCGCCCCAGAACGCGAAGTTGAGCGGCATGAGCACAATCGCCAGCGCGTTGGAGATCGCCGTCATCGACACCGACAGCGCCACATTGCCCCCGGCGCGGTGCGTGAGGATGTTGCTCACATTGCCCGGCGGGCAGCAGGCCACCAGGATCATGCCCAGCGCGATGCTGGGGCCGGGCTGGAGCAGCAGCGTGAGCACAAAGGTCACGGCAGGCAGCACGATGAACTGCGCCGCAATGCCCACCGCCATGGCGCCGGGCATGCGCAGCACGCGCTTGAAGTCGGCCACGCGCGTATCGAGCGCAATGCCGAACATGAGAAACCCCAGCACCACGTTGAGCGCCACCAAGGACGCGGGGTTGAAGTTGAGGCGGATTTCGTCGACGGGGAGCATAGATAACCTTTGAGTTCAGTTCTTCACCGCGTATTGCGAAACGCGCAACGCACGAAACTGTCGCAGCGACGGCGTGGGACGCCGAGCAAGGGCCGCCCCGCAGCGAGGGCGTCGTCCCCTCGCCCGCAGTGCGCAGCGCTGCGAGAGCGGGGGGAAGGCGCGCAGCGCCTCAGGGGGGCTTTCATGCCAGGGCAGCGGCCGCTGCCCGCACCGCGTTGCGGTAGGTGTCCTTGTGGACGTAGTACGCCATGCGTTCAAGCTTCAGGTACTTGAAGCCACCCGACAGATCGGGTGGAGGTCCGGCCTTGGCCTGGCGCAAGGCCTCGGCGCGCGGCGATCCTTCAGACTGCGCCTTGAAAAAGCGCGCTACCAGCTCCGCTTGCTCGTAACGGCCCTGCCAGCCGATGCCGCTGGCCTCGATCATCCCCATCACGGCCAGGTTGTCGAAGCGCGGCGACAGGATGTTGAGGTACAGCTGCGGCGCCATGCCGTTCCAGTTGAGCAGGCTGTGGTCGATAAAAGGGTAGTGCAGCTTGTAGCCGGTGGCGCAGAGCACCAGGTCGTAGTCATGCGCGCTACCGTCCTTGAAAAACACGGTGTGGCCCTGCAGGCGCGCAATATCGGGCTTCACATGGATGTCGCCGTGACCCAGGTGGTGCAGCACCAGCGAGTTCACCACGGGGTGCGATTCGTACATCTTGTAGTCGGGCTTGGGCAGGCCAAACCGCGCCGGGTCGCCGGTGAACCACTGCAGCACCACGCTGTCGATCTTCTGCTTGAGCCAGGGCGGCATCTTGAACTTGCCACCCAGCGTGTCGGCGGGCTGGCCGAACACGTATTTGGGGACGAAGTAGTAGCCGCGCCGCACCGACAGATCCACGCTGCGCGCGTAATGCACCGCATCCACGGCTATGTCGCAGCCCGAGTTGCCCGCGCCCACCACCAACACGCGTTTGCCTTTGAACAACTCCGCGCTTTTGTAGGCGCTGGTGTGCAGCAGTTCGCCATCAAACTGGCCTTCAAAGCGCGGCATGTTGGGCTCGGCCAGCGTGCCATTGGCAATCACCACGCCCTTGAACTCTGCGGTCTGCGCGGGTCCGCCGTGCTGGCTCCAGGTGACGCGCCACAGCGGCGCTGCGCCCTCGCCCACGGGCTCGACCTTCAGCACGCGGGTACCAAACCAGTAGTGCGGGCGCAAACTAAAGTGCGCGGCAAAGTCCATGAAGTACTGCCGCATCTCGCGGTGGCTGGGGTAGTCGGCCACCTCGGGTCGCATGGGGAATTCGGTGAACTCCGTGGTGTGTTTGCTGGAGATGAGGTGCGCGGACTCATACACCGTGCTGCGCGGGTTCTCGATGTTCCACAGGCCGCCCACGTCGGTGTGTGCTTCAAAGCCCTGGAAGGGCACCCCCAGCTTTTGCAGGTTGCGCGCAGCCGCCAGGCCACTGGGGCCGGCGCCTATCAGAGCGATCTGGGTGCGGGTATCTGCCACAGTGGGTGTTGTCTCCGTTGTCATGCGTTTTTGCTTTCGTTGTGTATCGGTGTCTCCGTAGGCAACGGCAGGCCCGGAATGGCCGTGGCCCCCGCCTCGCCCACGCGCGGCTTGCGCGGCTGGCCCAGCAGCAGGCGGTCGTGCAGGGCATCGGGCAACAGGTTCAGCAAGCGGGCCAGCCAGCCGATGCGCGCGGGCAGCACGATGTGGGTACGACCTTGCGCGACGCCCGCCAGCAGGTCCCGGGCTGCGGCTTCGGGCTCCATCAGGCCCGGCATGGCAAAACGATTGCCCGCCGTAAGCGCGGTGCGAAGGTAGCCAGGGCTCACCGTGCTGACCACAATGCGTTCACCACGCAGCTCGGCACGCAGGCTCTCCAGGTAGCGGATGAGCCCGCCCTTGCTCGCGCAATAGGCACCGTTGCCCGGCATGCCGCGCCAGCCTGCAATGCTGGCCACACCCACCAGGGCGCCTCGCCGCTGCGCGCGCATGGCTTTCACAAACGGCTGAAAGGTGGTGGCCGCGCCCAGCAGGTTGATCTCCAGCATGCGGCGCAGCACCGCGAGGTCGTCGGCTTCGGCAGTGTCAAAGCCGCCTGCCACGCCCGCGTTGGCAATGACGAGGTCGGGCACCGCGCCCGAGAGCGCCATCCAGTCGGCCGCCATGGCCTGCATCGCGGTGCTGTCGGCCACATCGGGCGTGTACACCGCGCAGCGCCCAGGCGCCAGCGCAGCCAGTGCCCGCAACGTGGGCAAGTGAAGCCCCACCAGCGCGACGGCGGCGCCTTCGCCGATCAGCTCCCGCGCCAGGGCCTGGCCCAGGCCACCACAAGCGCCTGTGAGTACCGCGTTCTGAAAAGTCGCCGCCATGAGCACCCCGTGAAATGTTGGTTTGCAGCTTAGCCACAATGCTCAATAATCCCGAAATGTTTTATGGATTCGTCTCGAATTTCGGGATTTATGACCAACTCATCCCCCAGCCTGCGCCTGTTTGAACTGCTGGAAATCATGTGCGCCCATGGCCGCCCGTTCAGCCTGGCGGACGCCATCGAGGCCACAGGCTGGCCCAAACCCAGCGTGCACCGCATGCTGGGCCAGCTGGAAAGCGGTGGCCTGCTGGCCCGCGAGCCCGATGGGCGCCGCTACACCCCCGCACCCCGCCTGCTGCGCCTGGCCGAAAGCACGCTCAGCGCGGGCACCCAGCATGGCGTGCGCCATGCGGTGCTGCGCCAGCTGGTGGCCGATATTGGCGAGAGCTGCAACCTCACGGCGCTCAGCGGCGCCGAGGTGATCTACCTGGACCGCGTGGAGTCGGCCTTTCCGCTGCGCATGGAGCTGCGGCCCGGCACGCGCGTGCCCATCCACTGCTCGGCCAGCGGCAAGCTGTTTCTGGCCCACCTGTCGGCCGCGCGCCGGGCGGCGATCCTGGACGGACTGCCGCTGACCCGCCACACGGCCACCACTTTGATCGACCGCACCGCCCTAGAGGCCGAGCTGGAGCAGATCCTGCGGCAGGGTTACGCCACAGATGCCGAAGAGTTTGTGGACGGTCTCGTTTGTGTGGCTGTGCCTGTGCTGGGCAGCGGGCGGCGGCAGGTACGCTGCGCCGTGGCCCTGCAAGCACCGGCGGCACGCATGCCGCTGGCGCAGGCGCTACAGCAGGTGACCCGCCTGGGCGAAGCCGCCCAGGCGCTGGGCCGTACCTGGACATGACATCTCTTTAACGGACACCATGAACCTGAACTACCTGGATTTTGACTACAGCGAAGACGCGGACGGCGTAGGTACGTTTGACGCCATGGCGAGCGTGCAGCCCGCGCAGATTCCCGCATTACATGCCGAGATCAGCGCCGTGCTGGTCTGGGCGCACCAGCATTGGCCCGATGCCTGCGGCCCGTCGGAAGATGGGGGCATATGGCACTACGACCTGCAAGGCGTGCAGGAGATCAGCACACCGCTGGTGCTGACGTTTGATGACCCCGCCGGGCAACTGCGTGCGGCGCCAGGCAACCCCGCCCCACCGCGGACCACGATCACATTGACAATCAGCGGAAATGCTGACTTTTGCGGTGCGTTGCGCGACGCCTTCGCGATCGAATAGCCTCCATAGCCCCAATTACCAGCAAAAGCCCCACGTTGCGAACAGGTTAGCGCGTCGGCAAGCGGCAATCTCTCGGGCATCGTTACAGTTGCGACTCCTCAGTTCAACTCAAGACCGGAGAGTTTCATGCTGTCACGCCGCCACTTCCTGGGTGCAAGCCTTGCCACCACCGTTTACGCAGCGGGCTCGTTTGTCCCCGTGTGGGCCCAGAACGCGCCCAACTTCGGAACCCCCACCTTGCCCAGCCCCGGCTTTCGCCGCATGAAGGTGGGCGATGTGGAGGTGATTGCGCTGAACGATGGCATCACGCGCCGCCCGCTGGGAGAGGAATTTGTGAAGAACGCGCCGCTGACCGAGGTGCGTGCGCTGCTGGCATCGCAAGGACTGCCCACCGACTACATCGACGTGCCCTACACACCCTTTCTGGTGGTGGCAGGCGCGCGCAAGATCCTCATCGACACCGGCTTGGGCGAGTTTGGTGGCGCCACCACCGGCAAGCTGCTCGACAGCCTGCGCGCGGCAGGCATGCAGGCAGCCGACATCGACACCGTGCTGATCAGCCACTACCACGGCGACCACATCAACGGCATCCGCAACAAGGCCGGTGAGTTGGTTTTCCCCAAGGCCAAGGTGATGGTGCCTGCCGCCGAACACGCGTTCTGGATGGACGACGCCCGCATGGCAGCTGCGCCCGCAGGCATGAAGGGTGCATTCGATAACGTGCGCCGCACCTTTGCCACCATGCCCGCAGACACGCTGGTGCAGTTTGCGGCCGATGCGGAAGTGGCGCCGGGCATCAAGTCTGTGGCGGCCTATGGCCACACGCCGGGTCATACGCTGTTCGAGCTGACCTCGTCGGGCCAGAAGTTCTTCTACGTGGCAGACCTGACCAATGTGCCTGCGCTGTTCGCTCGCAATCCCGACTGGGCTGTGACCTTTGACATGGACGCCGAGGCTGCGCGCAAGGTGCGGCGCGATGTGTTCCAGCGCATCACCGCCAGCAATGCCATGCTGGGCGGCTTCCACTTCCCGTTCCCTGCGTTTGGCCGCATGGCGGTTTCTGGCAATGGCTATGCCTTCCAGCCTGCCGCCTGAGCCCCGCATTGCCCGCCGTGCGGTGCTGAGCGCCGGGCTGGCCTTGGCCAGCCTGCGTGGCTGGGCGGCGCAAGACGCGGATGCCGAAGCCTTGTTGCGCAAGGGCGGGGTGGTGGCCGCCTTCCGCCACTCGCTGGCCCCCGGCACATTCGACCCCCCAGGATTCCGCCTGGGTGACTGCAGCACCCAGCGCAATCTGAGCGAAGAAGGCCGCGCACAGGCACGCAGCGTGGGCGCGTGGTTTCAGCAACGGCAACTCCAACCTGGCAAGGTTTTATCAAGCCCCTGGTGCCGCTGCGTGGACAGTGCCGCCCTCGCCTTTGGTACGCCGCAGGTCTGGGCGGCACTCGGGTCGCCCCGGGGTAGCCCGGAGACCACCGGTGCGGCCCACCTGCGTGAACTGCGTACAGCGCTGGCCACAGCGTCGTCTCAGCCCGGTCGTTTCGAAGTGTGGTTCACCCACATGTTTGTGCTGTCCGACCTGGCAAGTACCAACACCAGCTCGGGCGAGGGGCTGATTCTCCGGGCAGATCGCAGTGGCAACGTCGAGGTCCTGGCGCGTCTTTCCATACCCGCCTGACGGGGTGACCTGGCGGCTTCCCGCGAATGGGTAGCGGGCGGGCATGGCGGCGGGTCGTTCGCCTACATCGGGCGCGGGGGAAAGGACTATCCTCAAGCCACGCTGCTGTGCCGGATGCCCCGGAACGCGGTGCACGAAGGACATGCCCATGGCAAACACCCAAAGCCCTCCCCCGCAGTCAAATACCCGCAACGCTGCCACCTGGCCTGCCCCCTACCCCGCCCAGCAAGTCGGCACAGTCCCTGCAGACCAGCCAAGCCATGACCGCGTACGCATGGAGCTGCAGATTGATCTGAGCTACGAGGTGGACCAGCATGGTGCCGATTTTGTCTTCAACATCCACGCGGCGCAGACACCCAACCAGTCGGTAAGCGCAGAGCGCCTTGTCATCAACCAGCCCATTGCCCACCACATTCATACCGACCCAGCCACTGGAAACCGCTATCTGCGGCTGCATGGCGAGCCCGGCACGCTGGAGCTGTCGTATTCAGCCACGGTCGATATCAACCACTACCGCATCGACCCCTCCCAATTGGCAGAAGTACCGGTGCGGCGCCTGCCGCAAGAGGTAATGGGCTACATCTACCCCAGCCGGTATTGCCAGTCCGACCGGCTGCTGCGCCTGGCGACGAACGAGTTTGGTGCGCTGTGGCAAGGGCACAGCCGCGTGCAGGCGATCTGCGACTGGGTGCAGCGGCACGTGGCGTTCACCTCCAACACTTCCAACTCCAACACCTCTGCGGTGGACACGCTGGTGGAGCAGGTGGGCGTGTGCCGTGACTTCGCCCACCTCATGATTGCCTTGTGCCGCGCCATCAACATCCCGGCCCGCTTCACCACCGGAACCGACTACGGCGCTGACCCGGCCCTGGGCCCCCCCGACTTTCATGCCTATGTGGAGGTGTACCTGGGCGACCGCTGGTACATCTTTGACCCGTCTGGCACGGCGATCCCCATGGGCCTGCTGCGGTTTGGTGTGGGGAGGGATGCGGCAGATGTGGCCTTTGCCACCATCTTCGGTGGCGTGTGGGCCAAGCCCCCCGTGATCCGTACGATGGCCATTCAGGATGCCGCGCGGGGTTTTGAGTTGCCCCGCCATTGCACACAAGCGCTGTCCACCGACCACGGCGCAGGTGTGGCGGCGGGTGTGGCCGCAGGTTTTGTGGCGGCCTGAGCACCCACAAAACACCTGCCAAACACCTTTGAAAGCCCGGCAACCCGGCTGTGGCCTAAAATCTCTCCTTTTTCCACCAACTCAGAGACCTACCATGGGCAACAAGATCGTCACCGAAGCAGACCGCAAGCGCACCCCCCGCCCTACGCCCGTGCCCGGCTACACCCTGGCCACTCCCGGCCGTGGCCAGCGCGTGAGCCTGGAACGCGGTGTGGCAACCCGCAGCAAGAAGAACCCTGGCAAGCGCTCCAAGAAGGGCGGCTGATCGCCAGATCGCCACGGGCCGACTGCGGTTGGTTCCTTGCAAGAAAGCCCTCGCCAGAGGGCTTTTTGCTTTCTGGGGCTTTCACACCACCCGGCCGGTGGCGCCTTGCTCCGGCAACCTGTGCCAATATTCACCCATGATCACCGTCCATCACCTCGAAACCTCGCGCTCGCAGCGCGTTCTCTGGCTGCTCGAAGAACTGGGTGTTCCCTACGAGCTGAAAATCTACCAGCGCGACAAGGCCACCAAGCTGGCCCCGCCCGAACTCAAGAAGATCCACCCGCTGGGCAAATCACCGGTGATCACCGACGGCAAAGAGGTCATCGCCGAGTCGGGCGCGATCATCGAATACCTGGTGGAAACCTACGGAGCCCAGGCGGGCGGCGACCTGGCCCACCTGCAACCGGCGCCGCGCACGCCAGAGTACCGCCAGTGCCGCTTCTGGATGCACTACGCCGAAGGCTCGCTCATGAACTGGCTGGTGATGAAGCTGGTGTTCATGACCATCCCGACCCAGCCCATGCCGTTCTTCGTCAAGCCCATCGCCAAGGCACTGTGCGGCACGGTGCAGGAGAAATTGATCGACCCCAATGTGAACACCGCGCTCGACTTCATGGAGCAGCACCTGGGCACGCACCGCTGGTTTGCGGGCGATCACCTCACCATGGCCGATTTTCAGATGAGCTTTGCGGTGGAGGCCGCCCTCTCACGTGCCAGCAAGGCCGGTGCGTGCCCCAACCTTCTGGCCTACAAGCAGCGCATGGAGGCCCGCCCCGCGTACCAGCGCGGCATTGCCAAAGGTGGCCCGGTGGTGATGTCCGCCTGAACATCGTCGGGATCACAGAGATGCCTGACCGCGTCGCTACCTACTCGGTGCTTTTTGTGTGCATGGGCAACATCTGCCGCAGCCCCACGGCCCACGGCGTGTTCCGGCACAAGGTGGTTCACAGTGGTTTGGCCAGCCAGGTGCGTGTGGACTCGGCAGGCACCCACAACTACCACCCCGGCAAGGCACCGGACGAGCGGACGCAACGCCATGCGGCGCAACGGGGCTACGACCTGTCGGATCTGCGCGCTCGGCAGATGCTGGCCAACGACTTTGAACGCCACGATCTGGTTCTGGCGATGGACTGGGACAACCTGGCCCTTGCGCAAGACCTTTGCCCACCCGAACACGCCCGCAAGTTGCGCCGTATGACAGAGTTCTGCCAACGGTTCGACAGCCCCGTGGTGCCCGATCCGTACTACGGCGGGGCCGCTGGTTTTGAGGAGGTGCTGGACCTGGTGGAAGACGCCTGTGATGGCCTGCTGCACCATGTGCGGCAGCAGTTGCAGCGGCGGTCCAGGCCGCTTTAGCACTACGCGGCGCGCACCCCACACACCAGCGCACCGGGGTCGTTGTGCGCCAGCTCCCGGTCATTCTTGGCCTGGGCCACTTCCATGTCGCGCGGCAGGGTGACACCGTTTTTGACGGCCAAAATTTCGGCCATCACGCTCACCGCAATCTCGGGTGGTGTCTTGCTGCCGATGTAGATGCCAATCGGCCCGCGCAGGCGCGCCAGGCTCTCCTCGGTCTGGTCGAAGTGTTCGATCATGCGGGCACGGCGCGCCTCGTTGTTGCGGCGCGAGCCGATGCCACCCACATAGAACGCATCCGTGTTCAGCGCCTCCAGCAGCGCCAGGTCATCGAGCTTGGGGTCGTGCGTGAGGGCCACCACGCAACTGCGTCGGTCGGGCTTGAAGGCCAGCACCACGTCGTCGGGCATGTCACTCACCACCGTGGCAGCGGGCACGTTCCAGCTGCCCCGGTATTCCTCGCGCGGGTCGCACACCGTTACCGCAAACCCGTTGAACAGCGCCATGGTGGCCAGGTATTCCGCCAGCTGGCCCGCGCCGATCAGCAGCATGCGGTACTCGGGGCCAAAGGTGTTGGTAAGCCGCTCAGCATCCACCACCAGCTCGGTGGGCGCTGCCGCAGGCGTTAGCGTGACCGCGCCGTCGACCAAGCGCACACTGCGCTGCATCAGGCGCCCAGCCTCCAGCGCGGTGATCAGTGTTGCCAGGCTGTCCGGGGCCGGGTCGTACTCCAGCAGCAGCTCCAGCGTTCCGCCACAGGGCAAGCCGAAGCGGTGCGCCTCGTCTGCGGTGACGCCGTATTTCACAAACGTCGGCGGGCCGCTGGGAATGCGGTGATCTTTGCCCGCGTTCGCCGTGGGCGCGCCCTGTGCATAGGCCCGTGTATGGCGATCGATCAGATCGTCCTCAATGCACCCGCCCGACACAGACCCCACCACCGAACCGTCTTCACACAGCGCCATGATGGAGCCCACCGGCCGGGGTGAAGAGCCCCACGTGCGCACCACCGTCGCCAGCAACGCCCGCCGCCCGGCGGCCCGCCAGCCCTGCAGCGTGCGCAACACCATCACATCCAGGTTTTCCATCGTTCCGTCACCAATTCATTTCTGCCGCTTATTCAGATATTCCCGTCTACGCCCGCTGCGTCTGAAACCGCGCGGTGCCCGGGCCAGCGCCACCGTGGATCCGGCTTTGCCGGGCCACCGGAGGCGTCCCCCTCAGGGGGAAGACGCGAAGCGGCTCAGGGGGAGTCAATTGATTGCCCAGGCTATCAGCACCAGCGCCGCCGCGCCCACCACCCACACCCAAACCGGAATGCCGCTGGGGGGAATATCCTCCCCCGCCGACGCCGCCAGTGCCCCAGGCTCGGTGGGCGCTTCGGAGGATGCCGCACCATCGTCTGCCGGCGCGCGCGGATGGCGGCTTTGCATTTCGTTGTCAAAGCGCTTGAAAAAATCCTCTGCCATGCTCTTGGCCGCGCCGTCGATGAGCCGCTGTCCCAGCTGAGCGATCTTGCCGCCCACCGTGGCATGCACGGTGTAGTGCAGCTCGCAGCTTTCCTGCCCAGCGGCATCCGCGGGCAAAGGCACCAGTTTGACCTGCGCATTGCCCTTGCCAAAACCCGCCACACCACCCGATCCGTCGAAGGCTATGGTGTAGCTCTCCGGCGGCACGATGTCCGACAGCGTGATCTTGCCCGCAAACTTGGCCGACACGGGGCCGATCTTGAGCGCCATGGCGACCGCGTATTGGTTGTCACCGGTCGCCTCGACCTTGTCGCAGCCGGGGATGCACAGCTTGAGCACCTCAGGATCGTTGAGCGCTTCCCAGGCCTGCTGCTGGCTCACGGCGAGGGTGCGGCTGGCTTGCATTTCCATGGTGGGTTCCTTGTGTTGTCTGGTGTTGTCTGGTTATCTCTGAAATCGGTCACTGCCGCAGCACGGCCGCCAGGCTGGCCGCCAGATCCTGCAAGCGGCTCAGGTTGTGCACGGCCACCATGCCGTGGGCCTGGCGGTGCAGTTCGGAGGCGCCGCGTGCCGTGGGTGCATAGCCTTCAAAACGCAGCAAGGGGTTGAGCCACAGCAGGCGTCCGCAATGGCGGCGCAGCCAGCCCAGTTCCTGCGCCAGCACCTCGGGCGTGCCGGTGTCCAGCCCGTCGCTGATCAGCAGCACGAGGGTGCGCCGCCCCACCAGCCTCCGGGCATGCTGCAAACGCAGCTGGGCCAGGCTGTCGCCCATGCGGGTGCCCCCCGCAAAATCATTGATGGAATGGCTGGCCACCTGCAGCATCGCGTCGGTATCGGCCAGGCGATATGCTGGCGTGAGATCGGTCAGCCCGGTGCCAAACGCAAACACGTCGCGGCGCACGGCATCGCCGGTGTGGCGCGGTGCCGTGGCGGCATGCAAAAACGCCAGCAGCAGCCGCGCGTAGCGCTCCATGGAGCCCGACACATCCACCAGCACCAGCAGCGGCAGCGGTTGCTGGCGCCGCTGCAGCAGCGGGATGCGCAGCACCTCGCCCCCGTTGCGGGCCGCGTGGTGCATGGCGCCGGGCCAGTGCGGGCGGCTGCCGCGCCCACCGGGGCGGGTGCGGCGGGCGGCGTAGCGCGGCAGGGGCAAGGGCACCTCGCGCGCCAGGCGCTCCACCAGCAGGTATTCGCTGGCCGAGAGCTGGTTGAAGTCGGCCTGCCGCAGGCGCTGCAGGTCACTGGCCGTCATGGCGGCGTCGAAATCGATCTTCTCGTCCTCGCGCGGCGGGGGGGCGTTGCTGGCCGCACGCACGGGGGCCAACGCCTCGCTCACGCGCGGGCGGCGTTTGGCGGGCTCGGCCTTGGACTCAGCGCTGGGCAGCATCTGCGCCAGCAGCTTTTGCGCCACGTTGGGGTTGCGAAAGTACGCGTCGAACAACTCGCGGAAGACCAAACGGTCCTGCTCGCGGCTGACCAGCACGGCCTCCAGTGCGGCGCTGAAATCCTCGCGCCGCAGGCCCACCAGCATCACCGCCTGCTGGGCCAGCGCCATGCGGGCGGCGTCCACGCGCACACCGGCGCGGCGCAGGGTGCGGCCAAAACCGCTGAGGTTGTCGGCGAGCTTGCCCGTGCGGGCATCGCCCAGCTGGGAAATCGTTTTGACCTCTGCCACGGTTGAGCCCTCAGGCATCGGCCTCAGCGGGTTGCAGCAACTGCGCCGCCATGTCGCGCGTGAGCGCAGCCACGTCCTCGCGCTGCTTGAACAAGATACCTGCGGTGTCGGACACCACTTCGGGGTCCACCACGATGGTGTCGAGCGCGACCAGCGCCTTGGCCCACTCCACGCTCTCTGCGATGCCCGGCGCGCGCTGAAAAGCGTTGGCAAACGGCTGGCTGCGCAGGCGGCCCACAAAATCCGCCACCTGGGTGGCCAAAGCCGCGCTGGCGTCCGGCACCTGCGCACGCACGATGACCAGTTCGCGCTCGCGCTCGGGGTAGTCCAGCCAGTGGTACAGGCAGCGGCGTTTGACGGCGTCGTGTAGATCCCGCGTGCGGTTGCTGGTGAGGATGGTGACCGGCGTGGCCGTGGCGCGCACGGTGCCGATCTCGGGAATGCTCACCTGGTACTCGCCCAGGTATTCGAGCAAAAACGCCTCAAAGGGCTCGTCGGCGCGGTCCACTTCGTCGATGAGCAGCACGGCGCCGGGTTCTGGCGCCTGCAGCGCCTGCAGCAAAGGGCGTCGGATGAGGTAGCGGTCTTGGTAGACCTCGCGCTCCACCTGCGCCATGTCGGCACTGCCTTTGCCTTCCGCCGCGCGCATGTGCAGCAACTGGGCGGCGTAGTTCCATTCGTACAGGGCCTCGCGCTGCTCCAGGCCGTCGTAGCACTGCAGACGGATCAGGCTGCGTTCCAGCACCTTGGCAAGCGCCTGGGCCAGCGCCGTCTTTCCCACGCCGGGCTCGCCCTCCAGCAGCAGCGGGCGCTGCAGCTTGAGCGCCAGGAACACGGCCGTGGCCAGCCGCCGGTCGGCAAAATAGCCCACGCCCTGCAAGGCCGACACCAGGGCGTCGATGGAGGACAGCGCAGGCGCGGTCATGGGCACGGGAGGGGAAACGTTCATTACTATAGTTTCTATAGCTAATAGCGCTTGATAGAAAAGCGCTAGAGGCCAATTTCATTCAAACACCCGCCCCTGGATGCAGTATGCAGGGCGCGGGTGCTATCCCCCATCAGCCCAGGATTTGCGCTACTGCTCTTTGGGTCTGCACGCTGATGAGGTTGGCGCGATAGGCCGCACTGGCGTGGATGTCAGCGTTGAGATCGCTTGCATCGATCTTCACCGCCGCCGCCGATGCGGGCGTAAAGCTCTGGTTCAGCGCTGCCTCCAGACCCGCATGCCGGAACACGCTGCTGGCCGCGCCCGTGATGGCCACGCGCACACCGCCGTCCGTCTGCGCCACAAACACACCCACCAGCGAGAAGCGCGATGCAGCCTGCTTGAACTTGAGGTACGCCGCGCGCTTCGGAATCGGAAAGCGGATGGCGGTGATGATCTCGCCCTCTTCCAGCGCCGTGGTGTACATGCCCACAAAAAAGTCGTCGGCCGCAATCTCGCGCTGATTGGTGATCACGGTGGCGCCCAGGCCCAGCACGGCGCTGGGGTAGCACGCCGCTGGGTCGTTGTTGGCCACCGAACCACCCAGCGTGCCGCGTGCGCGCACCTGCCGGTCGCCGATGTGCGCGGCCAAGTCGGCCAGCGCGGGGATGGCGGCCTTGACATCGGCGCTGTTGGCCACGTCCATGTGGCGCGTCATGGCGCCGATGACCAGCGCGTTGCCCTCGCGGCGGATGCCCGCCAGCTCGGGGATGTTGTTGAGGTCAACGATCTTCTCGGGGTTGGCCAGGCGCAGCCGCATCGACGGCAGCAGGCTTTGGCCACCGGCCAGCAGCTTGCCGCCCTGGGCTATGAGCTGTGCAGCGGCGGCGGTGGAGGAGGGATTTTCAAAGGTGAATGCGTACATGCTGGTTCTCCTCAGGCTTTGGCACTCTGAATCGCTTCCCACACACGGTGTGGCGATGCGGGCATGTCGAACTCTTTAACCCCCAGCGGGCGCAGTGCATCCAGCACCGCATTGATCACCGCCGGTGGCGAGCCAATTGCCCCCGCCTCGCCGCAGCCTTTGGTACCCAGCGGGTTGTGCGTGCAGGGGGTACACACATGGCCCAGCTTGAACTCGGGGAAGTCGTCGGCGCGCGGCATGGCATAGTCCATGAAACTGCCGGTCAGCAGCTGGCCCGTCTCGCGGTCGTACACGCAGTTTTCCATCAGCGCCTGGCCGATGCCCTGCACCAGACCTCCGTGCACCTGGCCCTCCACGATCATGGGGTTGATGATGGTGCCGAAGTCGTCCACGGCCGTGAACTTGTCTACGCGGGTGCTGCCTGTGGCCGGGTCCACCTCCACTTCGCAGATGTAGGTGCCAGCAGGGAAGGTGAAGTTGGTCGGGTCGTAGAACGCGGTTTCGTTGAGGCCCGGTTCGAGCTTGTCGAGCGGGTAGTTGTGCGGCACATAGGCCGTGAGTGCCACCTGGCCGAACGGGATCTTCTTGTCCGTGCCGCGCACGGTGAACTCACCGCCACTGAAGTCGATGTCGGCGTCGCTGGCCTCCATCAAGTGCGCGGCGATTTTCTTGGCCTTGGCCTCGATCTTGTCCAGCGCCTTCATGATGGCCGCGCCGCCCACGCTGATGGAGCGAGAGCCATACGTGCCCATGCCAAAGGGCACGCGCCCCGTGTCGCCGTGCACGATGTCCACGTTCTCCACCGGGATGCCCAGGCGCGCGGCCACCACCTGCGCAAAGGTGGTCTCGTGCCCCTGGCCGTGGCTGTGCGAGCCGGTGAACACCGTCACGCTGCCCGTGGGATGTACACGCACTTCGCCGCATTCAAACAGACCTGCGCGCGCGCCCAGGGCGCCCGCGATGTTGGACGGCGCAATCCCACACGCTTCGATGTAGCTGCTGTAGCCGATGCCACGCTTCAAGCCCTTGGCCTCGCTGGCCGCCTTGCGCGCCGCAAAGCCCGCCACGTCGGCCAGCTCCTGCGCTTGCGTCATACAGGCGTGGTAATCGCCCACGTCGTACTGCAGTGCCACGGGCGTCTGGTAGGGCCAGCTGGTGATGAAGTTACGTTTGCGGATTTCGTCCTGGCCCAGGCCCATCTCCCAGCCACAGCGCGACACCAGCCGTTCCAGCAGGTAGGTGGCCTCGGGCCGGCCCGCGCCCCGGTAGGCATCGACCGGCGCGGTGTTGGTGAACCAGGCATCCACCTCCACATAGATCTGCGGCGTTGTGTACTGGCCTGCCAGCAAGGTGGCATACAGGATGGTGGGCACTGCGCTGGCAAAGGTGCTGAGGTAGGCGCCCATGTTGGCGTCGGTGTGCACGCGCATGGCCAGGAATTTGCCGTCTTTGTCCATCGCCATTTCGGCATGGCTCACATGGTCGCGGCCATGCGCGTCCGACACAAAAGACTCACTGCGATCGGCCACCCACTTGATGTTGCGGTTGAGCTTCTTGGCCGCCCAGGTCAGGCACACGTCCTCGGCATACAAGAAGATCTTGGAGCCAAAGCCGCCGCCCACATCGGGCGCAATCACGCGCACCTTGTGCTCGGGCAGCCCCATCACGAACGCTGTCATGAGCAAGCGCTCGACGTGCGGGTTCTGGTTGCTGACGTACAGCGTGTATTCGTCGTTGGCGCGGCTGTACGAGCCAATGGCGGCGCGGGGCTCCATCGCGTTGGGGATGAGGCGGTTGTTGACCAGATCCAGCTTCGTCACGTGCGCGGCGTTGGCAAATGCGGCGTCCACCGCGCCCTTGTCGCCAATGGCCCATTTGTAGCAATGGTTGTCCGGCGCGGCGTCATGCAGCCCTGCGCCCGCCACGGTGCCTGCTGCGGCATCGGCCACACTGACCACAGCGGGCAACACGTCGTAATCCACCTCCACCAGCTCGGCCGCATCACGCGCCTGCTGCTGTGTCAGCGCCACGACGATGGCCACATGGTCGCCCACATAGCGCACCTTGCCCTGCGCCAGGATGGGGTGCGGCGGCTCCTTCATGGGCTGACCGTCGGTGCTGGTGATGAGCCAGCCACAAGGCAGGCCGTTGATGTTGTCGGCCGCCACGTCGGCACCGGTGAACACGCCCAGCACGCCGGGCGCGGCCTTGGCCGCTTCCACATTGATGCTGTTGATCTTGGCGTGTGCGTGCGGCGAGCGCACAAACACCGCATGGCTTTGCGCCGCCAGCACCACGTCGTCGGTGTACTGGCCCGCGCCGGTCAGGAAGCGGTAGTCTTCCTTGCGCTTGAGCGATTCGCCGATGTGCGGCAGCTTGGAAAAGTCGGATGCACCCATGGTTCTTCTCCTGTGTGTTTACGCTGAAGCCATGGCCTTTTGGCCAACCTGCACTGCGCGCACGATGTTCTGGTAGCCCGTGCAGCGGCAGATGTTCCCTTCGAGCAGCTCGCGGATCTCGCCTTCGCTGGCGTTGGGGTGGTTCTTGCACAGGTCCACCGCGCTCATCACCATGCCCGGGGTGCAGAAGCCGCACTGAAGGCCATGGCACTCCTTGAACGCGGCCTGCATGGGGTGCATGGTGCCGTCGGGGGTGGCCATGCCTTCGATGGTGGTCACCTCGGCCCCCTGGGCCTGCACCGCCAGCATGGCGCAGGATTTGACGGCCCGGCCATTCACATGCACCGTACACGCCCCGCACTGGCTGGTGTCACAACCCACATGGGTGCCGGTGAGCAGCAGGTGCTCTCGCAACGCATGGACAAGCAGGGTATTGGGGGGGACGTCAACACTGGCAGCGCGCCCGTTGACCGTGAACTGGACTTGCATCTGGCTGTCTCCTGAATAGGTTTTGGCTGGACTGACCTCGCGCATCTTCTGCCGCGCCCCACCACCCATCCCTAGGGACAACCCTAGATTTCCGGCAGCCCCAGCTGGATATTCTCAAAATGAAACATGTTGCAGCGCACACCAGCGCATCATGCGCAGCTCAAGGATTCGGTTCACCATGCTGTCCTCCGCGCCCACCTCCCCCGCCCACCGCCACGCACTGATTGCACAGGCGCGCCAAAGCTTGCTGGCGGATGGCGCAGCGCCCCTGCGGGCCGAGGTGGAGCCATGGATTGCACGGTCGTGGCAACGCTGCCTGGCCCAGGGGCTCAACCCCACCCACCGTGTGGCATTTGACGCCGTCAGCGCCACGGCGTTGCGCCGTAGCCAGGAGCAAAACCACCACCTGCTGCGCGCGGCACGGCCCGTGCTGCAACAGCTCACCCGCGCGATTGCGGGCATGCACTACTTCGCCATGCTGACGGACGCACGCGGCATCGTGGTAGACGTGCAAGGCCATTGCGACCCGGGCGACCCGCGCGCCAGCGCCATTGGCCGCGTGGGCATCGACCTGTCGGAAGCGGCCGTGGGCACCACAGCCATCGGCGCTGCGCTGGCCGAACTGCAGCCGGTGTGGCTGCACCGGGGCGAACACTTCTTTGATGACAACGCCAGCTACAGCTGTGCAGGCGCACCGCTGTTCGACCCGCAGGGCCAGTGTGTGGGCATGCTGGACCTGACCGGCGTGGATGTGCCCGAGCGGCCCGAGCTGCGCCACCTGGTGGCCCGATCGGCCCGCGCCATGGAAGACGCTTTGCTGCTGCAATTGCCCCATGCCCTGCTGCTGCGCGTGAACTGGCCCGGCGGCCCGCTGGGCAGCGAGGGCGACGGCCTGCTGGCACTGGACGGCGATGGATTTGTGGTGGGCTCCAACAGCATGGCACGCCAACTGGTGCCCCAGCCACTGCGCACCCCGGGTGCGCCCACCCACGCCAGCGACCTGCTGGCCATGCCGTGGGCCATGTTGTTCGATGCTGCGCGGCGGCACCCGGCGCAGCCGATCGATTTGCCCCTGTGGTCGGGCCTGCGCCTGCAGGCGCTAGCGCAACGGCCAGAAAACGCCCGTGGCGCCAGCCAGCCTGTTGCCACCCTGTCCCCGGCGCTGGTGGGCGCCCCGCCCACGGCCGCACCGCTGCGCGAGGCTGAAACCGCCCTGATTCGCCAAGCCGTGCAAGACGCCCGTGGCAATGTGGCAGAAGCTGCCCGGGTGCTCGGCATCAGCCGCGCCACGGTGTACCGCAAACTGGGCCATCCCAAGGGGCTGTGATCGGCGACTGCGGCACCTGCCAACAACGCGCAGCAGACATTTGCATCAAATTGGCCGCTAGCGCTTCTTCAGCAAGCGCCAATAGCTATAAAATATATAGCGAAATTCCCGCAATGGGCCCAGTATCAGACCTCGACCAAGGCCAGGACCACGGCGTTGTCTTCCACCACCAGCACGACCGGGCTGCCCGCGCGCAGGCCACTGCCGGGCGCCGCAAAACCCACCATCTGCAAGCCACCCGACAGCTCGGCAGACACCTCATCGCCCGACTCGCCCCGCACCACGCGCGTGGCTTTTGCAGGCAGGCGGTGGATGCCGGGTGCATCGGCCACCGCAGACCCAGACGCTGATGCCAAACGACCACCCCGATCCACGCGCACGGCCGTGGCCTTGCACAGCGCCTGCACGGCCAGCCCCGGCTGCAGGCCCAGCAGTTCCGCACTCTCGCGGGTGATGCGCGCGGCCAGTGCTGCAGGCACGCCCATTGCGGCACCGTCGCCATCGCTCGCATTGCCCAACCGCAGGTGCACCGCCACGATCTGCCCCTGCACCACCAGCCGCTCCACCACACACGGCAACTGGTTGCGCATGCTGGTGCGCACCGCCAGCCGCGCCAGCGCAGGGCCCGCATGGGGCGTGGCCTGCCAGCGCGACAGCACAGCGCCCCGCGCCTGCGCCATCGCATTTGCCGCCGCCAGCAACTGGCGCCCCGCCTCGGTCAGCTGCGCACCGCCGCCCCCTGCTCCACCCACCGCGCGTGCCACCAGCGGCGTGCCCGCCAGATTGGTCAGCGTGTCCACCGCCTGCCACGCGGCCTTGTAGCTCACGCCCACGGCACGCGCGGCCTGCGAGATGGAGCCGCAGGTGCCAATCTGGCGCAGGATGTCGATGCGTTTGTCGGCCAGGGCATGGCCCAGCGCATCCGTGAGAGAAAGAGAAACAGGCATGCGCGGATGATGCCTGAGCGCTCCCTTCACGCCGCCTTGCGGCGCAGCCCCGTGACAGGCTTTGCCAGCCTCTGCTGGCGTTCCAGCGCGCCAGTCGCTGCTGCCTTCAGCAGCCGCTGAAAGGAGGGGCACTGCGCATGGCTCTCGGCCGGGCAGGCTGCCGCATGCCGCAGACCGTTGCTCATGGCCTTGAGGCGTTTGACCATGGCATCGAGTTCATCGGCCTTGGCCGACAGCAGTTGCCGGTCAATGCTGGGCTCGCCGCTGGGCAAAAACATGGCACGGATGTCGTCCAGCGAGAACCCCGCCGATTGCCCCAATGCAATCAGCGCCAGCTGGTCCAGCACGCCCGGCGCAAAACGACGGCGCTCACCAGGTTTTCCCACCGAGTGGATCAACCCCTTTTCCTCGTAATACCGCAGCGTGGAGGCCCGCAGCCCGGAGCGTTTGGCAACTTCGGCAATGTCCATCAAAAACCTCTTGACTTCAAGTTGACTTGAACTTCTATATTCCATCCAAAACCTGCTTCCGTCAACTTTTCGAGGTGCTTTGATGACACTCCCACTGCAAGAATTTCCCCTCGCGATGCTGATAGGCATCGGCGCCACCGCCGTCATGGATGCATGGCTTTTGCTGCTCAAGCACCTGGGCGTCCCCACCCTCAACTTCGCCTTCATCGGCCGCTGGGTGGGCCATCTGTTTCGGGGCCAGTTTGCCCATGCCGCCATCGCCAAGGCGGTGCCCATCCGGGGGGAATTGGCCTGGGGCTGGATCACGCACTACGCCGTGGGCGTGGCGTTTGCCACCGTGCTGGTCGGCCTCCAGGGCGCCGACTGGGTACGCAGCCCCACCCTGCTGCCCGCGTTGGCCGTGGGCGTCTGCACCGTGGCGGCGCCGCTGCTGGTGATGCAGCCCGCCATGGGCTCGGGCTTTGCAGCATCGCGCACGCCCACGCCGCTCAAGAACTGCCTGCGCAGCTTGGCCAACCACACCGTCTTTGGCTTCGGCTTGTACCTGTCTGCGCTCGCCATCGCACTGATTTCTCGATGACGGTTCTGCGCATTTTTCCCCTCGAAATCACTTGTTTGGAACCCATGCCATGAAAACCATCGCCATCATTTATCACAGCGCCCACGGGCACACCGCACACATCGCCCGCCACATTCTGGAGGGCGCCCAGGGCGTTTCCGGCATCCATGCCGAGTTACGCCAAGCCGAAGACCTGGCCCACGCACCCGACAGCCTGTTGCACTACGACGGCTTCATCCTGGGCTCGCCCACCTACCTGGGCGGAGTCTCCGGTCCGTTCAAGACCTTCATGGACGCCACCGGCCGTCTGTGGAAAACGCAGCAGCTCAAGAACAAGCTCGCGGCGGGCTTCACCGTGTCGTCGCTGCCAGCGGGCGACAAGCAGTCCACACTGCTGTCGATGTGGGTGTTTGCCATGCAGCACGGCATGGTGTGGGTGGGCAACCCCATCCTGCCCGAGCAGCACACCGGGGTTCCGTATGACGAAGCAGCCAACCGGCTGGGATCCTGGTCGGGCCTGATGGCGCAGGCAGGCCATGGGGCGGCAGCGGATGCGTTTGTGCCAGGCGATACCAAGACCGCCCGCATGTTTGGGCGGCATTTCGCCGAGACCTTGCAGCGCCTGGGCGGTGTGGCGGCACACCAACCCGCTGAGGCGGTGGCTGCATGATCCCCGCCCGCTACGGCCCCGTGCTGTTCAGCTTCATCCTGTCGGGCGTGATGTCGCTGCTGGTGTCCGGCATCTCCACCTTTCGAGCCGCGCAGGTGGACCAGGGGTTTCTAGGCCTCTGGGCGGGCGCGTGGCTCACGGGGTGGCTGTTCGCCTTCCCGGCGGTCATGCTGGCGGCGCCGCTGGCTCGAAAGCTGGTGGCACGGGTCGTCGCGCGAGAAGGATAGACAGAGGCAGGCAGGGAAAACTCACGACCTTGCCTATACTCTCGCTATTCCATAAACGAATAGCGCTTTTGCGCCAACCGCCATGCCCCACCTCGCCGCATCCATGATCCGCACCCTCGCCTGTGCTGGTGTTGCATGGGCCATGCTAGGGGTGGCACATGCCGACACCGTCTCGGTCGCGGTGGCCGCCAATTTCACGGCGCCCATGCAGAAGATCGCCGCAGCTTTTGAGGCCGACACGGGCCACAAGGCCGAGCTCTCGTTCGGTGCCACCGGCAAGTTTTACGCACAGATCACCCACGGGGCGCCGTTTCAGGTGCTGCTTTCGGCCGACGACACCACGCCTGCCCGGCTGGAGCGCGAGGGCAAGGCCGTAGCCCACTCGCGCTTTACCTATGCCATCGGCACGCTGGTGCTGTGGAGCGCACAACCCGGCACCGTGGACGCCAAGGGCGATGTGCTCAAGTCGGGTGATTTCAAGCACTTGGCCATTGCCAACCCCAAGCTGGCGCCCTATGGCGCGGCGGCCCTGCAGGTGATGGAAAAGCTGGGCGTGGCGACGGCCCTGCAGCCGCGCCTGGTGCAAGGCGAGAACATCGCCCAGACCTTCCAGTTTGTCTCCACCGGCAACGCGCAGCTGGGCTTTGTGGCGCTGTCGCAGGTGATGGTGGACGGCAAGATCACGAGCGGCTCGGCCTGGCATGTGCCGGCCAGCCTGCACGAACCCATCCGGCAAGATGCCGTGCAGCTGATGCCAGGCAAGGACAGCGCGGCGGCCAGCGCACTGCTGACCTACCTGCGCGGCAGCAAGGCGCGCGCACTCATTCAATCGTACGGCTATAGTTTCTGACCGCCTGCGCCCCTCTCGACGGATCGCCCATCTTCATGCCATTTTCCAGCGCTGATCTGGCAGCCATCGGCCTCACGCTGCGGCTGGCGGGCACCACCATGGTGTTGCTGCTGGTGCTGTGCACGCCCCTGGCCTGGTGGCTGGCGCACACGCCGTCGCGCTGGCGCGGCCCGGTGTCGGCCGTGGTGGCGCTGCCGCTGGTGCTGCCGCCCACGGTGATCGGCTTTTACCTGCTGGTCACGCTCGGCCCCAACGGCCCCCTGGGGCAGTTCACGCAGTGGTTGGGGCTCGGCACCCTGCCCTTTACCTTCTGGGGGTTGGTGGTGGGCTCGCTCATCTATTCGCTGCCTTTTGCGGTGCAGCCTCTGCAGCACGCTTTTGAAGCCATCGGCCGGCGCCCGCTAGAGGCTGCGGCCACGCTGGGCGCAGGGCCGCTGGACCGTTTCTTCACTGTAGCGCTGCCGCTGGCGCGCCCCGGGTTCATCACCGCCGCGATCCTGAGCTTTGCGCACACGGTGGGCGAATTTGGTGTGGTGCTCATGCTGGGCGGCAACATCCCGGGTGTCACGCGCGTGGTGTCTGTGCAGATTTACGACCACGTCGAGGCGCTGGAATACTCCCAGGCGCACTGGCTGGCGGGCGGCATGGTGCTGTTTTCGTTTGTGGTGCTGCTGGGGCTGAACCTCACCCGCCGCAAAACCTTGTCGATGGTGCAGTGATGGCCACCACTGCTTCTTCGGCACAGATCACCGCGCAACTGACGCTGACTCGCCCCGGGTTTACGTTGGATGTGGGCCTGCAATTGCCCGGCCGGGGTGTGACCGCCCTCTTCGGCCCCTCGGGCTGCGGCAAGACCACCTGCCTGCGCGCGATTGTCGGTCTGGAGCGCGCGCAGCCTGGGCGTGTGGAGGTCAACGGCGAGGTGTGGCAGGACGATGCACAGACCATCTGGCGCGCCACACACGAGCGGGGCCTGGGCTATGTGTTCCAGGAGGCCTGTCTGTTCGACCACCTGAGCGTGCGTGGAAACATCGACTACGGCCTGAAGCGCACGCCCCCCGCACGCCGCAAGGTGGCGCTGGAGCAGGCGGTGGACTTGCTGGGCATCGCCCCCCTGATGGACCGCAAGCCCCAGGCCTTGTCGGGCGGCGAACGCCAGCGCGTGGCCATCGCCCGTGCGTTGGCCACCAGCCCCCGCCTGCTGCTGATGGACGAACCCCTGGCTGCACTGGACGCCCAGCGCAAGGCCGAGGTCCTGCCCTATCTGGAGAGGCTGCAACACACCCTCGACATCCCCATGCTGTATGTGAGCCACGCCATCGACGAGGTGGCAAGTCTGGCCGGGCACATGGTGCTGTTGCGCGAGGGCCGTGTGCTGGCCCAGGGCCGCACCAACGAACTGATCGTGCGGCTGGACCTGCCCCTGGCCCATGGCGACACTGCCGCCACGGTGATCGAAGGCACGGTGCAACAGCACGACCCGCAGGACCACATCACGACCGTGGCATTCAGCGGTGGGCACCTGATGCTGGTCAGCCCCAGGGCACACGCCACGGGCGAGCCCATCCGGCTGCGGGTGCAGGCGCGTGATGTAAGCCTGGCACTCACCGCACCCTGCGACACCAGCATCCTCAATGTGCTTCCAGCCACGGTGGTGGCGCTGGGCGAAGACAGCCCCGGGCAAATGATGGTGGCCCTGGATGCAGGCACCACACGGCTGCTGGCGCGGGTCACGCAACGCTCGGCCCAGGCGCTGGCGCTGGCGCCCGGCCAACCCGTATTTGCACAGGTGAAGGGCATTGCCATCGTGAACTGATGGGCAGCGCAATCCGGGCCTCCCTCCGAAGGCCCCACAGGCGAACCCAGTGGCCACCACGGCCTCCCATCGGTCGTATGATGACCGTCAAAAAACAAGGGTGGGAACAAGGGGTGGAAATGGTTTCAATCTGGCACGACGCCACCATGGCGTTTGCAGTGGGGTTTCCGCCGCTGCTCCAAAGCCTGCTGTTCTGGATCTTCGCGTCGCTGGTGGTGCATGTGTGCCAGCGTCTGGTCGAACACACGGCGTTTTCGGTCGATCCATCGAGCCGCCGCATCAGCGCCTCGCAAGCTGCCCTGTGCATTGGCTGCATTGTCTGGGCCCTGGATGTGGTGGGTCTGTTCATGTATGCCGAGCTGGCGCACCACGTGCTGGAGCTGGTGCCCGCCCTCAGTGGCCTGCTGATCATGGCGGTGAGTGCGCGACTCACCATTCCGACACTCAGCACCAGCGCCAGCAAGGCGCGCATTGTGGTGGCCGGTGTGTGGCTGGCGGCTGGCATGCTGACGGGGCACTTTGCGATCACCTGGGGCCACGTGCAGAGTTTTTCGCAGGTCAATGTGCTGGCAATCATGGCGTCCATGGCCACGGCCGTGGCCCTTGCGGCGTGCACCGCAATCCGGCACCGCTCGGCCAAGCTCAGCATGCTCACGCCCCGCTACCGCGCACAAACCTGGGAAGACAAGGTGCTGTGCGGCGCCGCCATCCTGGTGCTGCACTGGATGCTGGTCAACACCTTTGCACTGCACCTGGGCGACCCCAGCGGTGAGTCCGACGGCATTGCGCTGCTGGTCACCGTGCTGGCCTTTGCCATTGCCGTAGCGTTGGAACAGATGAGCAACATGCGCTCGGACGCTGGCCGCCAGCAGCTCTTGCGACGCGGGCTGTCGATGATGCGGTCATCGGCCACGGCGCAAAACGCCCAGCGCGACATGCAGCTGTCGCTCATTGCGGACCATTTGCACCGGCTTCTGCACCCGGAAAACCTGGCGTTGCACTTTCAGCCCATCGTCGATTTTCAGCAGCGTGGCGTGCAGTTCGAAGCCCTGCTGCGCATGACCGACAAGACCTTGGGCGCCATCAACCCTGAAACCTTCCTGCTGGTGTGCGAATTGCAGGGCAAGACGCCCGAAGTGGACCGCATGATCCTGCGCAACGCACTCGACAGTGCCAAGGCCTGGCAAGCCCAGGGCCTGAACGACACGACCATCAGCGTGAACGTGGCCCCCATCACGCTGCTGGACGACCGCTTTGCCCCGTGGCTGCGTGAGGAACTGGCCCTGCGCGGCCTGCCGCCGCGCACCCTCAAACTCGAAATGACCGAACACGCCATCATTGCGCTGGGCACGGAGATGGTGGCCGCCATCCACACACTCAGCGCCATGGGTGTTGTCGTGTGGATGGACGACTTTGGCGCCGGCTACTCGTCGCTGGGCATGCTGGCCGATCTGCCGATTGCAGGCATCAAATGCGACCGGCTCTTCGTGCGAAAGCTGCCGCAGGACAGCCGGCGACAGATGCTGCTGCGGCATATCAGCGCGCTGGCCGGCGAGTTCGGCCTGTCTGTGGTGGTGGAAGGCGTGGAGACCGTGGAGGAGCTGCAGACGCTGGCCGCCATTGGGCTGCACTGCATCCAGGGCTACGTGTTCAGCAAACCCATTCCAGCAGCCCACGTACCCGACTGGCACCACACCCACATGCAGCCCCAGCGCGCAGCGCTGCAGGCCTTGCTGCGCCCGGCGGGTTCCACACCGTTTTCAGCACTCCCGCCCGCCATCGCGCCAGCCCCCGGACACTGAACCCATGGCAACACTCAAAACACTGGTCCTGGGCGGGTACGGCAACTTTGGCGCACGCATCTGCCGCGCGCTGGCAGGCGACGCGGCCACGCGCCACCACATCGCCCTGCTGGTGGCGGGCCGCGACGCATCCCGCGCCCAGGCCTTGGCGAACACACTGGGCCACGGCGCTCAGGGCGTGGCCCTCGACCACCAGGCCCCGGGTCTTGCTGCCACCTTGCGCGGATGGGGCGTGGATCTGGTCATCCACACTGCGGGGCCTTTTCAGGCGCAGGGTTACAGCGTGGCCCAGGCCGCCGCTGCGGCGGGCGCGCACTACATCGACCTGGCCGATGGCCGCCGTTTTGTGTGCGATTTTCCAGCTGCCATGCAGGCCGCGTTTACCGCCGCCGGACGCACGGCCGTTGCTGGCGCCAGCACGGTGCCGGCGCTGTCCTCGGCCGTCATCGACCACCTGTGCGCGGACTGGCAGTGCATTGACAGCATCGATATCTGCATCGCCCCCGCGCAACGCGCGCCACGCGGACAGGCCACGCTGGCGGCCGTGCTGAGCTACTGCGGCCTGGCCATCGATGTGTGGCAAGACGGCCGCTGGCAGCCGAAACGGGGCTGGGCGCAGCCCACGCCGGTCAAGTTCCAGCGGCTGCAACCGCGCCTGGGGGCGGTCTGCGACATCCCGGATCTGGAAATTTTCCCGGCCCATTACAAAGCCCGCGACCGCGTCACCTTCCGCGCAGCGCTGGAGGTGGGCCTGGCACAGAGAGCCTTCGCCACCCTTGCAGCGCTGCGCCATTGGGGCGTGCTGCCCCATCCCGAAAAGCTGGCCTGGCTGATGCACCACGCGGGCGGCGTGCTGGACTTTTTGGGCACGCCACTGGGCGGCATGGTCGTGCGCGTTGCGGGCACCAATGCACAAGGCCAGCCCCGCCGCCGCGCTTGGCACATTGCAGCCGACCACGACCATGGCCTTGAGATCCCCTGCATGGCCGCCATCCTGCTGGCCCGCCAGCTCGCAGCCGGGCAACCGCTGCCCCGCGGGGCGCACACCAGCACCAGCCTGCTGCCCCTGGAGGCCTTTGCACCCGAGTTTGCGAAGTGGGGCATGGTGACGGACGTGGTTGAGGAATGAGGCCATGGCCCACCAGAAAATGATCTTCCCCATGCCAGCGCGGGCAGATATTGTTTTTGATGCCTTCCACTATCACGAATGGCGGCGCCAGTGGGATTCGCTGGTACGCCGCACCAGCGTCGAAAATGGCGCGCAGTGCCCCAGCGTGGGCGCCACCACCGAGAACCTGGGTGCGGGCGCACTGCGAGCGCTCTCCATGCGCACGCAGTTCATCAGCTATGACCGCCCTGTGCTCGCGGCCGCCACCATGGTTGGCCGTTCGTTTCCCTTCACACAGTGGGCCGCCTCCATGCGCCACCAGGAAGTCGGGACGAACCAATCACTGCTGGTCTACACCTACACGTTCCAAGTGGGGCCAGCGCCCATGAGGTTTATTCTGGAGCCAACCGTGGACTGGATCTTTGTCCGAAAGACACGCCAAAGATTCCAGCGCCTGGCTCAGTTCCTGGCGAGCCGTGCTGCCGACATTGCAGACTGGCAACAGGCGCAACGGGTAGCGCCCTCCGTCCCGCACCAGGTCAATCCATGAATCTCTCGTCCGCCAATCTCCTGCGCACCAGCCTCGTGGTCGTCTGGCTGGCCACCGCCTTGGTCAGCGTGTGGGAACTCCACGGCCAAAGCCGCGAGCTGCTGGCGGGCCTACCCGCCGCGTGGACCGAGGGCAACACATCGTGGCTACCCACCGCCATCATCCTGGCCGGGGCGGCTACCGATGCGGTGCTGGGGCTGTGGCTGGCGCTCCGCCCCGGCCGTAAGGCGTATGGAGCGGCCCTGCTGGTGATGCTGGCCATGACACTGCTGGCCACGGCCATACACCCTGCATGGTGGCTGCACCCCTTCGGGCCACTGACCAAAAACCTGCCCATTGCTGCCATCCTGTGGGTGCTGCTGCAAGACACGTCTACGACACCACCCAAGCCATGAGCCTGTACCTCACCCTCAAATGGCTGCACATCATCTCCAGCGTGCTGCTGGTGGGCACCGGGCTGGGCTCGGCGTTCTACATGTTCTTTACCAACCGCAGCGGCAATGTGCAGGCGCAGGCGGTGGTCACACGCCTGGTGGTGCGGGCGGACTGGTGGTTCACCACGCCCACGGTGTTCATCCAGCCCGCCACGGGGCTTGCCATGGCGGCCATGGCCGGGCTGCCCTGGAGCACGCCGTGGCTCGCAGTGTCCATTGCTCTGTACCTGGTGGCTGGTGCCTGCTGGCTGCCCGTGGTGTGGCTGCAGCTGCGCATGCGCGACATGGCGGTTGAGGCGGCACAGGCGCCCCAGGGCGACGGGGTGCTGCCACCTCTGTACTGGCGCTACGCCCGCTGGTGGGAGGCACTGGGCTACCCGGCCTTTGTGGCCATGGCCGTGGTGTTCTACCTGATGGTGAACAAACCGGCCCTGAACTTCTGAACCTATCATCGCCCCATGCTGATTGAGACGCTGGACACCGCCCGTGACCTGGGGCGCCTGAAGGAAATCCTGGGCGTGATGGTGCGCCACGGGTTTGGCGACACCGTGCGCCGCCTGGGCCTGGCCGACCGGCTGGAGCGCGCGGGCCAGGCGCTGAACTGGACCCACGCCGCCGACCTGGCCCGCGTGGAGCCGCCCGTGCAGGTGCGGCTGGCACTCGAAGAGCTGGGCCCCGCGTTCGTCAAGTTTGGCCAGATCCTTGCGGGCCGGGCTGACCTGTTTGGCCCGGAGTGGATCGCAGAATTCGAGAAGCTGCACAGCCAGGTGCCTGCCGTGCCCATCGATGCCCTGCGCCCGCAACTGCGCGAAGACCTGGGCGCCGATCCCGAAGCCGTCTTTGCCTGGTTTGACACCACGCCGCTGGCCGCCGCATCGATTGCGCAAGTGCACCGCGCGCGCCTGCAGGACGGCAGCGAAGTCATCGTCAAGATCCGCCGCCCCGGCATTGCGGACACCATCCAGGCCGACCTGCGCCTGCTGCAGCGCCTGGCTGCGCTGGCCGAGGCAGAGCTGCCCGCGCTCAAGCCCTACCGGCCCCAGCAACTGGTGCGCGAGTTCGCGCGCTCATTGCGCAGCGAGCTGGACCTGGCCGGCGAATGCCGCCAGGCCGAACGCATTGCCACCAACATGGCCGCACTGCCCCACATCGTGATCCCGCGCGTGCACTGGACCTACACGCGCGAGCGCATCAACGTGCAGGATTTCATCGACGGCACACCCGGTGGCGCTCTCGCGGCGCTGACGTCCGAGGCCGGTTTTGACCGTACCGTGCTGGCGCAGCGGGGCGCGCAGGCAGTGCTGCAGATGATCGTGAAGGACGGCGTTTTCCACGCCGATCCGCACCCCGGTAACGTGTTCTACCTGCCCGGCAACCGCATTGCCTTCATCGACTTCGGCATGGTGGGCCGCCTGTCGCAGCGCCGGCGCGACGAGCTGCTGCAACTGCTGCTGGGCCTGGTCGAACACCAGCCCCAGGCCGTGGCCGACGTGCTGCTGGACTGGACGGGCGACGCGCAGGGCCTGAACCTGGGCCAGCTCGAAACCGAGATCGAGGCCTTTTTGGACCAGTACCACGGCGTGCCGCTGGCACAGCTGAGCCTGGGGCAGATGCTGGCCGACGTGACGGCCATCCTGCGCGAACACCACCTGGGGCTGCCGTCCGACCTCGCGCTGCTCATCAAGGCCTTCATCTCGCTCGAAGGCATGGGCCGCAACCTGGACCCGGACTTCCATATGGCCAGCGAAGCGCTGCCGCTGCTCAAGCAGGTGGTGCGCGAGCGCTACGAGCCCAAGGTGCTCGCCGGGCGCGCGTGGAGCACCCTGCGGCGTGCACTGGCCACGGTGGAGCAGTTGCCGGACGACCTCGGGCGGCTGCTGCGCAATGCGCGGCGCGGGCACCTGCAGGTGGGCATCGAGCTGGCCCACCTCAAACGTGTGGGCGACCAGATCGACCGGTCGGCCAACCGGCTGGCGATGGCGCTGGTAATTGCAGCGCTCATCATTGGCTCGTCCATCGTGATGACCGTGAAGGGTGGGCCTACGCTGTTTGGCCTGCCAGCGTTTGGCTTCCTGGGGTTCTTTGGTGCCGTGGTGTGTGGCCTGTGGCTGGTGCGGGCCATCTGGCGCAGCAGCCACCACCGCGACGATGACTGAGCATGCAGCTGTCGGGTTACGCCCTTCGGGCCAGCCCGATCTACGGCGCTGAGGCGGCAGCCCTTCTCCCCGCCGCCAGGAAACTGGCGCGACCAAAGCCGATGCCGCGGAACCGGCCTTGCCGGACCACCGCTGGCGTCCCCCTTTGGGGGAAGGCGCGAAGCGACTCAGGGGGATTTACCTGCCCGCGTTCGGGAAGAACAGCTGTTCGCCGCCGATCTTGTAGCCCGCAATGGCCGCCTGGCCTGCGGGCGACACCACCCAGTCCACAAACTTCTGCGCATCCTGCGCCTTCACATGGGGATGCTTGGCGGGGTTCACGACCATCACGCCGTACTGGTTGAAGAGCTTGGTGTCACCTTCGACCAACACGGCCAGGTCGGCGCGGTTCTTGAAGTTGAGCCAGGTGCCACGGTCGGCCAGCACATAGGCGCCGCTCGATGCCGCAATGTTGAGCGCAGGGCCCATGCCGCAGCCACACTCCTTGTAGCCGCTGCCTTTTGAGGTATTTGCGGCGTCGGCGCCCGCGAGCTTCCAGTAGCGCAGCTCGGCCGCGTGCGTGCCGCTCTTGTCGCCGCGCGAGATGAAGTTGCCATTGGCGGCAGACAGCTTCTGCAGGGCCTGAACGATGTCCTTGCCCTGGGTGCCCACCGGGTCGTTCTTGGGGCCGATCAGAATGAAGTCGTTGTACATCACGGGGTAGCGCTTCACGCCCCAGCCGTCGGCCACAAACTTTTCTTCGGCCACCTGGTCGTGCACAAACAGCACGTCGGCGTCGCCCCGGCGCGCCATATCGAGCGCCTGGCCGGTGCCCAGCGCCACCACTTTCACGTCCAGGCCACTGGCCTTCTTGAATTCAGGCATCAGGTAGCCGAACAGCCCGGACTGCTCCGTGGAGGTGGTGGACGCCATGGTGATGCTCTGCGCAAGCACCGGGCCGGATGCTACAAGTATGATAGCTGTTAGCGCTTTATGGATAAGCGCTAGGCCACAAAAAGGCTTGAAGTCTTTCATCACCGGGCCGCCCCACGATGAAAAAGCCCCCTGGCGGGGCAGCGACCCCACGAAGTGGGGAGCGTGGGGGTCAATTCTTGTCATACCAGTTCTCCTTTGACAAACAGACGGGCGGCCTCCGGCAAGGGGCCGTTGAAAAAGTCGTGCACGGGCAGGTCGGCCACCAGGCGGCCGTGCTCCAGATAGATCACGCGGCTGGCCAGACGCTTGACCTGGCCCAGGTTGTGGCTGCTGAAGACCATGGTCACGGGGTGGGCCGGGCCTGCTGCGCTGTGGCTGGCGGCAAAGTCGGCCATCAGGGCCTCAACCTCGCGCTTGGCATGGGGATCGAGGCTGGCGGTGGGTTCGTCCAGCAGCAGCACATCGGGCCGCAGCGCCCAGGCGCGGGCCAGCGCCACACGCTGCTGCTGCCCGCCCGACAGGGTGCGTGCGTTCTGCGCGGCGATGTCGGCCAGGCCCACGCGCTGCAGTGCCGTGAGGGCCTGCAGCCGCGCATCGCGCCAGCGCGTGCCGCGCAGCCACAGCGCCAGCGCCACGTTGTTCTGCGCGCTGGTGCGCAGCATGTGCGGGCGCTGGAACAGCATGGCCTGCTGCAAGGTGGCATCGCACTGAAAGCCTCCGCCCGCCGCATCCGCCAAGCCGTGCAGCACGCGCAGCAGCGTGCTTTTGCCACTGCCATTGGCGCCCACCAGTGCCACGCGCTCGCCGGGCGTGATGCAGAGCGAGACCTGGTCCAGCGCCTGCACGCGGCCGTAGCGCACGGACACCTGGCGCAGATCCACCCACGGAGGTGCCAACGGCGCGTTCACGCGGCTACCCCCACCGGCGTGCTGGACGCAGAACCATCCACCCGTTCGCGCCAGCGGCGCACCAGCGCGATCAGCACGTTGAGCGCCAGCACCACGGCCAGCAGGATGATGCCCAGCGCCAGCGCCAGGGGCATGTCACCCTTGCTGGTCTCCAGCGCAATGGCGGTGGTCATCACACGCGTGAAGCCGTCGATGTTGCCGCCCACGATCATCACCGCACCCACCTCGGAGATCGCACGGCCAAACGAGGCCAGCAGCACGGTGAGCAGGGCATAACGCTCGTCCCAGGCCAGCAGCAGGCTGCGCAGCAGCGGACTCGCGCCCATCGACCGCAGTTGTTCGCCATGCGCGCGCTCGGCGTCTTCCACCGTCTGGCGTGTGAGCGCAGTGACCACCGGCAGCACCAAAATGGCCTGCGCCAGCACCATGGCCTTGAAGCTGAACAGCCAGCCCAGCGCACCCAGCGGCCCGCTGCGCGAGAGCACCAGGTACACCACGAGCCCCACCACCACCGACGGTACCGCCAGCAAGGTGTTGAGTACCGCCAGCACGGCACCGCGCCCGGCAAAGCGGGCGACGCCGAGCCAGGCGCCCAGCACCAGGCCCACGCCACAGGCGATCAGGCATGCGGTGGCGCTGACGGACAAGGAGCGGCCCACGATGGTCCACAGGACGGGGTCGGAGGAGAGGGTGAGTTGCAGCGCTGTGCTCGCGCTTTCGGTAAGGGTGGACATGGGGCCTTGTGATCGGGTTCAGCTATCGTAGGCACCTCACCAATATCCAGCGATATGAACGTCCGTGCATAGGGTCCAACTTCACTACACGCTCAGCCGCGATGCAGGCAATGCGCTGATCCGCAACCCACTGCCCGAACTGCTGCAGGCCGTGGCCGAGCAGGGCTCCATCTCGGGCGCGGCGCGCGCGCTGGACCTGTCCTACCGCCATGTCTGGGGCGCCCTCAAGCGCTGGGAGGAGCAATTGGGCGGCGAGCTGATCATCTGGGGCAAGGGGCAGTCGGCGCAGCTCAGCGAGTTCGGCACCAAGTTGCTGTGGGCCGAGCGCCAGGCCCAGGCGCGGCTCGCGCCGCAGATCGCCGCGCTGCATGCCGACCTGGAGCGCGCCTTTGCCGTGGCCTTTGACCCCAACGCCCATGTGCTCACCCTGTACGCCAGCCATGACGATGCGCTGGTGGCGCTGCGCACCCACGCCGCCGCGCAGGCCGATGCGGGCGCGCTGCACCTCGATATCCGGTTCACGGGCAGTGTGGATGCGATCCGTGCGCTGAATGAGGGGCGTTGCACGCTGGCGGGTTTTCACACGGTGGAGCACCCCGCAGCCGATTCATTGACTGCGCGCACCTACAAGCCCCTGCTGCAGCCCGGGTTGCACAAGATCATCGGCTTTGCCCAGCGCACCCAGGGCCTCATCGTGGCACCGGGCAACCCGCTTGGGCTGGGCAGTCTGGCCGACGTGGCCCGCACCAGCGCCCGATTTCTCAACCGGCCACTGGGCACCGGCACCCGCGTGCTGCTCGACGACCTGCTGGTCCAGGCTGGCGTGGAGGCCCAGGCCATTCGTGGCTATGCGCTCAACGAACCGTCTCACACCGCCATTGCCCAGGCTGTGGCTGCGGGTGCGGCCGATGTGGGCATGGGTATTGAAGTGGCAGCCCGGGCGCGTGGGCTGGATTTTGTGCCGCTGGTGCACGAGCGCTACCACCTGGCCTGCCTGAAAGCCAGCCTGGACCAACCCGCCACGCTGGCCCTGCGCAACTTGCTGCAAACCCCCGAATGGCTGGCCCAGATGGCCACCTTGCCGGGCTACAGCCCCTGGCAGTGCGGTGAGGTGCAGGCCATGAACACGGTGCTGCCGTGGTGGCAGTTCACCCGCAAAAAGCGCACTTCCGAGCCTAGGAAGAAACCCTAATTGCTACTTTTTTTATAGCTACAGAATGAGTACCGGCTGCGGGATAACACCGTCACGCTGCCGTCAGCCTGGGCCTACAGTGCTCCGTAGAATCGCGCCGTTGTAAAAGTTTGTCGAATCGTTGCGCTTACCGGCGCGTGGGTCGGCATATCGCACGCAAAGCCTTTTTATTGGAGACACCATGCAGGCTCTACTGAAGTTATCAAGGGGGATCGACTGGCTTAACACCCAGGTCGGCAAATACGTGGTCTGGCTCATCCTGGCCTCCACGGTAATCAGCGGCGTGAACGCGATAGTGCGCAAAGCGTTCAACATCAGCTCCAACGGTTTTCTGGAAATCCAGTGGTACCTGTTTGCCGCGTCGTTCCTGCTGGCCGCTGGCTACACGCTGCTCCAGGGCGAACACGTCAAGGTGGACGTGATCTCCAGCCGCTTTTCCAAGCGCACCCAGATCTGGATCGACGTATTCGGCTACATCGTCTTCCTCACGCCCATGTGCCTGGCCGTGCTCTGGTATGGCATTCCCTTCTTCACCCGCGCCCTCGCGTCGGGCGAAATGTCGAACAACGCTGGCGGGCTGATCCGCTGGCCCGTGTACCTGATGATGCCGCTGGGTTTTGCCCTGCTGTGGCTGCAAGGCATCTCCGAACTCATCAAGCGCCTGGGTTTCCTCCAGGGCCTGATCGAAGACCCCACGGTCAAGAAGATTGAAAAAACGGCTGAAGAAGAACTGGCCGAATCCATCCGCAACCTGGCCGAAGCCGCCAAGGGCAACGGCAAGAACAAGGCCGAGGCCCACTGAGCGGCCCCACCAAGCGGAGACACACACCATGGAATTTCTTACCCACAACCTTGCCCCCATCATGTTCGCGGGGCTCATCTGCTTTTTGCTGGTGGGCTTCCCGGTCGCCTTCAGCCTGGGCGCCTGCGGACTGTTCTTCGCCTTCATCGGCATTGAATTGAACGTGCTGCCCGAAGCCCTGCTGCAAGCCGTGCCGCTGCGCATCTTCGGCATCATGCAGAACGACACCTTGCTGGCCATTCCGTTCTTCACGCTCATGGGGCTCATATTGGAGCGAAGCGGGATGGCGGAGGACCTGCTCGACACCATCGGACAGCTGTTTGGCCCCATCCGTGGCGGCTTGGCACTGGCCGTGATCTTCGTGGGTGCGCTGCTGGCAGCCACCACAGGCGTGGTGGCCGCATCGGTGATCTCGATGGGCCTGATCTCGCTGCCCATCATGCTGCGCTACGGCTATGACCGGCGACTCGCGGCGGGGGTGATCGCAGCCTCCGGCACGCTGGCACAGATCATTCCGCCCTCCCTGGTGCTCATCATCATTGCCGACCAGATGGGCCGCAGCGTGGGTGACATGTACAAGGGCGCGTTCCTGCCCGGCCTGATGCTGACGGGTTTTTATGCAGGCTACGTGATCCTGCTGGCCATCTTCAAGCCCCAGTGGGTGCCTGCCATCCCGCCCGAAGCGCGCACGTTGCGGGACGACAATGGCAAGAGCGGTGTGACCTCGCTGCTGGTGCTGACCGGCATCTGCGTGGCCGCATCGATGTATGTGGCCAAGAACATGCCTGCCCTTCACACCTGGTGGTCCGGTGAAGCCGTGGACCGCGTGGCGCTGGACGAAACCATCGTGGTGTCCATGTGTTTTGGCGTGGCACTGGCCTTCGTGGCAGCCAGCATCAACAAGATCACCCGCATGGGCCTGCTGTCCCGCGCAGCCGAGCGCGTGACGTTTGTGCTGATCCCGCCACTGCTGCTGATTTTCCTGGTGCTGGGCACCATCTTCCTGGGCGTTGCAACCCCCACCGAAGGCGGCGCCATGGGCGCATTGGGCGCGGGCATCATGGCCATCATCCGTGGCCGCCTCACGATGTCGCTGCTGCGCCAGGCTGTCACCACCACCACCAAGCTGTCATGTTTTGTGGTGTTCATCCTGGTGGGCGCCACCATGTTCGGCCTGACCTTCCAAGGCGTGGACGGCCCGCTGTGGGTGGAGCACCTGCTGACCGGCCTGCCCGGTGGCCAGCTGGGCTTCCTGATCGTCGTGAACGTCATGGTGTTCTTCCTGGCGTTCTTCCTGGACTTCTTTGAACTGTCCTTCATCGTCGTGCCCCTGCTGGCCCCCGTGGCCGACAAGCTGGGCATTGACCTGATCTGGTTTGGCGTGCTGCTGGCCATCAACATGCAGACGTCGTTCATGCACCCGCCGTTCGGCTTTGCGCTGTTCTACCTGCGCAGCGTGGCCCCGGCGAAGGAGTACATGGACAAGGTCACCAAGAAGATGATTGCGCCGGTCACCACCCCCCAGATCTACTGGGGTGCCATTCCCTTCCTGTGCATCCAGCTGCTGATGGTGGCTCTGGTGATCGCCTTCCCGGGCATTGTCTCCAGCGGGCTCGACGAGAAGCAGGTCTATGACCTCGACAAGGTCCGCATGGAAATGGAAGCCGCCATGCCCGACGCTAGCGCCGAAGCGGCCGATCCGACTGCCGGCATGGCAGGCGCTGCGGACCCCGCGCCTGCTCCTGCAGCAGACGACCCCCTGAAGGCACTGCAAGACTCCATGTCCACCGACAAGAAGTGAGCACACCGCTTGCAAGACGACCGTGATTCAGTCTGACCCGGGCCCCGCGCCCTGGTCCTCAAACCTCCGCAGATGGGAAACCTCTGCGGAGGTTTTTTTATGGAGCAGACGCGGAGGGGGTCCGGTGCGCCATGGATCATGGAGGTAGCGGTGGGGCATCGACTTTGGCACATCGCGCAAGCAGACGAGACTCTTGATTCCCTGCCCCCTTTCTTGGCGGCGAACAGCCCCAAGGAAGCCTCTTCACGAATCGAGAGGCTTCAGCAGGAAACAGGCACCGGCCGCGCACTCCAAGGCATCGAGAGTCAAGCAGCCTGGTCGGGCTGGGCTTGGGGGCTTGGGACCTCGCCCACGTTCCTGCGGTTGAGGGGGCCGCATGGCCGCAGCAAGGCGTCGCCTCGCAGAATACCGGGACGAAAAAAAACCCGCCCAAAAGTGGACGGGTTTTGCAGACCTTGGAATGGCAGCTTGCGCCGCCACTCCAGAGCCACTCGGGATCAGAGCTTCTGCGAAGACATGAACGAGTCGTAGCGGGCTTCGGCAAAACGGAACCAGAGCACCTGATCGCGCTGGAATGCGCGCATGTCGGCGTAGATCTTCTTCCACTCGGGGCTTTTCGCGTCGTTGGCAGCGAAGACTTCCATAGAGGCCTTGAACGAAGCGTCCATCACGGCTTGCGAGAACGGCAGCACCTTGGTCTTGGCAGCCACCAGTTGCTTGAGGGCCGTGGGGTTCAGCGCATCGTACTTGGCCAGCATGTCGATGTGGGCCACGTTGGTTGCGGCTTCGATGATGGCCTTGTTCTCGGCAGACAGGCCGTCGAAGGCCTTCTGGTTGACGAAGAAGTCCACTTCCGGGCCACCTTCCCACCAGCCGGGGTAGTAGTAGAACGGAGCCACCTTGTTGAAGCCCAGCTTCTGGTCGTCGTACGGACCCACCCATTCAGCAGCGTCCAGCGTGCCCTTTTCGAGGGCCTGGTAGATTTCGCCGCCAGGGATGCTCTGGGGCACAGCGCCCAGCTTTTGCATCACTTCACCGACCAGACCACCGCCCAAGCGCATCTTCATGCCCTTGAAATCATCCGGCGACTTGATCTCCTTGCGGAACCAGCCACCCATTTGGGTGCCGGTGTTGCCGCCAGCGAAGCTGATGGCGTTGTAGTTCGCGTAGAACTCGTTCATCAGCTTGCGGCCATTGCCATGCAGCATCCAGGCATTCATCTGGCGGGCATTGAAGCCGAAGGGCACTGCCGAACCCAGCGCGAAGGCGGGGTTCTTGCCGTAGAAGTAGTAAGGCACGGTGTGGCACATCTCCACGGTGCCCTGCTGCACGCCGTCCATCACGCCAAAGGGGGGCATCAGCTCGCCACCAGCGTGCACGGAGATTTCAAACTTGCCACCCGACATGGCCTTGACGGCCTTGGAGAACACATCAGCGCCGCCATAGATGGTGTCCAGCGACTTGGGGAAGCTGGAAGCCAGACGCCAACGAATGGCAGCCTGGGCGTGGACGGCAGGCGCAACGCCTGCAGCCAGCACGCCAGCGATGCCAGCCTGCTTGATGATTGAACGACGATCCATGAGGTTCTCTCCGATATAGTGATTGCGAAACTTGGGCGCACGCGTTGTGCACGGCGCCGTCAAGGACTTGTTTGAGTCGGGTTCATTGTAGAAACATGCCCCCTCAGACTTTTGCGGGTTTTCCCGCGAAAATCCCTGCCCTTGCACATGGCTTCAGGCTTCTGCAAGCATCTTGGGGACAGCCGCACACACCCCGCTGCAAAACGGGACTGCGGCAGACCACCCTGGCAGATCAGGCAGCCCGCACAGACTGCAGCGCGGGCAAAAACCGCCGCTCGATCGCAAGGCGGATTCCCTCGGCATCGAGTCCCTGCAACGCAAGCAGCTTGGCCGGGTCGCCGTGCTCGATGAACACGTCCGGCAGGCCCAGCTGCAGCACGGGCCGCACGATGCCCATGCTGTGGAGCGCCTCGGTCACGGCGCTGCCCGCACCGCCCATGATCGCGCCCTCTTCCAGCGTGACCAGCGCATCGTGGCGCTCGGCCACCTCGCGCAACAAGGCCTCGTCGATGGGTTTGGCCCAGCGCATGTTGACCACCGTGGCGTCCAGAGCCTCGGCCGCTTCCAGCGAGGGGTACAGCAACGTGCCAAACGACAGGATCGCGATGCGCGGCGCCGTGGCATCGGTGCCCTGGCGCTCGCGACGGATCTCGCCTTTGCCAAAAGGCAGGCCATCCAACGCCGCCAGCGGTGCCACACCAGCACCGCTGCCACGCGGGTAACGCACGGCCACTGGGTGGTCTTGCTCGAAGGCGCTGCTGAGCAGTTGGCGGCATTCGCGCTCGTCAGCCGGGCAGGCCATGCTCATGTTGGGAATACAGCGCACAAACGGGATGTCGTACGCGCCTGCATGCGTGGCACCGTCGGCGCCTACCAGGCCCGCGCGGTCCAGCGCAAACACCACGGGCAGGTTTTGCAGGGCCACGTCGTGGATCAGCTGGTCATAACCGCGCTGCAAGAAGGTGGAGTAAATCGCCACCACCGGCTTGACGCCTTCGCAGGCCATGCCCGCGGCAAAGGTTACGGCATGCTGCTCGGCAATGCCCACGTCGTAGTAGCGGTCCGGAAAACGTTTTTCAAACTCCACCATGCCCGAGCCCTCGCGCATGGCGGGCGTGATGCCCACCAGGCGAGAGTCGTGTGCGGCCATGTCGCACAGCCACTGGCCAAACACCTGCGTGAACGTCTGCTTGGGCGGCGTGGCGGGCTTGGTGAGGCCCACGGAGGGGTCGAACTTGCCGGGGCCATGGTAGGCCACGGGATCGGCCTCGGCCAGCTTGTAGCCCTGGCCCTTTTTGGTGACCACGTGCAGGAACTGCGGTCCTTTGAGGCCCTTGATGTTCTCCAGCGTGGGGATCAGCGAATCGAGGTCATGCCCATCAATGGGGCCGATGTAGTTGAAGCCGAACTTCTCGAACAGCGTGGCAGGCACCACCATGCCCTTGGCCTGCTGCTCAAAGCGCTTGGCCAGCTCCAGCAAGGGCGGCACGGGCCGCAGCACGGTCTTGCCCACGTTCTTGGCAGCCGCGTAGAACTGCCCGCTCATGAGCTGAGCGAGGTAGCGATTGAGCGCGCCCACGGGCGGGCTGATGCTCATGTCGTTGTCGTTCAGCACCACAAGCAGGTTGGCATCGGCCACACCGCCGTTGTTCAGTGCCTCAAACGCCATGCCCGCACTCATGGCGCCATCGCCGATGATCGCCACGGCGTGGCGGTTTTCGCCCTTGCGCTTGGCGGCCAGCGCCATGCCCAGCGCGGCCGAGATGCTGGTGCTCGAATGCGCCGTGCCAAAGGTGTCGTAAATGCTCTCGGCCCGCTGCGGAAAGCCCGAGATGCCGCCCAACTGGCGCAACGTGTGCATGCGGTCGCGGCGGCCGGTCAGGATCTTGTGCGGATAGGTCTGGTGGCCCACGTCCCACACCAGGCGGTCTTCGGGGGTGTTGAAGACGTGGTGCAGCGCGATCGTCAGTTCCACCGTGCCCAGGTTGGAGCTGAGGTGCCCACCCGTGCGCGCAACACTTTCGATCACGAACCCGCGCAACTCGGTCGCCAGGGCCTTGAGATCTGCGCGCGAAAGCTGGCGCAGGTCGGCCGGGTCATTGATGGTCTGCAGCAGGGGAAAGGACATCGTGGACATTTACTATTCTTTTCATAGCTGCCAGCGCTTTAAAGGAAAGCGCTGGAGGCCAATTTGGCATTGATTTCACTGCAACGGGCATGAACAGGGTGCAGCACGGATCATCGGGCCAGGCTCAATGCGAGCGTCGCACCACCATGTCCGCCAGGGCCGCCAGCGCGCGGGTATCGGGCAGGCCACTGCGGGCCAGGGCCGCATGGGCCTCGGCCAGCAGCTCCTGGGCATAGGCCTGCGCCCGCGCTAGCCCCAGCAAAGACACATAGGTGGGCTTGTCGGCCGCAGCATCCTTGCCGGCCGTCTTGCCCAGCGTGGCCGAATCGGCCACCACGTCCAGGATGTCATCCACCACCTGGAACGCTAGGCCCATGGCGGCCCCGTAGTCGGACAGCGCCTGGTAGGCCGCGCCCACGGCGTGGCCGCACGCCGCCCCCATGAGCACACTGCCCTGCAGCAGCGCGCCGGTCTTGAGCCGGTGCATCTGGCGCAACTGGTCTTCGGTCAACGCCACACCCACGCTGGCCAGGTCGATGGCCTGCCCGCCCGCCATGCCGGCCGAGCCGGCGGCCCGCGCCAGCAGCCTGCACAGCGTGGCCTGCGTGGCGGCGGGGATGAGGGTGTTGTCGGGCGTGAGCAGCTCAAATGCAAAGGCCTGCAAGGCATCGCCCGCCAACAGCGCCTGGGCCTCGCCAAACTGCACATGCACGGTGGGCTTGCCACGGCGCAGCACGTCGTTGTCCATGCAGGGCATGTCGTCGTGCACCAGCGAGTAGGCGTGGATGAGTTCCACCGCGCACGCGGCCCGCAGGGCCGCCTCGTCCAGGCCAGCGCGCAGCGCGGCATCGTCAACCACCGCAGAGGCCGGTGCGCCGCTGCAGACCGCCTCATAGGCCGCCAGCACCAGCAGGGGCCGCAGCCGCTTGCCACCATCGAGCACGGCATAGCGCATGGCGTCGCCCAGCCCGGCGGGTGCGCCATCGCCCACCCATTGCGACAGGGCCTGCTCCACCCGGGCCAGGTGGTTCTGGCTCCAGAGGTTCATGTCCAGCGGCTGGCTCTCGAAATTCATTGGCACCGCGCTCATTCCTGGTTCCATGGTTGCAGTTGCCCTTCATCCAGCACCTTGATCTGGTCCTGCACGGCTTCGAGCCGCTGGCGGCAAAACGCCAGCAACGTGGCGCCGCGCTGGTAGCCGGCCAGCATCTGGTCCAGCGGCAACTGGCCCGACTCGATGCGGGCCACGAGTTGCTCCAGCTCTTCCAGGGCCGCCTCGTAGCTGGCGGGTTCGGCGGGAGGAGCGGGGGTTGCAGGGGCCTTGGGCATGGAGGGGGCGGCAGAGCGCGGGTGAAAAACCGATGATTTTAGGCGCACCGGTACGCCCTTCGTGTCAGACGCGGTCCGATGCGTGACGCCGCTCTATTTTCAGAAAGCGATGTTTTCTATTCACGTAGCGGGGGTGCGGGAATAACCCCACCGCCTATAATCCCATTCCAGTCGAGCCGGCTAGCCACCCTAGCCGGTTTCCTTTTTTCCAGATGCGCATTCCCCGGCGCACCTCCCGCACTTTCTCCCTGTGGGGAGTCTTTAGGTCAGGTCACCCATGTCTGATTTAAGTCTTCAACTGCAGCAGGCCGCAAGCCAACTACCAGTTTCAAGCTACTTTGACGATGCGCTGTTCCAGCGCGAGCTGGACACCATCTTCCAGCGCGGGCCCCGCTATGTGGGGCACCAATTGGCGGTGCCCAACACGGGCGACTACTACGCACTGCCCCAGGAGGGCGAGGGCCGCGCCTTGGTGCGCAACGCCCAAGGCGGCATTGAGCTGGTGTCCAACGTGTGCCGCCACCGCCAGGCCGTCATGCTCAAGGGCAAAGGCTCGCTGAACACCCAGCAAAAGGGCAGCGCGGGCGGCAACATCGTGTGCCCATTGCACCGCTGGACGTACAACCCCCAGGGCGAACTGCTGGGCGCACCCCACTTTGCGCATGACCCGTGCCTGAACCTGAACAACTACAAGCTGCGCGAGTGGAACGGCCTGCTGTTTGAAGACAACGGCTACGACGTGGCCGCCGACCTGGCCCAGATGGGCCCGCGTGCCGACCTGGACTTTGACGGCTACGTGCTCGACCACGTGGAGCTGCACGAGTGCAACTACAACTGGAAGACCTTCATCGAGGTCTATCTGGAGGACTACCACGTTGGCCCCTTCCACCCAGGCCTGGGCAGCTTTGTGACGTGTGACGACCTGCGCTGGGAGTTCGGCAAGAACTACTCGGTACAAACCGTGGGTGTGGCCAACCGACTGGGCAAGGCCGGCAGCCCGGTGTACGAGCGCTGGCACAAGGCGCTGCTGGACTACCGCGAAGGCAAGCCGCCGAAGTACGGCGCCATCTGGCTCACGCTGTACCCGCACATCATGATCGAGTGGTACCCGCATGTACTCACCGTGTCCACGCTGCACCCCATCAGCCCCACCAAGACGCTGAACATGGTGGAGTTCTACTACCCCGAGGAGATCGCTGCCTTCGAGCGCGAATTCGTCGAGGCGCAAAAGGCCGCCTACATGGAGACCTGTATCGAGGACGACGAAATCGGCGAGCGCATGGACGCAGGCCGCAAGGCCCTGCTGGCGCGCGGCGACAACGAAGTCGGCCCCTACCAGAGCCCCATGGAAGATGGCATGCAGCACTTCCACGAGTGGTACCGCCAGGTCATGGGAAGCCCCCCCTGAGCCACTTCGCGTCTTCCCCCCACGGGGGACGCCCCCCGGCGTACGCAAGCGAAGTGCCGCATCCGCGGCTTGGCGGCCCTCGCGCGGGGGCACTGGCCTGAGCACCGCCAGTTTTGAGAGGCCCCAACCTGAGTTTGTGCCGTCGATCCGTGAAGTCTCGAACAGCGAGGTAAACGCTATCCATTCGCGACGACCACCCTGACCGCTCTCATTACAATAGCTGCCACCGCTTGATCCGCAAGCGCTGGCAGCTATTTTTATTTCAAGCCGTGCAATCCCATGCCCCACGTGCGGTGCGCGGCCTTTCACAGGATCACGTCACGATGCAAGCCCTCTGGATGGTGTTGGCCGCGTTCTTGTTTGCCAGCATGGGGGTGTGCGTCAAGATCGCATCGGACTTCTTCAACTCGGCCGAACTGGTGTGTTACCGGGGCCTGATCGGCATGGCCATCCTGTGGCTGCTGGCACGCTCTCAAAAAGTGACGCTGGCCACGCAATACCCCGGCATGCACGCCTGGCGCAGCCTGGTGGGGGTGGCGTCGCTGGGCGCCTGGTTCTACGCCATTGCCCACCTGCCGCTGGCCACGGCCATGACGCTCAACTACATGAGCAGCGTGTGGATCGCCGCCTTCCTGGTCGGCGGCACGCTGCTGGCCTGGCGCCCTTCTGCGGCATCTCCACGGCCCGCCCTGCAAGGGCCGCTGATTCTCACCGTGCTCACCGGATTCGTGGGCGTGGTGCTGATGCTGCGCCCCAGCCTGGACCAGAACCAGGCCTTTGCCGGGATGATCGGCCTGATGTCGGGCCTGACGGCTGCATTTGCCTACATGCAGGTGGTGGCGCTGTCGCGCCTGGGCGAGCCCGAATCGCGCACCGTTTTTTACTTCGCCGTGGGCTCTGCGGTGGCGGGGGGCGGGGCCATGCTGTTTACCGGCGTGTCGGACTGGCCGGGCTGGCAGGCGCTGTGGTTGCTGCCCATCGGTGTGCTGGCTGCGGGCGGCCAGCTGTGCATGACCAAGGCTTACGCCAGCGCCAAGACCCAGCGCGGCACGCTGGTGGTGGCCAACCTGCAGTATTCGGGCATCGTGTTTGCCGCCGTCTACAGCGTGCTGCTGTTTGGCGACAAGATCCCGCCCATCGGCTGGTTCGGCATGGCCCTCATCGTGGGCAGCGGCATTGTGGCCACCATCCTGCGCGCGCGGGCTGCGCCCGGGGCACCTGCCGAAGAACACTGACGGATACAAAAACAGATACGGCCAGACGAGGACACGCCCCACCGGGATGGCCACAATGGAGCCCCTTTCGACGCACTCCGTCACTTTGCCCATTTTCTGCCGATGACCACCTACACCACGCTCATCTCTGCCCCCGACCTGCAATCCCTGATCGCCAGCGGTGCGCCGCTGATGGTGTTTGACTGCAGCTTCGAACTGATGCAACCCACGGCCGGTTCCCAGCAGTACGCGCAGGCGCACATCCCCGGCGCGGTGTACGCCAACCTTGACAACGACCTCAGCGCCAAACACGGTGCCCCCGGCGCTCACGGCACGCTGACCGCCCAGGAAGCCGACCAGCCGGCATCCGGTGGACGCCACCCCCTGCCCAGCCGCGAGCGTTTTGCAATGTGGCTGTCCAGCGTGGGTTTTGCCAATGGCATGCAGGCCGTGGTGTACGACCGCCAGGGCGCTAACTACTGTGGCCGCCTGTGGTGGATGCTCAAGTGGGCGGGGCACGATGCCGTGGCCGTGCTCGACGGTGGGCTGCAAGCCTGGCAGGCCGCCGGTGGGGCGGTGAACAGCGGCGAAGAGCCCGCGCACTTCCAGACCAATTTCCAGCTGGGCACCCCCTTGCGCCAGCTGGCCACGGCCAGCGAGGTGCTCGCGCGCCTGCAGCAGCCCGGCCAGACCGTGATCGACGCCCGTGCAGGTGCCCGCTACCGGGGCGAGGTGGAGCCGCTGGACCCCGTGGCCGGCCACATTCCGGGCGCGCTGAACCGCCCATTTGCCGAAAACATCGGCGCGGATGGCCGCTTCAAGCCTGCCGACGTGCTGCGCGCTGAATTTGTAGCGCTGCTGGGCGGCCGCGACCCCGCCACCGTGGTGCACCAGTGCGGCAGCGGCGTGAGCGCCGTGCCCAATCTGCTGGGCATGGAGATAGCCGGCCTCGGCCCGACGGCATTGTTTGCTGGCAGCTGGAGCGAGTGGTGTTCAGACCCCACGCGCCCGGTCGAAAAAGGCTGATCCAGCGTCCAGCACGGCAGCGCAGGTTGTAAAAGTGCAAAAAAGATGGTTTTGAGGGTGCTATCAAAACCATGAACAGAAGTGGGCAGCCTGGGCCCACTGCCACAGCAGCGGCCATCGCCTGAAATGCCAGCCTGCACCTGATGTGCGTGTAGGGCAAATTCCTACACGGCCCACCGCACAACCAGACACGCGGCACAGCCAAACCCCGACTTAATTTCTGATTGGGGCGGTTTCACAATCCATTTCAACGGATCACGCAAAACCTGCAATCAGCAGGCAACGCAAGACCCGGTACTGGAAAAAAGGAAGCTGCCATGACCAACGAACAAATCCTCGCTGAAATCCGCGAAGCCAACCTCACCTACCTGATGTTGGCCCAAACCCTGATCCGTCAGGACAAGGCCGAAGCCGTGTTCCGCTTGGGCATGAACGAAGAGTCTGCCGACATTCTGGCATCGCTGTCGCCAGCGCAAGTGATGAAACTGGCCTCCCGCAACACGCTTCTTTGCAGCTTCCGCGTGGACGACAACCTGGTGTGGAGCTTGCTCACCAACCACTCGGCCAAGAAGGTGGGCAACGAAGCCACCAACACGCTGCACGCCAACATCCTGATGGCCAGCCGCGTGTCGGAAGTGCTCTGAAGCATTTGCCCGCAGCCCTCTTCCCCCAGTCTCCACCGAAAGCCCGCCATGTCCACCAACGCACCCGCTGCCAAAGCCCCCGCCAAGAGCGTGCTGAACGAATCCAAGCAGATCGAACGCGCGGCCATGCTGATCCAGATGGGCGCCCGCATGCAGGTGCTTGAATCGGAAACCACGCTCTCGTATGAACGCCTGATCCGGCTGTACAAAGAGATCGCGGGCAAATCACCCTCGAAAGGCCAGCTGCCCTTCTCCACCGACTGGTTCCTGACCTGGCAAGAGAACATCCACAGCTCGCTGTTCCTGAACATCTACGAATACCTGTCCAAGGGCGTGGACCTGGATTCGGTGGAGCTGCTGACCAAAGCCTACCGCCTGTACAACGAACAGGTCGCCACGGCCGAGATCGAACCCCTGCTCTCCTTCACACGCGCCTGGCGCCTGGTGAAATTTGTGGACGCTGGCATGCTGACGCGCACCAAGTGCAGCCAGTGCAGCGGCCATTTCGTGACCGAGCTGTATGAGAACCGCCACTTCACCTGCGGCCTGTGCAACCCACCCGCCCGCGCCGGCAAGAGCAAGACGGCTGGCGCACTCATGTTGCATTGAGAAATTGAGGAAAAATAGGCTCCAACGCTTTATCCACAAGCGCAACAAGCTATATTTTTAATAGCAAAAGGGACGCCGCCCCTCAAAGGGGCTTTCCTGCATGTGGCAGGCAGTCCTCCATGCTCACCGCTCAACGCCCTGCAAGCAGCGCGCGCACGTTTTCATCCATTGGCACGGCATAGTTGTGCGCCGCCACCACGGTGTTGCCTGCCGGGTTCACCAGCTTGAGGCTGATGTACACCACCGACGTGGAGACCGCATACGTGCCCACCACCACGGCCTGCGCGTTCTGCGACTGGCTCACTTCGCGCACTTCGCGCGACAGCAGCAGCTCACCCTGGTCGCGCTGCAGCAGCAGGTTCTCGCGCAGTTTCACCTCGGTCACCTTCAGACCCCGGTGCACCATGCGGCCCGCGATCTGCTCCGAGAAGATGCGGCCCAGCCGCGACGATTCAGTGAGCCGGTCCACATTGACCAGCGTGGCCACCAGCACGGGCTGGTTGGCATCCAGCGGTGCGGTCTGCAGCAGCGTATCGGTGGCGCGTTCATTCAGCTCGATGAGGTTGGAGCGCGATATTCCGCCCGCCCGGTCACCGTAGTAGTAGCTGTGCATGGGGTTGGTGGTCTCGCAGCCCTGCAGGCCCGCCAGCGCAAGGGCGGCAGCCGCCCACCAGCTGGCGGCGCGTGCGCCCCGGGGAGCTTGTTGCGACGTCCACAGCCCCTTCATGGCGCCACCACCCGCCAGGTCTTGACGGGCGTCATCGGTGCAGGCGCGGGCGGTCGCTCGGGCTGATACAGCACCGCGTCGGCCCCCTCGATGTAATACAGATCGGCCGTTCCGGCCAGGTACCGGTCGCGCGATTTGAGCGTGGACGTGATCAGCACCTCGGTGCGCGTGGGTCCGCCTGCGGCGGCGCCCTGGGTGTAGAGCTGGGCCATGTCCAGCGCCACCCCTGCCCCCACGCCCAGGGCCGTGGCCACACCCGGCAACAGGGTGCGGTCGGAATAGTGCACCGCCCAGTCGCGCCACACGCCCACGCCAGTGCCGATGATGGTGCCGGCCATGGGCACGGGCAGGCCGCGCGGTGAGCCAGACCCGTGCTGCACCAGTTGCGTCTGCACCTCCAGCTCCACCGCCGTGGGCACCGTGGACACCGCCACGCCCCGGTTCAGCAGGTGCACCTTGAGCAACTTGAGAAAGCTCTGGTTGAAACTGGAGTTGTCCGCCACCGTGACGTACAGCGGGTATTCGCCCTCGGGCCAGGATGCGATTTTTTCGGCCACGCGCCCGGCCACATCGCCCGCCAGCACATCCCAGTGGTGCACGGCGCGGGCTTTCTTCTGGCCGGTGGCGGGGTAGTTGTCGGCACGCGGCACGTCCAGCGTGCCGCAGCCGACCAGCAGCGCTGCGCACAGCAAGGCTGCTGCGGCGGCCGGAATGCGGTGAAGGAAGGATGGCATGTGGGCCATGGTACTGGCGCCCGCCTGCGGCAATCGGCGCAACAAGGCCGTTTTTCCCGGTCAAAGCGGCCGTTTCAGCCCTTGGAGCCGCACGCACGAACCTTCACAATCAACCCATTCATACCAACCCTCCGTGAAGACCATGCTCACCACAACCCGCACCCACCGCCTCGCGTCCTTGATGGCCCTCACTGCGGCACTGGCGGGCTGCGGCGGCGCCACGGACAAGGACAACAACACGACAGCCCCACCGCCACCCGCGAGCGCGCCCGTCACGCTGCATTTCGTGCAGCCCACCGAGAACGTGCTCGAACCCGGCGCCTCCGAGCCGCTGGCGGCCGACGTTACCGTCAACGGCGGCGCAGCCCCCAACGGCACGGTGGTCACCTTTACCGTCAGCCCCTCCGCAGCCGCCACCTTCTCCCCCGTGGCGCCCACCACCGTGGCCAGCGTGGCCAGCACCACGCTCACCGTGAGCAGCCTGCCGCCCAGCGCCACCTTCCAGGTCAGCGCCACGGCCACCAGCAGCGCCAACACGGCGGGCGACAGCCTCACGTACTACGTGCGCCCCACCCACAAAAACCTGCAGGTGCTGGTGCCCGCGTATTTCAGCGCCAGCGGCACCTCATCGCCCTGGGCCACCCTCACCAGCGGCGCAGCCAGCTACCCGGACGTGCAGATCACTGCAGTGGCCAGCGCCAGCGACGGCGTGCTGACCGCGGACTCCGAGGTTGACGACGACCTGCTCACGGCCATCACAGACTTCAAGGCCGTGGCGGGCACCACCAACAAAGTCGTCGCCTACGTGGCCACCTCGGGCAGCGGCGGGTCGCGCTCGGTGGCTGACGTGAAGGCCACCATCGACAACTACATCCGCCTCTACCCCGACCAGCTCGACGGCTTCTTCCTGGACGGCATGGCCACCGACAGCGCACGGCTGGCGTACTTTCAGGACGTCTACAACTACGCCAAGGCCCGGGCCTCGGGCATGAGCAAAGGCGCCACGCCGCCCAACGCGCCCACCGTGATCGGCAACCCAGGCACCTACCCCGTAGCGGCCTATGCGGGCGTGGCCGACACGCTGGTCACCTACGCTGGCAATGCCGCCGCCTACCAGGCCACAGACCCCCAGCCCGCCAGCACCTGGGTCTACGCCAAGGACAACGCCGCCCAGGCCATGCTGGTCCACACCGCCAGCACCTGCACCGACATGCAGGCTGCCGTGAAGCACGCCCACCGGCCCCGCCTGAACACCGGCATGGTCTATGCCACCAACCTGGCCATCGGCGCCTCGTGGTCATCACTGCCCACCTACTGGCAGCAACTGCTGGGCACGGTGGATGCACTCAACAAGAAGCGCCCGCTGCCGCTGTGCTGATGCCAACGGGCAGGGCGCCGAACCCTGCCACACAGGCACCGCTGGCGGGTCGCCGGGCAAACCACCCGCCAGAGCTTCCGAACCGCCACATCCCCCCGCCGACACACTGCATGTCAGCCCGACCTACAACCCAGCAGGCCCGAGTCCCATCACAATCCGCGCATGATGACCGAGCCCACCCCTGCATCCCCGCCCGCCTCCGCTGCCGAGCCCCCACAGCCAGGCAGCCCCGCCGCTGACGCAGCCCCGACCTTGCCCCCCCACGCGCCTGCGGCGGGCGACCCCGAACCAGTGGCCCAAATGGCCGAAGCGGACGAAGCGGCCCCACCCGCCAAAGCCCGGTCAACCCCCGACAGCCCCCCACCGCCTGCGCAACCACCAAGCGGCGCGCCCGCAGCCACCGCATCCCTCCCCGGCCCGCTCATGCTCCACATGCCCGTGGACGTGCGCAACCTCTCGCTCGCGCTGCTGGCGCTGTTTGCCAGCGTGGCCCTGCTGCACTGGGCCAGCGCCGTGTTCATCCCCATCATGCTCAGCCTGCTGCTCACCACGGCACTGCGGCCTGTGGTGGAAGTCTTGCGGCGCTGCTACGTGCCCCGCTGGCTGGGGGCCGGTGTGCTGCTGATCGCCATCGTGGTGGGCCTGGCCAGCGCCGCCTGGTCGCTGAGCGACGGCGCCGCGCAACTGGTGGACTCGCTGCCCGTGGCCGCCAAGAAGGTGCGCGACAGCCTCAAGGCGCGCACCGGCGCCAGCAGCCCGCTCGACACCATGCAAAAGGCCGCAACGCAGATCGAACAGGCCGCCAACGAAAACAGCGCCACCGCCAGCCCACCTCGGCGCGGCGTGCAGCGCGTGGTGGTAGAGCGCCCGCCCTTCAACATCCGCGACTACCTGTGGAGCGGCACCATGGGGCTCATGTCCGCGCTGGGGCAGCTCACGGTGGTGGTGTTCCTTACCTACTTTGCGCTGGCATCGGGCAACCTGTTTCGCAACAAGCTGCTGCGCATCGCGGGCACCAGCCTGGAGCGGCGCAAGGTCACCATCCACGTGCTGGAAGACATCACCAACCAGATCCAGCGCTACCTGATGGTGCAGGTGTTCACCAGCGTGCTGGTGGGCGTGGCCACCGGCCTTGCCTACTGGGCCCTGGGCCTGGAGAACGCCGCCGTGTGGGGTGTGGCGGCCGGAGTGCTCAACCTCGCGCCCTACATCGGCTCGGCCCTGGTCACCGGCGCATCGGCCCTGGTGGCCTTCCTGCAGTTCGGCACCCTGGACATGGCCCTGGCCATCGGCGGTGCATCGCTGGTCATCCACACCCTGGTAGGCAACCTGCTCACCCCTTGGCTCACCAGCCGCACCAGCAGCATGAGCCCCGTGGCCGTGTTCGTCAGCGTGCTCGCCTGGGGCTGGCTGTGGGGCCTGTGGGGCCTGCTGCTGGGCATCCCGGTGATGATGGCCGTGAAAGCCGTGTGCGACCGGGTCGAAGATCTGAAGGCCGTGGGCGAATTGCTGGGGGATTGACACACGGCATCTGCCGCAAACCGGCAGATGCCCCCCCTCGCCACGCTGCGGGGCGATGGGCATCTCAGCCCCACCTCACCCACCTCACCCACCTCACCCACCTCACCCACCTCACCCACCTCTCCCACCTCTCCCACCCCACCCACATCACTCACCATCACGGCGCACCTGCGTGGCCCAGGAGGTCAAGGCGGCCTCAAAGATTGTTTCCAATACTGGAACAGTTAGTTCGCGACCAGGTAGTTTTTTCGTGAACACCATCGGCGTACAGTTCATCCCATCGATGAGCCGAACCCGCAAGGCGACTCACCGAACCCGGTTCAGGAATGGTTTTTGACCCGGCTTTTTTGAGACGCTTTTTAACTTTCAAGGATTTTCATCATGAACAAGACCGCCCGTTTCCTCTCCGTCGCTGCTGTTGCCGCTTTCGCTTCTTTTGGCGCCCAGGCTGACGAAGCCGACAGCTCGCAATTCGCCCTGAAGTTCGAAACGAACCGCACCCGCGCTGAAGTGGCCGCTGAAGCCGCAACCGTCGCCCAGACCCGCAGCCAGGAACCTGCTGGTTCGCGTGTGGTGACCTACACCTCCACCGCTGACCGCGCTGCTGTGCGTGCCCAGGCTGCGGAAGCCCTGCGCACCGGCAAGATCCCTTCGGGCGAATTCAGCGCCATGTAATTGGTAGACCAACTGCTTGAGATTGGTTGAAGCAGTTGCGGGACTTCCCATGGTGGTGGCACTTTGCATTTGCGGGTGGCGCTGCCATGGGGAGTGTTAACTGAACCGCAGGGGCGGGCAGGCAAAAAGGGCTCCCTTTGGGAGCCCTTTTTGTTGGTGTTGGAATGCCTCGAAAACTCTACTGCCTGCCCCCTTGTTTTTTGGCGCTCACCATGCGCCCCTCGCTGTCGTAGCGGTAGGTGGTCAGGCCGTCGCCCAGCAGGTGCGGGTGGCCATGGCTGGCCGGGGAAATCCTGGGGAGGCTGATGGCATGGGATGTCGCCCCGGCAACCAAGAGGCCAAGGCCAGCAGGGAGGGAGCCTGCTGGCCTTGGCGGGTTTGAGGCCGAATTGGCCTCTGGCGCTTGATGAGTAAGCGCTGGCAGCTATGAAATTAGGAGTTTTCAATAGCTGAGAGCCAGCATGAGTGGAGCGTGTTGCACTTCACTTTTGAATCCGCCCTTCCAGGCCTGCATTTTCTAAAGTCCAAAAACTCAAATCATCCCCAGAACCATGCTCGTCCCTGCCATTTTTACCAATCGAGTACAGATTGAAAGGCTTTATAGCCCCCTCCGTCAAATAATACCTGATCGGTTGTTCCCATCCATCAAGAACACGCGCGGTTGGATATATAAAATTCCCTTGCGGCGGAGCCAATTCCTCTAATACTATAGGATAACGATGATATTCTTTTTCAAACAAACCAATAGCGGCACCCACATCAGAAATATTCATATTTGTAGTTTTCTCGCGCTGATTTTCATGCGCCTTCCCAAAGAACAAAAATCCAAATAATATAAAACCAATTGATAGAAATAAAATCAAAACAACAACTTTTGGACGACTCATGCTTTTTCCTATCGTCTACAAGTGCAGTCTGGATTGCTCTTTAAATACCTGCTGTAGATGGCATCCTCATCCACGGGGGTTGATCTCGGATTTCCCCACATCGCCCCCTTCTTTTTTCTCTTACTTGGATGCATAACCCCAAATTCCCATCTCTCACGATTCCATATTAATTCGTGATTTGCCTCGCCTCCAAAAATTCTCCGAAACGCACTATCCGTACTATGCATACCCTCATGAAAAACCTTGCTAATTCGAGTATTAAATTCTTCAGGCGACAAACACCCAGGGGTAGACCATTCAGGACGAAAAATCATATTTCCAGATATTAATTCTGTCGCAGCAATGTCATCAGGATTACTAGGAACACCAAACATCCAAGTTCCTCTTGGTCGAAATTCGTCAAATTCATATGCTAGTTCCTTAAGCATAATCTCAATATCAGTCGCACTCAATCCTGCAGGGTCAATAAATGACAATGCGTTTTGATTTACGTACCCAAATCTGTTGAATCCCCCATCCAACCCAATCGGATCCCCCTGCGTATACCGCCCCGTGCTCGGCGCATACGTGCGGAAGTAGTTGTAGTGCAGCTTCGTCTCCTTGTCGAAGTACTGCCCCGGATACCGCAGGTTGAACGTGACTTCCGGGATGCTGGTGGCGCCCGTCGTCGGGTTCGTGCTCTCACTGGTAAATCGCTTGGCCCCGATGGTGGGCTGTTCGTCTCCGAACGCACTGTACGCCCATTGCCAGGCCACCTGGCCGTCGGGCTGGGTGAGTTTGCGGGGGGTGTTCAGGTGGTCGCTGTGGACGGCATAGGTTTGGCCTTTGATCACGGCCGCTATGGGCATGGGGCCGCTGGCGGTGGGCAGGTACAGGTATTGCGCGGTGCCGGTGCTGTTGCTGCCGCCTGAGCCGTATTCGCCCAGCAGGCTGCCGTCTTCTGCGTAGACGTAGCTGTAGCCCAGCTTTTCTGCGTCGCTGGTGCTGGGGCTCCAGAGTTTGCTGAAGAAGCTGAGGATTTGCTGGATGAGGCCGGGTGGTTCTGCCTGCGGTTCGTCGTCGTCGGCCAGCAGGTTGTTGAGGTTTTTGTTGCTGCTGCCGCTGGCCGGGGTACTGCTGTACAGCGGCTCGGTCTTGAACACGCGCTGGCCCAGGCCGTTGTGGGCGTATTTGGTGGTGGGGGCGTCTTCGCCTTGGCCGGTGCTGGCGCTTTCCATGCGGCCTTCGCTGTCGTAGCGGTAGCTGGTCAGGCCGTCGCCCAGCAGGTCGCCTGCGGGGTTGTATTGGTAGGTGACGCTGGTGGTAGCGCTGTTGCTGCCTGCGGTGGCGGTTTGCGTAAAGCCCAGCAGGCGGTTGTGGGTGCTGGCATTGCCGTAGGTGCGGCTGATGGTGCCAGGGGTGCCCACGGTGGTGGTCTGCACGCTGGTTTTGCGGTTGCCGTTGGCGTCGTAGGTGTAGGTGGTGGTGCGCCCTGTGTCTCCAAGCTGGATGATGCGGCCCGCCAGGTCGTACTTCACCGTCCAGAGCTTGGTGGCTTGGCTGAGGGTGCTGTCTTGGGGGTTGGTGCTGGCAGGCTGCCACAGGTCTTGGGTGATGCCCGTGATGCGGCCCGCTGCGTCGTACTGGTAGCCGCTGAATTCCGTGGCGGTGAGCTGGCCTGCGGTGTTGTAGCTGCGGGTGGCCGGGATGGGGGCCGCGCCACCGGGCAGGCTCCAGCTCCAGCCGGTGGGCTGGCCCAGGGGGTTCCAGGTGATGCCGCTCACCAGCAGTTGGCCCGCCCAGGTCAGGCCGGTGAGCTGGCCGGTGGTGTCGTAAACGTTTTGCAGCACTTGCCCGCCGGGGTAGGTGGTGCTGGCCAGCAGGCCCTGGGCGTTGTAGGCGTAGCTGACGCTGCGCGTGTCGCCGTTGATCAGGCGCTGGGTTTTGGTGGTGACGCGGCCGTGGGCGTCGCGCTCGTAGGTGGTGGTGCCGCTGGGGTCGAGGATTTCGCCCAGGTAGCCTTTGCTGGCAGCCGTGAGGTCGTAGCGCAGGGTGGTGGTGCGCCCGTCGGCATGGGTGATGAGCGTGGGGCGACCCAGCAGGTCGCGTTCGATGGTGGTGGCCTGGCCCAGGGCGTCGGTGATGGTGCTGGGCAGGCCCAGGGCGTCGTACTGGGCGGTTTCGGTGCCGGTGTCGGCGCTGGTTTCTGTGGTGGCGTTGCCTAGGGCGTCGCGGGTGTAGGTGGTGGTTACGTTCTTGGCGTCCTTGGCCTGGATGACGCTGTCAAGGGCGTTGTAGGTCAGGGATGCGGTGGCGTTTTCGGCATTGGTGATGGCCTTGGTGCGGCGCAGGGCGTCCAGGGATTGGCTTGTTCTCTGGTTCAAACCGTTGGTCGTAGACACCCAGTCTCCGTTGGCATCGTAGCCATAGGTGGTGGTCTGCCCCCCAATGGTGGCAGAGGCCACACGATTGAGACTATTGATGGAGCGCGCCAGGCGCCATACCGTTTGCCCCTGGGGGTTGCGGATGTCTTCCAGCGTGCGATTGCCCATGGCGTCCAGGGTGTAGGCGCCGGAGTTGCCCCGGTTGTCGCTCCAGCCCGTGAGGCGCTGGGCGGTGTCGTAGGTGTAGGTAACCACATGGCCGTGCGGCAGGCTGGCGGTGGCCACCTGGCCGCTGGGGCGGTAGGTGAACGTGGTGAGCTGCCCACCCCGGTTGGCGGTGAGCATGCGGCCCCGGGCGTCGTAGGTGTAGGTGCTGACCAGCCCCGTGGGGGCGGTGTGGCTGAGCACGCGGCCTGCGCCATCGTGGGTGTAGGCGTCTACATGGCCCAGGGCGTTGGTGGCGCGGGTGAGGTTGCCTGCGCTGTCGTACTGGTAGCTGGTGGTAGCGCCGTTGGGGGCGGTTTCGGTGGCGACGAGGCCGCTGGCGTGGTAGGTCCAGCTGGTGGTGCGGGTGGTGCCTGAACTGCCGGAGCCACCGCCGGTGTCGGTGATGGTCTGGGTCAGGGGGTTGCCCAGGCTGTCGTAGGCGTAGCTGGTAACGCGGCCCGGTTCAGTGATGGTCACCGGCAGGCGCCACTGGGGGTGCCAGGTGACTTGGGTGATGCGCGATTCGGGGGCGCCTACGCCCTCGGTGACGGAGATGGGGAGGCGGCGGGGCGCGTCCCACTGGTAGGTAGACCGGTTGCTGGACTGGTCGTATTCGAGCTCCACAAGACCATCTGAGCGCACAGTGCGGGAAGCGATGGGAAGCTCACTAGGAGAAGCTGGCGCTGGCGACGCCCCCACAAAAACCAGCTCGTTTCCATAAATGCGGAAGCTGTGACTACGCTTGGTGCCAAGAGGATCTACATACCCGTTATTTGTAGGCACCGTGTACTTATCCACCCCGCCCGCTTTTTCTGTACTGAGCGCCCAGCCCTCCGTGTCGTAATTGAAGGTGGTGTATCGCACCCCCTGCTCGTCAATACGCCCGGCCAGCAAGGAGCCCACCTTGGCAGTAGCGTTGGTATATGCGTACTGAATGGTGGTGCCGTCTGCCTGACGCACAGACGTTAGAAACCCCGTATCCGCGTACATCAGCGACACGCTGCGCTGATCGCTGCTGGTAACAGAGATCAGCGCGCCATTCGGAGCGCCCCCATACGTAAACTGCAGACTCTGGCCAAAATTGTTTTGCACCACGGCCAGAAGGCCCTGCGTGTTGTAGCCATAGACCAAGCGCCAGCCATTGCGATATACCTGCTCTTCCAAAAGCCCCTTCAAACCAAAGGCATACCGTATCTCGGCTTCACCATCGTTAAATATCCATCGAGTACCATTGAATTCAAGCGTTTGAAGTTTGTTGCGGCCAACAAAGGCTGAACCGGTGTTTGGACGATAGAAGTAATTAAACGTCCCGTCACCCATTTGAATTCTTACCACCAAGGGGCCGGTGCCCACATCCACGCCGCTTTCAGAGCCGCTTCTTGAATGAATCTCTCCACTGGTATCTTTACCGGCAACTGCAAGGTGGATGTTGTGGTTATGAAGCCAGCCGGGCCCCATCGAACTTGGGACGGGGCCGTTAAAGTAACCGCTGAACCAAATATCCTTGTCCCGTGCCCGATGACTTCGATAGATCCGACGAAACTCCAGCGGCATAGGACCTGCGTTGACCAGGTCCATCGCTAACTCCACCTTTTCTCGGGTAGGAACAAGAATGGGGTTGCCTTTGAGGGCGGTTTGGGGGCATGTTTCACAAGGCGGCGGGGTTGAATTCGTCGGGGTAGCACAAATGTTACTTTGCAGGTCAGGCGCCCAATTTACACGTGCACCGCGCTCCAGATGATTGCATTGAAAGTGGCGTTTGGCATAGATTTCCACACCAACGGTTGAAATATCCTTACATTTTCCATCCACAATCCAGCCTTTTGTGATATTCAGAGTTCTCGATTGCCAAATGGATGCATTGGATAAAATGAAACCATCCCTGGTATAGACGGTTGTCGTGCCAGCCAGCGAATGCGAGACTGCACACATATTTTTGAAGCCGGTACTTGAATAAACGAGGCGGTTCATGGTTTCATGAACAGCTTTAGCCTCAGTAGAATACCCGCCTGGCACATCATACGGGGCAATGCCATACCCCGATCCATATACCCATTCCGTAAAAACATCAGGCTTCAAGCGGCAGATCATGAAACCCGCCGGGCTCCCTTCAATGCACACATCAGAATAATTACTTTGAGCCTGCACCTGACCACCAGCCAGCATCGCAAACAATATAAAAACCGCCCTAAAAAATGCACTCATGGGTGCTCCCTCTCTTATTATTAATACTCAACCCGCTCACAACTGCTTGAAAAACGCGAGCAAACTCCACAACCGGAGAAAATTATAAATAATCCCCGGCAGTCCTCTCAATTTCAGCCGCGTTCTGCTAGCCGGTATTCCTCAACCCCGCAGCAATCCCATTGATAGAAATATGAATCCCCGTCTGCACCCGCTCATCCCCCTGCCCTGCGCGCCAGCGGCGCACCAGCTCAACCTGCAAGTGGTGCAGCGGGTCGATGTACGGGAAGCGGTGTTTGATGGAGCGGGCCAGGGCCGTGTTGTGGGTGAGGCGCTGTTTGTCGCCGGTGATGCGGGTGAGGGCCTCTGCCGTGCGGTGCCATTCGGCCTCGATGCTGGTGAACACCTTTTTGCGCAGGCGGGCGTCGGTGACGAGTTCGCTGTAGCGTGAGGCCAGGGCCAGGTCGCTTTTGGCCAGCACCATGTCCATGTTGGACAGCAGGGTGCGGAAGAACGGCCATTGGCGGTACATCTTTTGCAGCAGGGCCAGCTGGGTCTTGGGGTCTTTGCCTTCGGTGTTCACAAAGGCGTCCACCGCCGAGCCAAAGCCGTACCAGCCGGGCAGCGTGAGGCGGCACTGGCCCCAGCTGAAGCCCCAGGGGATGGCCCGCAGGTCTTCGATCTTCTGGCTGGCCTTGCGGCTGGCGGGGCGGGAGCCGATGTTGAGCTCGGCGATCTCGCGGATGGGGGTGGAGTTGAAGAAGTAGTCAGTAAAACCGGGGGTCTCGTACACCAGCGCGCGGTAGCTGCCCATGCTGGCCAGCGAGAGCTGCGCCGCGGCGTCCAGAAACGCCTTGGTGGCGGGCTTGGTGGGCTGCAGCAGCGTGGCTTCGAGCGTGGCGGCCACCAGGGTTTCGAGGTTGCGGCGGCCGATCTCGGGGTTGGCGTATTTGGAGGCGATGACTTCGCCCTGCTCGGTCAGACGGATCTGGCCGCGCACGGTGCCGGGGGGTTGCGCCAGGATGGCCTGGTAGCTGGGGCCGCCGCCCCGGCCCACGGTGCCGCCCCGGCCGTGGAACATGCGCAGCTGGATGCCGTGGCTGGTGGCGAGTTCGTCGAAGAGTTCAACGAGTGCGATCTCGGCGCGGTACAGCTCCCAGTTGCTGGTGAAGATGCCGCCGTCTTTGTTGCTGTCGCTGTAGCCGAGCATGATGTCCTGCTCGCCACCGCTGCGCTGCACCAGGGCAGCCACGCCGGGCAGTGCATAGAACTCGCGCATGATGGGCGCGGCATTGCGCAGGTCTTCAATGGTTTCGAACAGCGGCACCACGATGAGGTGGTTCTTGGACTCGGTGTCCAAGGTTCCATTCATCAGGCCCACTTCCTTTTGCAGCAGCAGCACTTCCAGCAGGTCGCTCACGGTTTCGGTGTGGCTGATGATGTAGTGGCGGATGGCTTCGTGGCCGAAGCGCTCGCGCATGACGCGGGCGGTTTCGAAGATGGCCAGCTCGCCCTTGGCATGGGCAGAGTATTCGGCACCCACCACGCGCAGGGGGCGGGCGTCGTTCAGCAGCTTGATAAGCAGTGCGCGCTTGGCGGCCTCTTGCAGGCTTGCATAGTTGGGCTCGATACGGGCCTTGGCTAGCAGCTCGGCCACCACTTCTTCGTGTTTGTCAGAGCTTTGGCGCAAATCCACCGTGGCCAGGTGAAAGCCGAACACCTGCACGGCGCGGATCAGCGGGTGCAGGCGCTCTGCGGCCAGGGCTTCGCCATGGTGCGACTTCAATGACGCTTCGATCACGCGCAGGTCGGCCAGGAACTCCTCGGCATTGGCATAGGCGTTCTGCGGCGCCACGGCATGGCGCGCGGCTTCGCCACCGGTCAGATCCTTGAGCGATGCGGCAAGGCGCGCATAGATGCCAGTAAGCGCACGGCGGTAGGGCTCGTCCACGCGGTGTTCGTTGGTGTCGGGCGAGCGCTGGGCCAGGGCCTCCATCTCGGCCGACACCTGCACCAGACGGGCCGACAGCGACAGCTCGCCACCCAGGTAGTGCACCTCGGTCAGGTAGTGGCGCAAGGCCACCTCGGCCTGGCGGCCCAGGGCGTATTGCAGCGTTTGCGCAGTGACATTGGGGTTGCCGTCGCGGTCGCCGCCGATCCACTGGCCCATGCGCAGAAAGCTGTGTACGGGGTACTGGCCCAGCTCGTTCTCCAGGTCCGCATAGATCTTGGGGATCTCGCGCAGGAAGGTAGCTTCGTAATAAGAGAGCGCGTTCTCGATCTCGTCGGCCACGGTGAGCTTGCTGTAGCGCAGCAGGCGGGTTTGCCACAGCTGGGCCACGCGGGCGCGCAGCAGGGCTTCGTTGGCGGCCAGCTCGCGCGGGGTGAGTGCGTCTTTGGCGCTGTTGTAGAGCTGGGCGCGCACCTGGATGTCGTCGCGCGTGGCCAGCAACTGGGCGATGTCGCGCTCGGCGTCCAGGATGCTCTTGCGCTGCACTTCGGTGGGGTGGGCGGTGAGCACGGGGGCCACGTAGCTGCCCGCCAGCGTCTGCGAGATGGTCTTGGGCGCAATGCCAGCCCAGCGCAGTCGCGACAGGGCGACTTCGATGCTGCCCTCTTGCGTGTCGCCCGCGCGTTCGTGCACGGCGCGGCGGCGGATGTGGTGGCGGTCTTCGGCCAGGTTGGCCAGGTGACTGAAGTAAGTGAAGGCGCGGATCACGCTCACCGTCTGGTCGCCCGACAGGGACTTGAGCAGCTTCTTGAGCGCGCGGTCGGCCTCCTGGTCGGCATCGCGGCGGAAGGCCACCGAGAGCTTGCGCACCTGCTCGACCAGTTCGTAGGCGGCCACGCCCTCCTGGTCCCGGATCACATCGCCCAGAATACGGCCAAGCAGGCGGATGTCGTCAATCAGGGGCTGGTCCTTGTCGGATCGTTTCATGGTGCGTGGGTCTCCGGAGGTGGGTAGGTGACCTGGCGCCGCCTGCCCCCGCATCCCCCGGGGCGCACCGGCCCCAGTGCGGGCGCATGCTAGCATCGCCCGCCCCTGAATGATTACAAACAGGTTACGAACTTGAGCCTCGCCCATTCCCCCCTTTCCATCGTCATTGCCACCCGAGAGAGCCGCCTGGCGCTGTGGCAGGCCGAGCATGTACAGGCTCTTTTGCGCGCACAGGGCCACACAGTGGAGCTGCTGGGCATGACCACCAAGGGCGACCAGATCCTGGACCGCTCGCTCAGCAAGGTGGGCGGCAAGGGCCTGTTTGTGAAAGAGCTGGAAGTGGCGCTGGAAGAAGGCCGCGCGCACATTGCCGTGCATTCGCTCAAGGATGTGCCCATGGAGCTGCCCGAGGGTTTTGCCCTGGCCTGCGTGATGGAGCGCGAAGACCCGCGCGATGCGTTTGTGTCACCCAACTACCCGAACATTGATGCCCTGCCCCAGGGTGCAGTGGTGGGCACCTCCAGCCTGCGCCGCCAGGTGCTGCTGCAGGCTTTGCGGCCCGACCTCAAGATTGAGCCCTTGCGCGGCAACCTCGACACCCGCCTGCGCAAGCTGGACGAAGGCCAGTACGACGCCATCGTGCTGGCGGCTGCGGGCCTGAAGCGCCTGGGGCTCGAATCCCGCATCCGCGCCACGTTTGCGCCCACGGCCATGCTGCCCGCAGCCGGCCAGGGTGCCTTGGGCATTGAAGTGCGCAGCGACCGGCAAGACCTGATCGCAGCACTGGCGCCGCTGGCGCACCAGACCACCTGGCTGACCGTGGCCGCAGAGCGCGCCGTGAGCCGCGCCATGGGCGGCAGCTGCTCCATGCCGCTGGCAGCGCACGGCACGTTCACCGATGGCGTGCTGCAGCTCGACGCCGCCTGGGGCGACGTGGATGCGCAGGCGCCCCTGGTGCGCGCAGCGGCCAGCGCCGCCGTTTCCACGCTGGCGCAGGCCGAAGCGCTGGGCGACGCGATTGCGCAGCGCCTGCGTGCCGGTGGTGCCCGGGGCGCCGAACCCCTGGTTTGAACGCGCATGCCATGCCCCGGGTGATCGTCACGCGGCCCGCCCGCGAGGCTGCGCACTGGGTCAAGCTGCTGGGCGCGCGCGGTGTGGATGCCGTGGCCCTGCCACTCATCGCCATCGGCCCCTGCCGTGACGCGGCAGCAGAGCAAGCACTCACCCAGGCGCATGCCCGGCTTCCACAGTACCGGGCCCTGATGTTTGTCAGTGGCAATGCGGTGTTTCATTTTTTTGAGCCAAATAAGGCCCTAGCGCTTGATGGACAAGCACTAGCAGCTATCAAAACAAGAGCATGGGCTCCGGGCCCCGGCACTGCGCGTGCGCTGGAGCAGGCCGGTGTGCCGCCTGGCTGCATCGACGGCCCGGCACCGGATGCACCCCAGTTCGACTCGGAAGCGCTGTGGCAGCAGGTCTCTGGGCAGATCCAGCCCGGCGACTGCGTGCTGATCGTGCGCGGGAGGTCCTCCACGCCCCAGGGTGTACATGAAAGCCCAGGCAACGGCCGCGACTGGCTGGCGCGCCAGATCGAGGCGGCGGGCGGCACGGTGGAGTTTGTGGTGGCCTACCAACGCGGCGCGCCGCATTTTTCAGCGCGCGAGGTGGCGCTGGCGCAACAGGCAGCGTGCGATGGCTCCATCTGGCTGCTGAGCAGCTCTGAAGCCGTAGCCCACCTGACCGAGGCCCTGCCCGGCCAGCACTGGGGCGCCGCGCACGCACTGGCCACCCACCCGCGCATCGCCGAAGCGGCCCGCGCAGCGGGCTTTGGCACCGTGCGGGAATGCCGTCCGGCGCTGGAGGATGTGGTGGCCTCGATAGAATCGGCCGCATGAGTTCCGTGCCCCCCAACGATCTGCCCCCCGCACCCACCGCAGCGCCCATGGCGGCACCTGTCGCGGCACCCGTGGGCGCACCGGCCGTGGGCCCGGCAGCCGCGTCCGCACCTCCAGCACCTACCCCGGGCCGGGGTGGCGCCGTCACGCTGCTGCTGGGCGCGGTGGCCGCTGCCGCGCTGGTCAGCAGCGGCATGCTGTGGCAAAAGCTCAGCGCCATTCAAGAGCAACTTGCCCGTCAGTCCGCAGACTCGGGCGCGCAGGCCATCGAGGCCCGCACCATGGCCCGCCAGGCCGAAGAACTGGTGCGCGAGACGGCAGCCCGCCTGTCGGTGGCCGAAGCGCGGGTGAGCGAAGTGGCGCTGCAGCGCAGCCAGCTCGAAGAACTCATGCAAAGCCTGTCGCGCTCGCGCGACGAGAACCTGGTGGTGGACATCGAATCGGCCATCCGCCTGGCGCAGCAACAGGCGCAGCTCACCGGCAGCCTGGAGCCCCTGGTGGCCGCGCTCAAAAGCGCCAACCAGCGCATCGAACGCGCCGCCCAGCCCCGCCTGGCCCCCGTGCAGCGCGCCATTGGCCGCGACCTGGACCGCCTGACCCGCGCCACCGTGACCGACACTGCCGGCCTGCTGGCCCGTCTGGACGACCTGGTGCGCCAGGTGGACGAGCTGCCCGTGCTGAACGCCGTGGCCCAGGCGGCCGCCACACGCCGCCTGGCAGCCACACCCGCTCCCACAAACACGCCACCGCTCAACCAGGGCGACCTGGCCTGGTGGCAGGCAGCCCTGCAGCGCAGCTGGGAAGTGGTGCGCGACGAGGCCCGGGGCCTGGTGCGCGTGAGCCGCATCGACCAGCCCGAGGCCATCTTGCTGGCGCCCGAGCAGACCTTCTTCCTGCGCGAGAATCTCAAGCTCAAGCTGCTCAATGCCCGCCTGGGCGTGCTGGCGCGCCAGTTCGAATCGGCCCGCGCCGACCTGGCCGCCGCCAACGCTGCGCTCAACAAATACTTTGACCCGGCATCGCGCCGCACGCAGAACGCTGCCAGCACGCTGCAGACCGCCCAGGCCAGCATGAAGGCGGCCGAGCAGCCGCGCCTGGACGAAACGCTCTCTGCGCTGGCAACAGCTGCAGCCGGCCGGTAAGGGAGCGGTACGCATGCGTGCAGCACTCTGGCTTTTGGCGTTGTTTGGCGTGGCGGTGGCCGCCGCGCTGTTTGCGGGCAACAACCAGGGCACCGTCACCCTGTACTGGCCGCCGTACCGCATCGACCTGTCGCTGAACCTGGTCGTGCTGTTGCTGGTGGGCGGGTTTGTCACCGTGTACGCCGCGCTGCGCGCCCTGGCGGCGCTGCTGGAGTTGCCCCACCAGGCCCGGCGCTGGCGCGTGCAGCAAAAGGAGCGCGCCATGCACGCGGCCTTGCTGGACGCCCTGACGCACATGCTGGGCGGGCGCTTCATCCGCTCGCGCAAGGCCGCGGTGGCTGCGCTGTCGCAAGAAAACGCGCTGGCCACAGCTGGCGAGGCCGTGCCCCACGGCCGCCAGTTGCGCGCCCTGGCCCACATGATTGCGGCCGAGGCCTCGCACGCGCTGCAAGACAGCGCCACGCGCGAAAGCCATCTGCAGGACGCCCTGCAAGAGGCCCCGCTGCGCGGCACCGTGAACGAGCAGGAAATGCGCGAGGGCGCCCAGATGCGTGCCGCCCGCTGGTCGCTGGACGACCGCGATGCCAACGCTGCGCTCGACCGCCTGGCGGCCCTGCCGCAAGGTGCCGCACGCCGCACACTGTCGCTGCGCATCAAGCTCAAAGCCACACGCCTGGCACGCCAGACGCAGGAGGCGCTGGACACCGCACGCCTGCTGGGCAAGCACCGCGCCTTCTCGCCCGCTGCGGCCCAGAGCATCGTGCGGGGCCTGGCCATTGAACTCATCAACAGCGCACACGACACCGCGCAGCTGCAGCAGACCTGGATGTCGCTGGAATCGTCCGAGCGCAGCATGCCCGAGCTGGCCATCCACGCCGCACAGCGGCTGGCAGCCCTGGGCGGCGACGCGACGCAGGTACGCGCCTGGCTGCTGCCCGTGTGGGACCGCATGGTGGACCTGCCCGATGCGCTGGCCGAACACCACGCGCTGAAGCTGGTGCGCGCACTCGAAGCCGGGCTGGACGACCTCGACGCCCCCTGGCTGGCGCGCATCGAATCGGCCTACCAGGGAAATCCCCGCGACGCCCGCCTGCAGTACCTGGCGGGCATGGCCTGCCTCAAGCGCCAGCTGTGGGGCAAGGCCCAGCAGTTGCTCACACAGGCGGCGCAGCAGCTGGGCGACAGCAGCCTGCGGGCCAGCGCCTGGCGCCACTTGGCCGAGCTGGCAGAAAAACGTGGCGACGACGGCGCCGCCGCCGAGGCCTGGAAGAAGGCCGCGCTCGGCCGGTAAACGGCCTTCTTTGCAAGGCTGCGCCTTCCAGGCGCAGCCCTTTGCGTAAAAAAGCCCGGGCCGCAGCGCTCTGGGCCGCACCGAACCAGGGCATCCCTGGTGAATCCGCCGCCCTCACACCCCATCGGATACACGCTGGTGCAACGTGCACAGCATTGGGGAACTTTGAGCGCTCAGGCCTTATCAATTCATTTTTTTTGAATTGAAGCATCAATCTGCCTGAAGCCGAATGCGGCAACGGCTTCCTACACTGCCCCATCGCTTGACGGATGTCAGCCCCGAACGGGCTGGCGACCCCGCCCGGCGCTCCGTCCAACAGCCCCACGTTTCCTCTCTTCATGACTGCTTCAGCCACCGCCACCCGCACCGCTGCAGACGCCCCGCCCCGCCGCTATACGCGCACCGCCATGCTTTTGCACTGGGTGCTGGGCCTGGCACTGATCGGGCTGTTTGGCGTGGGTATTTACATGACCGGGCTGCCGTTCTCGCCGCAGCGGCTCAAGCTCTACAACTGGCACAAGTGGGCGGGGGTCACCATCCTCGTGCTCTCGGTGCTGCGCCTGCTGTGGCGCGCCACGCACCGCCCTCCCGCTCTGCCGCCAGCCATCGAAAACGCCATGCCGGGCTGGCAAAAGCTGGCGCACCACGCCACGCACGGGCTGCTGTACACGCTGTTTTTCGCCGTGCCGTTGATTGGCTGGGCCTACAGCTCGGCAGCAGGCTTTCCCATCGTGTTTCTGGGCCTGTGGCAGTTGCCCGACTTCGTGCCCGTGAGCAAGGAGCTGGCCGAGGCGATCAAACCCTGGCACCAGTACACCGCCTTTGCGATGGCGGGCCTGGTGCTGCTGCACATCGCAGGCGCGCTCAAGCACCAGATCGTGGACCGCGATGGGCTCATCGCCCGCATGCTGCCGGGCAGATGAAACACCCCTGAGTCGCGTGCAGGGCGGGGCAACGCACCGCCCTCCAGATCATGGATCTGGTTTTCACTTTCTGTCTTTTGAACGGAGTTTTTTGCATGAACCTGTCTTCCCAACTGTCTCGCACCCTCCTGGTGGCCGCCGTAGCCTTGAGCGCGCAGGCCGCACTGGCCCAGCAGCAACTGGTCCCCGCCCAGAGCGAGGTGCAGTTCACCGCGCGCCAGATGGGCGTGCCGCTGGATGGCCATTTCAAGAAGTTCAACGCCCAGGTGGCGTTTGACCCCGCCAAGCTGGCCACCAGCAAGATCGCCTTCACCGTAGACACCGGCAGCGCTACGCTGGGCTCGCGCGAGACCGACGCCGAGCTGCCCAAGCCCACCTGGTTCAACGTGCCCAAGTTCCCGCAGGCGCAGTTCGAATCCACGGCCATCAAGGCGCTGGGCGGCGGCAAGTTTGAGGTGGCGGGCAAGCTCACCATCAAGGGCACCGCGCAGAACGTGGTAGTGCCGGTGACGTTGACCCAGAGCGGCCCCACCACCACGGCCACCGGCACGCTGTCCATTAAGCGGCTGGCTTTCAAGATCGGCGAGAACGAGTGGGCCGACACCTCGATGGTGGCCGACGACGTGACCGTGAAGTTCAAGCTCGCACTGACTGGCGTCGGCAAGCTTTGACCAGCTTCTGGCTCCAGCTACGCCTCTTTCATCCTCCGTTTTTCCCCTGGTTCGTTTCGTAGTTCCTCTTTTCAAGGAGTCTTTTTCATGCGCAAGTCCCTCTTCTCCCTGCTCGCCGTGGCCGCTGCCACTGCCATGACCGCTGGCGCTGCCCAGGCCGCCAACTACGCCATCGACCCCACGCACACCTTCGTGACGTTCGAGATCAGCCACTTTGGCGCCACCACCAACCGTGGCCGTTTCGACAAGAAGCAAGGCACTGTGGAATTTGACCGCGCCGCCAAGACCGGCAAGGTGGACATCACCATCGACACCACCTCGGTGAATACCGGCACGCCTCCCTTTGACAAGCACCTGCAAAGCGCCGATCTGTTTGACGCCGCCAAGCACCCCACGATCAAGTTCGTGTCCGACAAGTTCAGCTTCAACGGCGACAAGGTCAGCGAAGTGACCGGCCAGCTCACGCTGCTGGGCAAGACCGCGCCCGTCACCCTCAAGGCCACGCAGTTCAACTGCTACGACAGCCCCATGCTCAAGCGCGAAGTGTGCGGTGGCGACTTTGAAACCACCATCGACCGCACCCAGTGGGGCATGAACTACGGCGTGGAATGGGGCTTCCCCAAGAACGTGCGCCTGGTGGTGCAGATTGAAGCTGTGAAGCAGTAATCCACCATCGGCAGGCGCGCGGGCTGCTCGCCCCGGAAGGGCGGCTGCTGCGCGCCAAACCCACAGGCCACCCCTGCGTTCACGCAGCGGGTGGCTTTTTCATGCACGCGCACTTCGCCGGGCGTGTCACGCAGCGTCCAGCGTGGCATCCAGGTTCCAGCCTTGGGGCTGCCAGGCCCACACCACATCAGGCCCGAGCGCACGCAGGAAGGTGACGTCGTGCGACACCACGGCCAGCGCGCCCGTGAAGGCTTGCAAGGCGGACTGCAGCGCTTCGATGGCATCCACATCGAGATGGTTGGTGGGCTCATCGAGCAGCAGCATTTGCGCGGGCTCGCCCGACCACAGGGCGCAGGCCAGGGCAGCCTTGATGCGCTCTCCACCGCTGAGCACGCCCGCAGGCCGCTGCACTTTGTCCGCGCCCAAGCCCATCTGGGCCAGGTGCGTGCGCAGCGCCGCTTCGGACAGGGGCGTACCGAGCGCCTGCAGGCGCGCCAACACACCGTGCTGGGGTGGAAGCAGGTCGGCGTTGTGCTGGTCCAGCCAGGCGGCCCGCACACCCCGCAACACCCGCCCCGCAGTGGCCAACGCAGGGTTGGCAATGGTGCGCAGCAGGCTGCTTTTGCCGCAGCCGTTGGGCCCGGTGATGGCGATGCGGATGGGCCCGTTCCAGACTCCATGGAGCGGAGGAAAGCCGGGCGGCGCATGCGGCACATGCACCTGCTCGAACGCCAGCACCTGCTTGCCCGCAGGCACGGCGCTTTGGGGCAGCACCAGCGCCGTATCGCCCCCCGCAGGAACACGCTGAGCGGCCTCGCGCACCGCATCGTTCAGCCGCAGGCGCTCCTGCTGCTGCCGCTCGTGCTCGCGACCCGCGTGGGCCTGGGCGTTGTTCTTCTTGCGGTCCAGCAGGACGGATGCCTGGTTGGCAGTGCGGCCGGCCTCGCGCCCCCGCGCGGCGCGGCTCTGCTGGGCATCGTGCTCGCGCTGCAGCGCCCGCATGCCCCGCTCGCGCTCGGTGCGCGCATGGTCCAGCGCGGCCTGGGCAGCAGCAGCCTCGGCCTGGCGCTGTGCCTGGTACACGGACCAGTTTCCGCCGTAGCGCTGCAGCCCCGCTGCAGACAACGCAACCATGTTGTTCGCCATGCCTAGCAATTCGCGGTCGTGGCTGGCCACCAGCACGCCACCGCGCCACTGCGCCAGCGACTCCATCAACCAGCGCCGACCCGGACGGTCCAGGTGGTTGGTGGGCTCATCCAGCACCAGCAGATCGGCGCCCGACAGAAATGCCCCTGCCAGCGCCATGCGCATGCGCTCGCCGCCACTAAGTTGCTGCGCCGCGTGTTCCGGCGGCAGGTGGCCCAACCCCAGCGCGTGCAGCGCCTGCTGCCATTGCGAGGGCAGGTCCCACCGCCCGTCGGCCAAAAGCAGATCATCGGGCGAGCCCCTGCCCGCTTCCAGTCGGTCGAGTGCACCCAGAACCGGGCCCAGGCCCGCAATATCGGCGACGGTGGCCGAAGGTGCTGCACCGACCTCCTGCGCCACCGCGTGCACGGAAGGGCAGCCCGCCACCACACCGCTTGCAGGCTGCAGCATGCGCTGCGCAAGCTGCAAGAAAACGCTTTTGCCAACGCCGTTGGCGCCCACCAAGCCGGTCACGCCTTGGCCCAGGGCCACATTCAGCGGGCGTGCCCACAGTGCCTGCCCGTCAGGCAAGCTGAATGTGACGTCGTGGAACTGAAGGACAACGGGACCCGCAGACGAAGCCGCACTGCGGGGCGCGGCATTAGAGGGCCGAGGAGGGAAGGCAGCCGTCGAGGCTGCGGCAGCGCTGCGGCTGCGATGGGCGGAATCGCCCGGCATTGAAGGTGTCGCCATGCAAAAGCACTCCAGACAAGACATACAACCGCCTGGCCCGGCAATGGGCAAGCAGGAAGGAAAGGCTTGAGGGGCTTACAGGCGCATCGGACGAATACCTCAGGGGCAAAGAAGGACGACTGCGGAATGTACCGCAATCCCGGCCCTCAAAAAATTAACTTAACGTAAATCAATTACGAATAGTAGAATCGCAAAACCGATTTGAGGAGACTCTGCATGAACGCCATCCTGAAACCTGATCTGGCCACCCTGCCCCCGCCCGCGCCCATCCAGCAACTGCACCACTACGCCTACAAGGCGCGTGACGCTGAAGAAACGCGCCAGTTCTATGAGGACATCCTGGGCCTGCCGCTGTACCACATCATCCAGAGCGACTACGTGCCGAGCACGGGCGAATACTGCCCCTACACGCACTTCTTCTTTCGCCTCAAGGACGGTTCTTTCATCGCCTTCTTCGACCTGGGCGACGACGTGAAGGCAGAGCCCTCGCCGAACACGCCGCTGTGGGTCAACCACATTGCTTTTCGCGTGGACACGGTGCAGGAGCTGGAGAACACCAAGAAGCGCCTGGAGGCCCACGGCATCGAGGTGCTGGGCGTAACGGACCACCACATCTTTCACAGCATCTATTTCTTTGACCCGAACGGTATCCGTCTGGAGCTGTCGGCCCAGCTGGCCGACGAAGAACAGATGGCCAAGGACAGCACCGTGGCCCACGCCCGCCTGAACGAGTGGACGGCGCGCAAGGAGCAGTGGCGCAAGGAGCGCGCTGAAGGCAAGGCGGTGGAACCGCTCAAGCCGCAGCAGAACGACCGGCCAGAGTTCGTCAAAGGCTGACAAGCCTTTGGCGCCGCCACGTTGCACACCCAACGTGCAACGTGGCGTCAGCGATAAAAATACAGGTAAAAATAGCCTCCAGCGCTTTACCAACAAGCGCTAACAGCTATTTATTTGGTAGCAAAGCTCCACCAACCACTCCGCCGGTCGCAATCAGCCTTCCTGAGGCTGTTGCTGCTGCGCCCGCATGATCTGGTGGCGCTGCCAGTAGGCCCCCAACACGGCGTTGAACTGGTCCTTTTCCTTGGTGAGGCCGGACAGCTTGATCTTGCTGGTCTTGGCGCCCAGGCCCAGGGCGTTCTTTTCGGGGTGCGTTACGACCAGTGCATTGCCGAAGCTGCTTTCCTTGAATTCCAGCGCCTTGATGGCGTCCCAGAACACCGTGGTCTCGTCGGCCGAGGTGCGGATGCCGTCGATGCTGACCTCCACCGTGTTCTCCCCCTTGAGCGCAAACACCACAGGTGGAAAGTAGCGCAGCACCAGCGCGCGCTCTTCGTCGGTGGCGGGCTCGTAGCGGTAGGCCAGGCTTCGTTCATGGTCTTGCGCAAACTGCTGTTCGTAGTCACTCCACAGGCGCTGCTCGATCGCGTCCGCCGTCAATATCTCCTGCACCCAGGTGGCAGCGGGCGCGCGCACGGCGATGGCACCGTAGTCCCGCTCTTTCAGTGCCATGCCCACGTTGCGCAGGCGCTCGGGCATGGCGGGGTGCGAGTCAAAGGGGTGGGGCACGTTGGCCGTCTTCATCGCATCCAGAAAATCGTCGGAGGCCGCATAGGGCGCCAGCCCCTGGGCCACAAAGCGGGCGATGCCCAGCGTGGTGGTGTCGTGCCGCTCATTGCGGCCAAACAGCTCGTCCTCGATCTTGAAACGGTATTGCGCGTAGGCCGCGATCTTGACCAGCGACTGCGCAATGGCCGCTGGCGAGATGAGCTTGGCAGCGATGCGGTCGGCCTTGAACTCGCGCTCGCGGCTGTCGCGCGCCAGGGCAATTTCGAAGATGGTGCGGTACAGGTCCAGCACTGGCGACACCACGGCCGAGAGCCCACCGCTGCGGATCGCATGGCGGTAGTGGTCAAACTGCACCAGCTTCGGGCCCAGCCGGGCGCTGCTCTGGGTGTCGCCGCCGCGCAGGTGGGCCAGCTCGTGGCCGAACACGGCGTCGGCCTCGGCCTGGTCGAGGATGCGCAGCAGCGGCAGGCTGACAAACAGCGTGCGGCCCGTGAGCGTGTGGTTGCCCACCGTGAGCGGTGCCTCGGTCACGAAAAAGTTGGCATCGATGCCCGCCACGATGTTCTTCGGAGGCTCGGTCTTCAGGCGCTGGGCCATGTGGCGGATGCGCTTCCACAGCAGGGGCGCATCGTCTTCGGACACCAGCTCGCCCACGGCATGGTTGTCAGACTGCACGCGCTTGAAGATGCCCGCCACCGCCACAAACACACCCACCGCCACGGCCAGCCCCACGACGATGATGAGCTTGGGCGAATACTTGTGAAAGAAGAACGCCGTGACCCAGAACGACAGCCACACCGCCATCGCCCCCTGCACCACCAGCGCGGCGGCACTGGCCCAGGTGGTCAGGCGCCAGCCCGCGACAAAGCTGGTGTACTGCAGCGTGCGGTCGGCAAAGGCCAGCGCGCCCAGGCCCAGCACGGCCACCAGCAGCACGCCGCTGGCCACCAGGGTCCAGAACGACACTGCTCGCGCCATGTGGAACTGCCACACGTCGGAATAGCGCTCACACAGGGCTTCGCGGTAGTCCTGCGCGTCGGGGTCGGTGCTGCTGCAAATGGTGGACGGCGGATTGCTGCGGTAGTAATCCTTGCGCGCCTGCTTTTCGGCGGGCGGCATGCCCTTTTCAGCGTCGATGCGCTGGCTGATGCCGGCCACAAAGTTCGCGTCCTGGTCGCGCTGCGCGTAGACGGTGAACCCATAGGTCAACGCCGGGATGAGAAAAAGCGCCAGCAGCGCGTAGACAAAGACCTTGGCAAGGCCCGCGCGGAGTGCGGATGGAAGATGCATGGATGGGACCGATTGGTTGTATGTTTTTGACCCGGGCAATGCGTGGAGCCCGCCCCCTCTCCAGGGGCCCTCTCGCTCCACCGGGCGGGATTATCAAGACGCCACGGCGGGCAGGTCGAGCGACAAGGTAACAATTGGCGAGAAATGCCCGACAGACGGAATGCCGGTGGGATGCGAGCGCAGGGGAAGACCGGCTGGCGCTCCCGTAAAATGCCCGGTCCACCCTCTTGACCGTTGAGGCACGCCCTGTGCCTGCCTCTTCCTTCTGCCAAACCCCATGAGCACGCCCCAAGCACAACCCGGCCTCGACAGCCTGTCCAAGTCCTTTGAACCCGCCGCGCTGGAAGCCCACTGGGGCCCCGAATGGGAAAAGCGCGGGTATGGCACCGCAGGCCACCGTGGCACGGGCCAGCCCCAGGCGGGCGAGCCCGCCTTTTCCATCCAGCTGCCCCCGCCCAACGTGACGGGCACACTGCACATGGGCCATGCGTTCAACCAGACGATCATGGACAGCCTCACGCGCTACCACCGCATGCGTGGCTTCAACACCGTGTGGGTGCCGGGCACTGACCACGCCGGCATCGCCACGCAGATCGTCGTGGAACGCCAGCTGCAGGAGCAAGGCATCAGCCGCTACGACATGGGCCCTACCCCGCCCGAGGCGCGCAAGAACTTTGTGAGCAAGGTGTGGGAGTGGAAGGAAAAGTCTGGCAACACCATCACCACGCAGATGCGCCGCATGGGCGACAGCGTGGACTGGGGCCGCGAATACTTCACCATGGACGACAAGCTGAGCGCCGTGGTGACCGACACCTTCGTGAAGCTGTATGAGCAGGGCCTGATCTACCGTGGCAAGCGCCTGGTGAACTGGGACCCGAAGCTGCAGTCCGCCGTGTCCGACCTGGAAGTCGAGAGCGAAGAAAAAGACGGCTCGCTGTGGCACATCGCCTACCCGCTGGCCGATGGATCGGGCAGCCTGACGGTGGCCACCACGCGGCCTGAAACCATGCTGGGCGACGTGGCGCTGATGGTGCACCCCGAGGATGCACGCTACACGCACCTCATCGGCAAGATGGTCAACCTGCCGCTGTGTGACCGCCAGATCCCGGTGATTGCCGACGAGTACGTGGACAAGGAATTCGGCACGGGCGTGGTCAAGGTGACCCCTGCGCACGACCAGAACGACTACGCCGTGGGCCAGCGCCACAAGCTGCCCATGATCGTGGTGCTGACCCTGCAGGCCACCATCAACGAGAACGCGCCCGCCAAGTACCAGGGCATGGACCGCTTTGTGGCCCGCAAGGCCGTGGTGGCCGACCTGGAAGCCATCGGCGCGCTGGTCGAGGTGAAAAAGCACAAGCTCATGGTGCCGATTTGCACCCGCACCGGACAGGTGATCGAGCCCATGCTGACCGACCAGTGGTTCGTGGCGATGAGCAAGGTGGGCGAAGGCGACGCCACCGGCAAGAGCATTGCGCAAAAGGCCATCGATGCGGTGGCCAGCGGTGAAGTGACCTTTGTGCCCGAGAACTGGGTGAACACCTACAACCAGTGGATGAACAACATCCAGGACTGGTGCATCAGCCGCCAGCTGTGGTGGGGCCACCAGATCCCGGCGTGGTACGACGAAGACGGCAACGTGATCGTGGCCCGCGACGAAGCCGAAGCCCAGGCCAAGGCCCCGGGCAAGACGCTGCGCCGCGATGAAGACGTGCTGGACACCTGGTACTCGTCCGCGCTCGTGCCCTTCAGCACCATGGGCTGGCCGAACCAAGGCACCGCCAAAACCGACGACTTCAACCTTTACCTGCCCAGCACCGTGCTGGTCACGGGCTACGACATCATCTTCTTCTGGGTCGCCCGGATGATCATGATGACCACGCACTTCACGGGCCGCGTGCCGTTCAAGCACGTGTACATCCACGGCCTGGTGCGCGACGCGCAGGGCAAGAAGATGTCCAAGTCCGAAGGCAACGTGCTCGACCCGGTGGACCTGATCGACGGCATTGCCCTCGACCCGTTGCTGGACAAGCGCACCACCGGCCTGCGCAAGCCCGAGACCGCGCCCACCGTGCGCAAGAACACGCAAAAGGAATTCCCCGAGGGCATTCCGGCTTATGGCGCCGATGCGCTGCGCTTCACCTTCGCGGCGCTGGCCAGCCTGGGCCGCAGCATCAACTTTGACAGCAAGCGCTGCGAGGGCTACCGCAACTTCTGCAACAAGCTCTGGAACGCCAGCCGCTTTGTGCTGATGAACTGCGAAGGCCAGGACTGCGGCCTGAAGGAGCACACCAAGGAAGAATGCCAACCCGGCGGCAGCGCCCACGGCTACATGCAGTTCAGCCAGGCCGACCGCTGGATCAGCTCGCTGCTGCAGAAGACCGAGGCCGAAGTCGCCAAGGGCTTTGCCGAATACCGCCTAGACAACGTGGCCAACACGATCTACGACTTTGTCTGGAACGAGTACTGCGACTGGTACCTGGAAATCGCCAAGGTGCAGATCCAGAACGGCACCGAAGCGCAGCAACGCGCCACGCGCCGCACGCTGATCCGCACGCTCGAAGCCATCCTGCGCCTGGCGCATCCCATCATCCCGTTCATCACCGAAGCCCTGTGGCAGGTGGTGGCGCCTGTGGCAGGCATCCCGGGCGAGTCGGTCAGCATTGCGCGCTACCCCCAGGCCCAGCCCGAGAAGATCGACGAGGCCGCGATTGTCCACATGGGCCGCGTGAAGGGCCTGGTGGACGCTTGCCGCGCATTGCGTGGCGAAATGAACGTGTCCCCGTCCACCCGCTTGCCCCTGTACACCGTAGGCGACACCGACTTCATGCGCGGCGTGGGCCCGGTGCTGCAGGCCCTGGCCAAGCTCAGCGAGGTCAAGGTGTTTGACGACGAGGCCGCCTGGGCCGCTGCCGCGCAGGCAGCGCCTGTGGCCGTGGTGGGCGAAGCTCGGCTGGCGCTGTACATGGAGATTGACGTGGCCGCCGAGAAGGCCCGCTTGTCCAAGGAAATCGCCCGCATCGAAGGCGAAGTCGCCAAGGCCAACAACAAGCTCTCGAACGAAGCCTTTGTGGCCAAGGCCCCACCGGCCGTGATCGACCAGGAAAAGAAGCGCATCGCTGACTTCGGCGCCACGCTGACCCGCCTGCGCGACCAGCTGGGTCGCCTGGGCTGACAGAACAAAAGTGAAGGGCCGGGCAGCTCTGGCCTGACACTTGCATATCCACGACGACCACAACACCCCGAATCCCTGTCTTCACTCAAGGAGTCTCATGACTGTTGCCACCACCGTTCGCAAAGCCGTATTTCCCGTCGCTGGCCTGGGCACCCGTTTTCTGCCCGCCACCAAGGCGTCTCCGAAGGAAATGCTGCCCGTGGTTGACAAGCCGTTGATTCAGTACGCTGTGGAAGAGGCTTATGCCGCTGGCATCCGCCACATGATCTTCGTGACCGGCCGCAGCAAGCGCGCCATCGAAGACCATTTCGACACGGCATATGAGCTGGAGGCCGAACTCGAAGCCGCCGGCAAGAAGGAACTGCTGGCGCTGGTGCGTTCCATCCAGCCCGACGACATGGACTGCGCGTTCGTGCGCCAGCCCCGCTCGCTGGGCCTGGGCCACGCCGTGTTGTGCGCCGAGCCGCTGGTGGGCAAGGAACCCTTTGCCGTGCTGCTGGCCGACGACCTGATGGTGGGCCCCCCAGGCGGCCAGCCCGTGCTGGCCCAGATGGCCACCGCCTTCCGCCAGCAAGGCCGCTCGGTCATCGCGGTGCAGGAAGTGCCGGAAGACCAGGTCCACAAATACGGCATCGTGGCCGGCGAGCCCGCTGGCGGCCCGCTGATCCGCATTGAACGCATCGTGGAAAAGCCCAAGGCCGATGTCGCCCCCTCGCGCATGGGCGTGGCCGGCCGCTACATCCTCACGCCCGGCGTGTTCGACGAGATCCGCAACCAGCCACGCGGCGTGGGCGGCGAGATCCAGCTCACCGACGGTATCGCCCGCCTGATGCAGCACGAAGCCGTGTACGCCTTCCAGTACGAAGGCAAGCGCTACGACTGCGGCAGCAAGGAAGGGTTTCTGGAAGCGACGGTGGAGCTGGCTTTGCAACACCCGCAGGTGGGCGCGCAGTTCCGGGAATATCTGAAGACCTTGGCGCTGTAAGCCACAGTCCGGGCTCACACTGGAAGCGCCTCAAACGCTTCCAAATTAATAGCTGCCAGCGCTTATCCATAGAGCGCTGGCAGCTATTTTTTCTTAAATCTACCGACGACGCAGGATGTGGATGTATTCCTCGCCCACCGTCTGCTGCTCCACCAGCTCGTTGCCCGTCTGCTTGGCAAACGCCTGAAAATCCCGCAGCGACCCGCCATCGGTGGCCACCACCTTCAGCAACTGGCCGCTGGCCATGTCGGACAGCGCCTTCTTGGCCTTGAGGATGGGCAAGGGGCAGTTCAGGCCCCGGGTGTCGATTTCTTTGTGAATGTCCATGGTCGTCAATCCTTTGGCGGCGGCGGTTGTTCGTCCAGGCCGCGCCGCCGTTCTGCATTTTCTTCAGCGGTAAAAAACACCGGCTCGTGCCCCTTGGTGCGCAGCCAGTCGGCCAGCGCGTAGCCCGTGCCCGCCGGCCAGCATTTGAGGTCTGCCAGATCGTACAGCCGGTAGTCCACCAGCTCGGGCGATAACTGAACCTGCCCCGTGGCCACCACATGGTAGGCAATGATGATCTGGTTCATGCGCAGGAACTCATAGGCGCCCACCAGGGTGGTGGACTGCACGTCGAGGTTGGTTTCCTCCTTCACCTCGCGCGCAATGCCTTCCTGGGGCGACTCGCCTGCCTCCATGAAGCCGGTGATCAGCGCGAACATCTTGCCCGGCCAGGCCGCGTTGCGCGCCAGCAGCACCTTGCCGTCGATCTCGACAATCGCTGCCAGCACGGGCGTGGGGTTGTTCCAGTGGGTCCAGCCGCAGGCGGGGCAGCGCAGCCGCTCTTTGTCGCCTCCGTCTTCGGCCAGGGTGATGGGCTGTAGCGCGGTACCGCAGTGGGTGCAGTGGCGGACTTCGTAGTGCATGGTATAGCTATTATTTTTATAGCTGCTAGCGCTTATCCATCAAGCGCTAGCAGCCAATTTCATTAAAACCTTCGAACCCGGCAGCCGGCGGCCGCCTGTCACGCAGGGAACACACCGGTAGACAGATACCGGTCACCCCGGTCGCACACGATGAACACGATGGTGGCATTGCTGTCGCGCGCCGCAATCTGCTGCGCCACCCAGCACGCGCCTGCGGCCGAGATGCCTGCAAAGATGCCCTCTTCGCGCGCGAGACGGCGGCACATGTCTTCGGCGCTGTCCTGGTTCACATAGACCAGCTCGTCCACCGTGCTCGGGTCATAGATCTTGGGCAGGTACTCTTGCGGCCACTTGCGGATGCCCGGGATGCGCGAACCCTCTTCGGGCTGCGCGCCAATGATCTGGATGGCCGGGTTCTTCTCTTTGAGGAAACGCGACACGCCGGTGATGGTGCCCGTGGTCCCCATGGCGCTCACAAAGTGCGTGATGCGCCCGCCCGTCTGCTCCCAGATCTCCGGGCCGGTGGTTTCGTAGTGGATGCGTGGGTTGTCGGGGTTGCCGAACTGGTCGAGCACCTTGCCCTCGCCGCGCTTTTGCATGGCCTCGGCCAGGTCGCGTGCGTGCTCCATGCCGCCGCTCTTGGGCGTGAGCACAAGTTCGGCACCAAAGGCCTTCATGGTCTGTGCGCGTTCGATGGACAAATCCTCGGGCATCACGAGCACCATGCGGTAGCCCTTGATGGCCGCCGCCATCGCCAGCGCAATGCCGGTGTTGCCCGACGTGGCCTCGATCAGCGTGTCGCCGGGGCGGATGTCGCCACGCTCCTCGGCCCGGCGGATCATCGACAGCGCGGGCCTGTCCTTGACTGACCCGGCCGGGTTGTTGCCCTCCAGCTTGCCCAGCACCACATTGCCGCGCGCCGCGTTGTCCTTGGCCCCAATGCGCTGCAAAGCGACCAGAGGGGTGTTACCCACTGCATCTTCAATCGTCGGATATTTCATGCGCCCTACTGTGCCATAATTTGGGGCTTCACGAATTCCAGCCCGGGTGGTGAAATTGGTAGACGCAGGGGACTCAAAATCCCCCGCCGCAAGGCGTGCCGGTTCGATTCCGGCCCCGGGCACCACGAACAAGTCCGTAAGAGCGCAGGCTCTTACGGACTTTTTTCTTGCGCCTTTGAAATCCGCACCTTAGCTGCCCATACCCGCCCAGACCTATCCATCCCATCCGCAACGGGTGGGGGCATATCTGGGGGCACATTTTCAAAAAAGGGGCACATTCATATTTTCCCGAGGCCCCCAGCCGGTAGCTCTGCGATACCGATCGTCTTGTCCTGGCAGATGCCATCGCCGTACCCTGCTCAATCCTTGAGAACCACCCCCAGCGCAGCGAGCTTTTCCGCATACGAATCCCTGCGCTTCGCTGCTTTGGCTGCCGTATCAACAGCCGCCTGAATGGCTTTTGGGCCCTTGGCGCCGACAGCCTTGATGAGGCCCTGCTTGTGGGCGGCGTCAGCCTGCGCCCTTTTGAAAGTGGCGATCAGCTCGGCATGGGCAACAGGTTGATTCACAGGGGCTTTCCATTTTCTAAAGTGCCATTTTCAGCGCGTTACTTTGGGGTGGTCTGCGAGGCTACAGTCACCGGCACACAGAGCCCAACTAGCCCCACACCCCCGGGTTCATTTTTACGGCTGCCGTCTGGCGTGGAAATCTCTCACCCCGCAGCGTGACGCCGAGTCTGCGGCCCCTGGCGCGGCTCCTGCAGTCCATTCACCGCCTAGCGATTTGCTTCGCTTTTCAGCTTGCGCAACTGCTCCTCGGCAGCTTCAAGCTCTGCCCTGAGCGCTCGGACTTCCTTCTCCAGCCTTTCAATATTCGCCGTGTGGCCCGGATCAACCGCGAGCGGCTGACAACTCGATTGCAGCGCCGCCAGTTGGTCAGCCAGTTGCCTACGTAGCAGCATCTGCCCCTTGGATCGCGCGACTTCCATGCGTTTTTCGACGTCCGCCTTTTCTGCAGTGCACGACGTGTGGTTGTCCACCGGATTCGCAGGCTGAGCGATAGCGAAACCTGCCACGGTTATCGCGATGACCAAAGTGCAATAGCCGCTGAAACGCATACAAGTAAGTACCTGAGGGAATGGGGGCTGAGCATGACAGCAATTGGCGCAGGCGGCCTCGATGCCACATGCGGGACATGGTCGGGCGTCACAGGCGACCCTGAGCGGCTTCAGGGGCAACGCGGCCTTTTGTTCATCTCTTGTTCGTATTTCTAACTTCCACGCTCACTGCGCCGCCAGCACCAGAAAGTCCTGCTCATACCCCTTTACCGACTGCACTGCTTTCAACCGCTGCGCAGCCGTCATCGCGTTGTGCACGTTAGAGAAGCCTTCGCAGCCCTCTTCCACCAGCGCCTGCGCATAACGCTGGTAGGCCGCGTCGGGCGATGTTTGAAAACGTGCGAGGTAGCCGCGCAGCAGGCTCCGGGCCTGGTCGGTGTTGGTGCGGTCTTCGGCGATTTTCTGCAGCACCTGCACCAGGTCTTTCTGGCGGCGCAGGCGTTCGGCATAGGTGCGCTGTGGGTCAAACGACGACTGGGCGATGAAGGTGCGCAGTGCGGATTTTTGCGGTTCGTCCAAGGCGCCATAGAAGCCTTCGGCGCGGGACAAGAGCTGCTTGAAGCGCTGCTCTCGCAGCTTGTCGGGCGTGATATCTACCCATTCCTTCTTCCAGTCGGCGTTGCTGTCGGCCTGCTTCTTTTGCAGGTTGCGGATCTGGGTGTCGGTGAGCTGGGCGGCCAGCCAGGCCAGTTTGGGTTCGGCCTGGGCGATAACCTTGTCGATCTGGGTGCGCACTGCGTCGTAGGTGCGGCAGGCCTGGCCGGGCGATATGGCGGATGGCAGTTGTTGCTGTACCTTTTGCAGCAGCTCGGCATGCCGGGGCAGCATGGTGTCACGGTGCCACTGGTGCAGGTCGCCCAGTTCGTCGCGCACGCGCTCGGTCTGGGTTTCTGACAGGCCGAGGTAGCTGTTCAGCTGCCAGTAGGCCAGGTGCGGCACCTGGTTGTAGGCCAGCTTGACCGTGCTGCAGCCTTGCAACAGCAGACCACATGCCGCCAGGGTGGCAGCACACAGTGCTTTGCGAATCAGGGACGGTGCGCGCACAGAAGCTCCTCGTGAAGAAAGGAAAGCAAGAGCGGCAGGATAGGGCCAATGCTGCACGGCGAAATTTGCGGGCTGCAATACCCCGCCAACTGCGCGAGGATTGGCGACAGCCCCGGCACTGGGGAGCAGGCGGCGGTGACCTAGCCATCGGTAGCGCTCTGCGGCGCCGTGGGGCTAGTGTGGTGTTGCATGCTTGACGGCACATTGAAAACCGATGGATTTTTTGGCCAGGGCAAGGCGCAAACCACAGCGATACCCGTAGGTATCGCGCGGATTTGCAACGCAGCCCTGATCGAAAAGACGCGGTTTTAGGTGCCGGATAGCGTGCAACACCACACTAGTTGTCCTGTCGGCGAATCAGTTGCCGACCGCTGGGCGTAATGGCCAGTTCGCCGCCGGAGCCTTTGGTGATGAAGCCCCATTCGAGCAGGCGGCCAGACACGTGGTCCTTGAGCGCATGGGGCAACGTAATGACTTGGCCCATTTCGAGTTGTTTGAGGGTCTCGATCTCGTCCACGGTGGGGTCGAAATGCGGGGCATGGTAGGTGGTCATGGGGTCACTCCCGGATCGGTATGTGCAGACAGACTCCAGCGCCACCAGATTAGTTCAGCCCCTGGGCGGATGCAAGCGCGTCATCCCTTGCCTTCTGCCCCGGCGACCGGCGGCACTCCGCCTGCCGCCGCTGCCATGCCCTGCAGCCACCGTGCAAACGCCCCCAACACCGGCGGCTGGGCTTGCGCGGGGCTGATGAGGTAGTAGGCACGCTCGCCACGCAGCGGGCGGTTGCAGGCCACCACCAGCTCGCCGCTGGCCAGTTCGGCCTCGATCAACAAAGGCGGCATCAGCGCCACGCCCATGCCATGCGTGGCGGCCACGGCCAGCATGGAGAACAGCTCGTAGCGCGGGCCATCCAGCGCATGCGGGACATCCACACCCATCGCATCAAACCACTGGCGCCAGCCATAGGGGCGTGTGCTTTGCTGCAGCAGTGGCAGCTCGGCCAGCGCCTCGGCAGCGATCGGCTGGTGGGCGCGGCCGCGGCCCCGGGGCGCGGCGGATTCGAGCAGGCGGGGGCAACACACGGGCACCACGTCTTCGTGCATCAGCAGCAGGGCCTGCACGCCGGGCCAGTTGGCAACCTGCTCGGGTGTGCCTGCATACAAGGCGGCATCGAAGGTGGTGTCGGCAAACAGAAAAGGCCGCGTTTGCGTGTCGATGTGCACCACGATGTCCGGATGCTCCTGCGCCAGCAGCGGCAGGCGTGGGATGAGCCAGCGCGTGGCAAAGGTGGGCACTGCGGCCAGCGACAGAGTGCCACCCTCGCCCTGGTGGGCCATCACATCCAGCGTATCGCGCTCCAGGCCCTGCAGCCAGCGCGCCACCTGGCGGCCGTAGTGGGCGCCCGCAGGCGTCAGCACCACGCCGTGGCGCGTGCGGCGAAACAGCGCCACGCCCAAAAATTCTTCCAGCGCCTGGATCTGGCGCGACACCGCGCTTTGGGTGAGCGACAGCTCCTGCGCGGCGCGGGTGTAGCTCTCGTGTCGGGCGGCGACTTCAAAACAGGCCAGGGCCTGGGTCGATGGGATGTTGCGGCGCATGATGAAGAGGAACTTTTAACGAGGTTATCTCACTTGCAACCTATGGACGCGAGTATTCCATACATTCCAACAACGCATATCTGGATGAAAAGAACTCGCTTGCGGGCTGGCACACCAGGGCCTACGATGCGCTTCAGACCCGTTTCTTTCACCTTCTTTCCGACCGGAGACACACATGGCCCACGCCGCTTTTCAATGGGATGACCCTTTCCTCCTGAGCCAGCAACTGACCGACGACGAGCGCGCCATCCGCGACGCCGCCGCAGCGTATTGCCAGGACAAGCTGGCGCCCCGCGTGCTGGACGCCTTCCGCCACGAAAAGATGGACGTGAGCATCTTCCGCGAGATGGGCGAAGTGGGCCTGCTCGGCCCCACCATCCCCGAGCAGTACGGCGGCCCCGGCCTGAGCTACGTGGCCTATGGCTTGATCGCCCGCGAAGTGGAGCGCGTGGATTCGGGCTACCGCTCGATGGCCAGCGTGCAGTCGTCGCTGGTGATGGTGCCCATTCATGAATTCGGCACCGAAGCGCAGAAGCAGAAGTACCTGCCCAAGCTCGCCACCGGCGAGTGGATCGGCTGCTTTGGCCTGACCGAGCCCGACCACGGCTCCGACCCCGGCAGCATGGCCACGCGCGCCTACAAGGTCGACGGCGGCTACAAGCTCAAGGGCAGCAAGATGTGGATCACCAACAGCCCCGTGGCCGACGTGTTCGTGGTCTGGGCCAAGGAAGTGTCCGAAGGCGGCGCCGTGGGCCCCATCCGCGGCTTCGTGCTGGAAAAGGGCATGAAGGGCCTGACAGCCCCCGCCATCCACGGCAAGGTGGGCCTGCGCGCCTCCATCACCGGCGAGATCGTGATGGACGATGTGTTCGTGCCCGAAGAAAACGCCTTCCCTGAAGTGCAAGGCCTCAAGGGCCCCTTCACCTGCCTGAACAGCGCGCGCTACGGCATCGCCTGGGGCGCCCTGGGTGCGGCCGAGTTCTGCTGGCACACCGCCCGCCAGTACACGCTGGACCGCAAGCAGTTTGGCCGCCCCCTGGCCGCCAACCAGCTCATCCAGAAGAAGCTGGCCGACATGCAGACCGAGATTGCGATTGGCCTGCAGGCCTGCCTGCAGTTCGGCCGCATGAAGGACGCGGGCACGGCCAGCGTGGAAGGCACCTCCATCATCAAGCGCAACAGCTGCGGCAAGGCGCTGGACATTGCCCGCCTGGCGCGCGACATGATGGGCGGCAACGGCATCAGCGACGAGTTTGGCGTGGCCCGCCACCTGGTGAACCTGGAGGTGGTGAACACATATGAAGGCACGCACGATGTGCATGCGCTGATTCTGGGCCGTGCGCAGACGGGCATTGCGGCGTTTGCCAACTGAGGCCCGGCCTCCCCTCCATCCAATGCGGTGGTGAGAACTCCCCTCTCCCCTCGCGGGAGAGGGGCCGGGGGAGAGGGGGTAGTGGCGTGCGCTGTGCCTGTTCGCCCCCTCTCCCCCACCCTCTCCCGCGAGGGGAGAGGGAGTTAAAACGGGGCTCCTCTACACATGTTTCAAGCGTTTTAGGCCTCTAGCGCTTGATGGATAAGCGCTACCAGCTATCAAACTTATAGTACCTTCATGACCACATCCCCCTCCTCCCCAGGCGCCCTCGCAGGCATCAAGGTGCTAGACCTCTCCCGCGTGCTGGCCGGGCCCTGGTGCACGCAGATTCTGGCCGACCTGGGCGCGGACGTGGTCAAGGTGGAGCGCCCCGGCGTAGGCGATGACACGCGCCAGTGGGGCCCTCCGTTCTTGAAAGACGCCGAGGGCAACGACACCAACCAGGCCAGCTACTACACCGCCTGCAACCGCAACAAGCGCTCGGTGACCATCGACATGGCCTCGCCCGAGGGCCAGGCGCTGATCCGGCAGATGGCACAAGAGGCGGACATCGTGGTGGAGAACTTCAAGGTCGGCGGCCTCAAGCAATACGGCCTGGACCACGAGAGCCTGCGCGCGCTCAACCCCCGCCTCATCTACTGCTCGGTCACCGGCTTCGGGCAGGACGGACCCTACGCCGAGCGCGCAGGCTACGACCTGATGGTGCAGGCCATGACGGGCCTGATGAGCATCACGGGCCAGGCCGACACCGAACCCGGCGGCGGCCCCATGCGCGTGGGCGTGGCCGTGATCGACCTGTTCACCGGCCTGTACGCCAGCAACGCCATCCTGGCCGCGCTGCATGTGCGCGACAACGCCACCAATGGCACCGGCCAGGGCCAGCACATCGACATGGCCCTGCTCGACGTGGGCATGGCCGTGCTGGCCAACCAGGCCTCGGGATTCCTCGCCACGGGCAAGGCGCCCGGACGCATGGGCAACAGCCACCCGAGCCTCGCGCCCTACCAGGACTTCCCCACCGCCGACGGCAACATGCTGCTGGCCATTGGCAACGACGGGCAGTTCCAGCGCTTTTGCGCCGCCGCCGAGCAGCCCCAGTGGGCCAGCGACCCGCGCTTTGCGACCAACACCCTGCGCGTGCAAAACCGCACCGCGCTGATCCCCGCCATGGAGGCCGTGACCCGCACGCGCACCACGGCCGACTGGATCACACTGCTGGAAGACAAGGCCGTACCCTGCGGCCCCATCAACACCATCGCCCAGGCGTTTGACGACGCGCAGGTGCAGGCCCGTGGCCTGGCCGTGACGCTGCCGCGCTGGAAGGACGGCGAGGCCGCCACCGACAACGTTCAGCAGATCACCGGCGTGGCCAGCCCACTGCGCCTGTCGGCCACGCCGCCCGTGCTGCGCAACGCCCCGCCTGCCCTAGGCCAGCACACCGACGAAGTGCTGCGGGAGATGGGGCTGGATGCGGCGCGCATTGCGGCGCTGCGGGCCAGCGGGGTTTTGTAGCCAGCCCCACGCGGCACCGAGCTGCGCAGCGCCCCCGCCATTGAACAGCCTCGCCCTGAACGGCAAGGCTTTTTTGTCTGCACCATCTGAACCAAATCAGGCTCTAGCGCCTATCCAATAAGCGCTAACAGCTATCAATTTGATAACAAATCTTGGTGCTCTCGGCGCCTACATGTGTTCGCACCTTGGTAAAAAAGACATGTACAAAAATTTACACATCTCTCCATAATGGCAGCGGGAATCTCTCCGGCGCGGCGCACAGCACGCGCCGGTTGACCGAGACGAGAGGCGCAGTGGGACAACCGCCGCAACGTACGGGGAAGTCCGGCTGGGCCGCATGCACTTTGCCCCGCCCCAGCGGCGAATCGTGGACCCCACAGGAGTTCCCCATGAAGCTCAGCCTCAAGCTCCCCCTGGCCTTTACCGTGTCGCTGCTTTTGCTGTTTGCGGCGGCGCTGTTTGGCATCAGCCGCCTGAACCAGGCGCTCGACACCTACCAGACCACCGTGGCCCAGAGTTTTGAGCACGAGCGCATGGCGGCGGACATGCTCAACAACTTCAAGGTGCAGGTGCAGGAGTGGAAGAATGTGCTGTTGCGCGGCAAGGACCCGGCCCAGCTCACGCGCTACTGGGCCGCGTTTGAAAAGCAGGAAAAGGCCATCAAGGACGAGGCGCAAAAGCTCGTGGTCGCCCTGCCCCCCGGCGAAGGCCGTGAACGCGTGCAGCAATTTGCCCAGGCCCACGAGCGCATGGGCGCGGCCTACCGCAAGGGGTTTGAGGCCTTCAAGGCCGCCGACCACGACCCGCAGGCGGGCGACAAGGCCGTCGCGGGCATGGACCGCGAGCCCTCGCAGCTGCTGGACCAGGCCGGTGGCCTGATCGCCAAGGCCAGCAGCGAAGTGGCCGAGCGCGCCGCCAAAGCAGCGCAGCGCGCCACCACCATCAGCCTGGTGGTGATGCTGGTGGTGTGCGCCCTGGGCATTGCGGGCGCCATTGCCTTCAGCCGCACCGTAGTGAACCCGCTGGACAACGCGGTGCGCGTGTCGCAGGCCGTGGCCAGCGGCGACCTCACCGTGGCACGGCAAGTGCAGGGCAAGGACGAAATCGCCCTGCTGCTGAATGCCCTGCACGACATGCAGATCAGCCTGTCGCACGTGGTGAGCAATGTGCGCAACAACGCCGACAGCGTGGCCGCCGCCAGTACCGAAATCGCACAGGGCAACAACGACCTGAGCGCCCGCACCGAGCAGCAGGCCAGCGCGCTGGAAGAAACCTCGGCGTCGATGGAGGAGTTGAGCTCCACCGTGCAGGCCAATGCCGAAAACGCGCGCACCGCCAACCAGTTGGCCGTGAGCGCCAGCACCGTGGCCGTGCAGGGCGGTGATGTGGTGGCCGAGGTGGTGACGACCATGAAGGGCATCAACGACAGCAGCAAGAAGATTGCCGACATCATCAGCGTGATCGACGGCATCGCCTTCCAGACCAACATCCTCGCGCTGAACGCCGCCGTGGAAGCAGCCCGCGCGGGCGAGCAGGGCCGGGGCTTTGCGGTGGTTGCCAGCGAGGTGCGCAACCTGGCCCAGCGCAGCGCAGACGCCGCCAAGGAGATCAAGACCCTGATCCACGCCAGCGTGGAGCGCGTAGAGCTGGGCACCACGCTGGTAGACAAGGCGGGCGCCACGATGAGCGAGGTGGTCAGCGCCATCCGCCGTGTGACGGACATCGTGGGCGAGATCAGCGCCGCCAGCAGCGAGCAAAGTGCAGGCGTGGCCCAGGTGGGGGACGCCATCACCGAAATGGACCAGGCCACGCAGCAGAACGCGGCGCTGGTCGAACAGAGCGCGGCAGCTGCCGACAGCCTGAAGGTGCAGGCGCAGCAGCTGGTGCAGGCGGTGGCGGTGTTCCGACTGGCGGACTCTGAAGCCAGCGCTCCCACACGCGCCCACTTGCCAGTGCCCGGGCAGCACCAGCCCCGTCTGGCCGCTGGCTGATGTCGCGCAAAAATTCCAGGCCAAATCGGCTTCTAGCGCTTTACCATCAAGCGCTAAAAGCTATCCAAAAGATAGCAATCAAAAAGCCATCGACTCAGACTTCTGCCAGCACCGGCGAAGCCTGCTGCACGGAGGCCAACGTGGGCGAGGCGAGCTTGCGCAGGTAGGCCATGGTCTGCAGGCAGGCCTGGGCCACCTCGGTGCCCTTCTTCACGAAATGCTCGCGAAAGAAGCGCACATGGTCTTCGTGGTCGTGAAAGTCGCGCGGGGTGAGCACAGCCGACATCACGGGCACCTCGGTGTCTAGCTGCACGCGCATCAGGCCGTCGATGACAGCGGTGGTGACGAACTCGTGGCGGTAGATGCCGCCGTTGACCACCAGCGCGCAGGCCACGATGGCGTCGTAGCGCCCGCTGCGCGCGAGCTTGCGGGCCAACAGCGGGATCTCGAACGCACCGGGCACATCGAACAGCGCCACCTGCGCGGGTGGCAGGCCGTGGCGGTCGAACTCGGCCAGGGCCGCGTCACGCGCCTGGTGCACGATGTCCTGGTGCCAGCTGGCACTGATGATGGCCACGCGGGCGCCACGGTGTGCTGCCACAGGCGCGAGGGGAGAGACGGGAGAAGTAGCAGAAGACTGATTCATGGGTTCCTCAAAACAGGTCAGACCAGAATCAGGGCGCGCGCGAACACGGCGCCTGCACAGGGCGGCGCAGGCCTCACGGCGCTTGCGAGCGGGCAAAAAACACGCAGGCAAACGCCAAGGGCCCAGCCACCCATGGCGGGTGCTCTAGGGATGTCCTGCATAACTCCCTGCGGTCCGTGATAGCGCGGTCCCGGGCGGTCCGCTGCGTTGCTTTTCATGCCAATAGCCGCGCTATTGGCTGCAAAAAGTCGCCTTGCGGCCCATCCCAATCCGCACTACCACCGACTCGCGAGGGTTATGCAGGACATCCCTAGTTTCGCGATCTCTTTCATCCGGACTGTGACCGTCGGCTCTGGTTTCGCACCAGATCTGCTGACCCTGCGGGCCTGTTCCAAAGAACGGCACCACAGGCGCTCGCGGGCTCTTGTTGGCTTTTCAGCCCTCAAATACCGCCGGTGGGGAATTCCACCCCGCCCTGAGAACGCTGCCGGCCCTGGAGTGGATCCAGGGCCTGCAGGGGGATTCTAGGAGCTTGGTGACATTCGCGCCGTCGCCAAGGCGATTGGCCCCCTTCGCCGATCCCGTTCATCCGTTCTTGCTGAGCCTGCCCAAGCCAGGCGCGGCGCTTGAACGGCGCTCAGCGAACGGTTCAAGTTGACGGAAGCCGGATCATTCAAAAGACCGGCTGTAGCGCACCTGCACAAAGTCTTCGCCCGGGTTGGGCTTGCGGATGCCGCCGTTGGAAATGTGGCGCACGATCAGCATCAGTTCGTGCTGGCGGCGGGCGCCAAAGTTGAAGCCCACGCCCTGGTGGTCGGCAAAGTTGAAACGGGTGCTGAAGGCCTTGTGCCGGGTGGCGTAGTGCCCGTCCAGCGCCGACAGGCCGATGCCGCCTTCCATGAACCAGGCGGACCGCCCGCCGTCGAATCGCCAACGCAGTGTCGGCACCACCGCCAGCTGCGTCCAGTGGCTGCGCCCGCCCGGCACGGCGGTGCCGGGCGGCACGCGCCAGTGCGCGATGTGGGTATCCCAGTGCCCCGTCAGTTCGCCGCCCAAAAAATCACGGCGCCAGGCCCAGGGCCATTGCACACCCACCGAGGCCAGCCCCACGTCGCTGGCCGCGCGTGCGCCGTCGATGAAGATGCGGCGCGGCTCGGGGGTAGCGGAGACCGCAAGCTCCTGGGCTCGGGCGGAGGGCTGCGGCGCGCCAGCCCCCTGCTGCGCCAGGGCCGGCAGGGGCAACAGCGCGCAGCAGGCCAGCAGGGCGGCTCCAGCACAGCCGGCTCGCGGTGGTGGCGGGAACAAGCCCTCGGACGGGGAGGGCAATGGCAGCAAGGGTTGAAATGAGGAACGCACGGCAGGACTCCGACGGGCCACTGGGCCATGCCCTCCAATCTACCCAAACGTCGCCCTGCGCGCAGCACCTGGCAGCGCGCAGGGCTGCAAGAAACTCTTCGTCGGTACCTTGTCGGGGGCGTGCAAAAGCGCTGGGCGCCGAGGTCAACGGGGCCGCGCAAAGCCCCCGTCCGCCCAGGCGGTAGCGCTGGCGGCCGTCAGGCGGAAGGTGGGCGGCGCAGGCACGCGGGCGATTTCCTGGCCCAGTGCATCTTCGGCGCTCAGCGTGGCCGTGGCACCTTCCTCATCGGGCACGATGGCCAGCGCCACGCGCAGGCGCTGGCCGTCGGCGGTGGTGATGTGCACGCTCTTGTTCAACTGCGCGTGCAGCTGCTGCTCATGGCGGCGCACCACCTCGCTCGCGGTCTTGACCAGGGTGTGAAAGGCCGACACATCGAGCGGCTTGGGGTTCTTCTTGTCGCGGCCCATGGTCCAGGGGCCCACCAGTGCGGGCTCGGCCTCGCCCTTCAGCGTCATGGACACCGCCCAGCCATCGTCGTCTTCGTTCTTGATGACCTGCGCCGTCCAGCGCCCATCGCTCCAGCAGCGGGGTTCCTGGATGGTGTCGGGCGTGTCGGGTGCGTCGGTCATGGAGAAAAAGGTCTGGATGGCGGGAAAGGGCGCAGAGCATAACGGCAGGGCCTGGCCACCCCAATTTCCAATAACCATTGGTTATCGAAAGGGGCCAGGCATAGCGCGGGCCTTGCTACTCCCCCAAAACGTCCGGCGCCACACCCGCCGTGTCGCGCAGCACGTCGATAAAGGCCTGTACCGAGGGCGTGGGCGGCTCGCCCAGGCGGGTGATGAGGCCATAGCTGGGCATGCGGTCGGGCAGCTCGACGGGAATGCGCGAGAGCAGGCCCCGGTCCACGTATTTCTGGATCAGCGCGGCGGGCTGCAGCGACATCATGTGGGTGGTGTTCATCAGCTCCAGCGCAAACAGGAAGGACGGCGTCTCCACCACCCCCGCCGTGAGCGCCAGGCCCGCGCCGCCGAACAAGTCGTCCGACACCTTGCGCACCGCCGTGGAGGCGGGGTACAGAATCCAAGGCCAGTGCGCCAGCTCGGTCAGCGACAGGTCGGTGGCGCCGCGCAGCGGGTGGTGCTGCCCGCCCACCACATGCAGCGGCTCGGCGGACAGGTGCTCGTAGTGGAACTGGCTGCGCTGGTCCTCGGTGGTGAAGCGGCCAATCATCAGGTCGATCTTGCGTTCGGCCAGCCAGGCGATGAGCTGGTCGCTGCTCTGCTCCAGGATCTTGATGACCAGCAGGGGCCGCAAGCGCTGGAGCTCCACCACCGACGCCACCAGCACATGCGCTGCCGAGCCGGTGATCGCGCCCACCGTCACATGGCCATGGCCGCCCTGCTTGAGTGCGTTGAACTCGTCCACAAACTTGCGCTGCCCATCGAGCGCCGCGCTGGCGTAGCGCAGCGTGAAGAGCCCCAGCTCGTTGGGCCGCATGCCGCGCGAGAGGCGGTCGAACAGGCGCGCCTCGAGGATCTCCTCGATGTCCATGAGGATCTTGGTGGCCGCAGGCTGCGTGACGTGCATCTGCTCGGCCGTGAGCCGCAGGTTGCGCGTGCGGCCCAGGATGTCGAGAAACTGCAAATGCCGAAAGCGCAGCCGCGCGCAGGCCTGCGCCAAAGACAAGGGTTTACCCGGAAATTCGTCTGGACTCATAAGCGTTTGGAATGGATTGTCGCAAAACATTCAGTGGACCCGGCAGGACGCGAAACCTAACCTTCGCCTTGCGTCCATGACGGCTTGCCCCAAAAAGCTGCATACGCCGAAGGCCTCGCCAACGGGGTCAGCCATTCCAACGGAGACAAGACACCATGCAATTCAAGACCCTCGCTAAATCCTTGGCGCTTGCTGCCACGCTGCTGGCCGCCTTTGCCGCCCCCGTCGCGGCCCAAGTGAAGGAACACACCTTCAAGGTCGGCATTGGCCTGAGCGACGACCACCCGCAGGCCCAGGCCGTGCGCCACTTTGCCGAGCGCCTGCAGGCCAAGAGCGGCGGCAAGATGAACGCCAAGCTGTTTGCCAGCGGTGCGCTGGGCAACGACGTGAGCATGACCTCGGCCCTGCGCGGCGGCACGCTGGAGATGACGATTCCGGATTCATCCACGCTGATGTCGCTGATCAAGCCCTTTGGCGTGCTGAACCTGCCGCTCACCTTCAACACCGAGGCCGAAGCCGACGCCTTGCTCGACGGCCCCTTCGGCCAGAAGCTGCTGGCCATGCTGCCCGACAAGGGCCTGATCGGCCTGGGCTTTTGGGAAAACGGCTTTCGCCATGTAACCAACTCGCGCCGCCCCATCAATACGGCCGATGATCTGGCAGGCCTGAAGCTGCGCGTGATCCAGAGCCCCTTGTTCCTCGACACCTTCAACGCGCTGGGCACCAACGCCACGCCCATGCCGTTCACCGAGCTGTACACCGCCATGGAACAAAAGGCCGTGGACGGCCAGGAGAACCCGCCTGCCACCATCCTGGCCAGCAAGTTCTATGAGGTGCAAAAGCATCTGGTGCTGTCGCGCCACATGTACAGCGCGTGGGTGCTGCTCATCTCCAAGAAGACCTGGGACGGCCTCTCGGCCGACGAGCGCAAGATCGTGCAGGAGTCTGCCCGCGAGGCCACGCTGTTCGAGCGCAAGACCATCCGCGCCTTCAGCGAAACCGCCCTGGGCGAGCTGAAAAAGGCCGGCATGCAGATCACCGAGCTGCCTGCTGCCGAGCAGGCCAAGCTGCGCACCAAGCTGCAGCCCGTGCTGGCCAAGTACGGCAAGGAGTTTGGTGAAGAGACCACCAGCGAAATGATGGGCGAGCTGGCGAAGGCGCGGGGCGGGAAGTAAGCGATTCGCCTCCCGGGGCGCAGCTGGTTGCAGCTGCGCCCCCGCCCCTCCTTTTGCGACGTCCCGACCCCATGACCAAAACACCCCGCCGCCCCTTCCGCTCCCGCGACTGGTTTGCCGCCCCCGAGCGCTCGGACATGACCGCGATGTACCTCGAACGCTTCATGAACTACGGGCTCACGCCCGAGGAACTGCGCTCGGGCCGGCCCATCATCGGCATCGCGCAGACGGGCAGCGACCTGTCGCCCTGCAACCGCATCCACCTGGACCTGGCGCGCCGCGTGCGCGACGGCATCCGCGATGCGGGCGGCATTCCGATGGAGTTCCCTGTTCACCCCATCTTTGAAAACTGCCGCCGGCCCACGGCCGCACTGGACCGCAACCTGGCCTATCTGGGGCTGGTGGAGATCCTGTACGGCTACCCCATCGACGCGGTGGTGCTGACCACGGGCTGCGACAAGACCACGCCTGCTGGCGTCATGGCCGCGTCCACGGTGGACATTCCGGCCATCGTGCTCTCGGGCGGGCCGATGCTCGATGGCTGGCACGACGGACAACTGGTGGGTTCGGGCACCGTCATCTGGCGCAGCCGCCGCCAGCTGGCAGCGGGCAAGATTGATGAAGAAGAGTTTCTGCAGCGCGCCTGCAGCAGCGCACCGTCGGCGGGCCACTGCAACACCATGGGCACGGCATCCACCATGAACGCGGTGGCAGAAGCCCTGGGCCTGTCGCTGCCCGGCTGCGCGGCCATTCCTGCACTGTACCGAGAACGCGGTCAGATGGCGTACGAAACCGGGCGGCGCATTGTTGATATGGCCTATGAAGACCTGCGCCCCTCGCGCATCCTGACGCGCGAGAGCTTCTTGAACGCGCTGTCGGTCATCAGTGTGGCCGGGGGCTCCAGCAATGCGCAGGTGCACGTGATGGCCATGGCGCGCCATGCAGGCGTGGTACTGGAGGCCCAGGACTGGACGGACCACGCCTACGACCTGCCCCTGCTGCTGAACATGCAGCCTGCAGGCCAGTTCCTGGGCGAACGGTTCTTTCGCGCGGGCGGTGTGCCTGCGCTGATGTGGGAGCTGCAGCAAGCGGGCCGCCTGCACAACGACTGCGCCAGCGTGACGGGCAAAACCATCGGCGACAACCTGCAGGGCCACGAAGCGCGCGACCGTGAAGTGATTCGCCCCTTCAGCGCGCCGCTGATGGAAAAAGCTGGGTTCCTGGTGCTCAGCGGCAACCTGTTTGACTTCGGCATCATGAAAACCTCGGTGATATCGCCCGCGTTTCGCGAGCGCTACCTGAGCCAGCCGGGCCGCGAGGGCATCTTCGAAGCCCGTGCCGTGGTGTTTGAAGGCGCGGACGACTACCACGCACGCATCAACGACCCAGCGCTCGACATCGACGAGGGCTGCATCCTGGTCATGCGCGGCGCCGGGTCCATCGGCTGGCCGGGCTCGGCCGAGGTGGTCAACATGCAGCCGCCCGATGCGCTGATCCGGCGCGGCATCAACACGTTGCCCACGCTGGGCGACGGGCGCCAGTCGGGCACGGCAGACAGCCCGTCCATCCTCAACGCATCGCCCGAGAGCGCCGTGGGCGGGGGCCTGTCCTGGCTGCAAAGCGGCGACACCATCCGCACCGACCTCAACACCGGGCGCTGCGATGCGCTGGTCGCGCCCGAGGAAATCGCCCGCCGAAAGCGTGAACTGCCCGACCCACCCGTGCCCGCGAGCCAGTCTCCCTGGGAAGCGCTGTACCGCGAGAAGACGGGGCAGCTGGCCGGTGGCGCGACGCTCGACTTCGCGCTGGCATTCCAGCGCATTTCCGAAAAGACACCACGCCACAACCACTGACAACGAGCGGGCGGGCCACCGGCGCCACCCCCGGATTTTTTCGAAGGACTCTCCATGAACAACATGACGGCGACGGCAGTTGCCGAACGGGCCCGTGCGCCCCAGACCGCATTGCAAGTGCTTCCCGACGATGGCCTGCAGGGCACGCTGGTGGGCCGGGTGTGGGCACCACAGGGCGCCGTTGCGGGCCCAGCTGTGGTGGCCCTGCGGCCCGAAGGCGTGTTCGACCTCAGCGCGCACTACCCCACCATGAGCACGCTGCTCGACACCCTGGCACCCGCCGAGGCGGTGCGTGCAGCCACCGGCCAGTACCTGTGCAGCGTGGAAGACCTGCTGGCCAACAGCCTACCCGGCACGCGCGACACGAGCAGCCCCTGGCTGCTGGCGCCGTGCGACCTGCAGGTGGTCAAGGCGGCGGGCGTGACGTTTGCGGCCAGCCTGATCGAGCGCGTGATCGAAGAACAGGCCCGGGGCGACGCCAGCCGTGCGCAAGCCTTGCGAAGCCAGGTCATCGAGCTGATCGGCGAGAACCTTGCCGACATCCGCCCTGGTTCGCCCGAGGCCATGGAACTCAAAACGTTGTTGCAAGAAAAAGGCCTGTGGTCGCAGTATCTGGAGGTGGGTATTGGCCCCGATGCCGAGGTGTTCACCAAGGCGCCGGTGCTGGCGTCCGTCGGCTGCGGGGACGACATCGGCATCCGCTCCGACTCGGCCTGGAACAACCCCGAGCCCGAGGTGGTGCTGGCGGTGAACAGCCGGGGCCAGATCGTGGGCGCCACGCTGGGCAACGACGTGAACCTGCGGGACATCGAGGGCCGCAGCGCCCTTCTGCTGGGCAAGGCCAAGGACAACAACGCCTCGTGCGCGTTAGGCCCGTTCATCCGCCTGTTCGACGCGAGCTTCGGGATGGACAAGGTGCGCAGCGAAACCGTGCACCTGAGCGTTGCAGGGGTGGATGGCTATGAGTTGCGCGGCATCAACACCATGGCCAGCATCAGCCGCGACCCCAGCGACCTGGTGGCGCAGACCCTGGCCGCGCACCAGTATCCGGATGGATTCATGCTGTTTCTGGGCACGCTGTTCGCGCCCATTGAAGACCGCGACCAGCCGGGCGGTGGCTTCACCCACCACCTGGGCGACCTGGTGTCCATCCAGAGCGCGTGGCTGGGTGGCCTGCACAACCGCGTGGCGCACAGCGAGGCGGCGGCGCCCTGGCGCTTTGGTTTGCGCGCCTTTATCAGTAACCTGACGCAGCGCGGCCTGTTGCGCGACGCAGCGCTCTGAGCCACAGGCCGCAACGGCACGCACACCAGAAGAAGACCAAGGAGACACCCATGCTCAACGCCCTCATAGACCGGTGCTGCCGGTGGATCAACATTCTCATCGCGCTGGCACTGGCCGTGATGGTGGTGATGGTGTTCGGCAACGTGGTGCTGCGCTACGCCTTCAACTCGGGCATTGCGGTCAGCGAAGAGGTGTCGCGCTGGCTGTTCGTGTGGATAACGTTCCTGGGCGCCATCGTGGTGGTGAAGGAACACGGCCACCTGGGCAGCGACCTGGTTCTCACCAAGCTTCCACCCATCGTTCAACGGGTGTGCCTTGTCATCAGCCACGGGCTCATGCTGTTTTGCACCTGGCTGCTGTTCCGTGGCGCCCTGTCGCAGGCACGCATCAACTGGGATGTGGAAGCGCCGGTAACCGGCGCATCGGTGGCGATCTTCTATGCGTCCGGGGTGGTGTTTGCCGTGGCGTCGGGCCTTTTGTTGTTGCTCAACCTGTGGAGGCTGCTGTCGGGGCAGGTACCAGACGACCAGCTGGTGCAGACCTCCGGGTCGGAGGATGTGGCCACCCTGCCCGACATGCAGCTGGACCGCGCGGCGTTGCCGTCACGCAAGCCGCCATCCCATTGAGCCCCCCGGAGACACTCGCATGACCGTATTCATCTTTCTCGGCTCCCTGCTGGCGGCCATGGCCATTGGTGTGCCCATTGCCTACGCGCTGCTGGTGTCTGGCGTGGCGCTGATGTGGCACCTGGACCTGTTTGACGCGCAGATCCTTGCGCAGAACGTCATCAACGGCGCGGACTCGTTCCCGCTGCTGGCCGTGCCGTTTTTTATGTTGGCAGGCGAGATCATGAATGCGGGCGGCCTGTCGCAGCGCATCGTCAAGCTGGCGCTCACGCTGGTGGGTCATAAGCGCGGCGGGCTGGGCTTTGTGGCCATCCTCGCGGCCTGCATGCTGGCGGCGCTGTCGGGCTCTGCCGTGGCAGACACCGCTGCGCTGGCCGCGCTGCTGCTGCCCATGATGGTGAAGGCCGGGCATGACAAGGCGCGCGCCGGGGGGCTGATTGCCTCGGCGGGCATCATCGCGCCGGTGATTCCGCCTTCCATTGGTTTTGTGGTGTTTGGCGTCGCGGCCAACGTGTCGATCAGCAAGCTGTTTCTGGCGGGCATCGTGCCGGGCCTGCTGATGGGACTGTCCATTGCTGCGGCCTGGTACTGGGTATCGCAGCGCGAGAGCATTTTGCCGCCGCCCCGAGCAACGACCGCAGAGAAGCTGCAGGCCTTGAAGGAATCCACCTGGGCGCTGTTCCTGCCGGTGATCGTGATCGTGGGTCTGAAGATGGGCGTGTTCACCCCTACCGAAGCCGCCGCCGTGGCCGCCGTCTATGCGCTCTTCGTGGCCACGGTGGTGTACCGCGAGCTGCACTGGCGCCAGCTGACCGCCGTGTTCGTGAGCGCTGCCAAAACGACGGCCGTGATCATGTTCCTGGTGGCCGCCGCCATGGTGAGCGCGTGGCTCATCACCGTGGCCGACATCCCCAGACAGCTGGTTTCGCTGCTGAAGCCCTTCATGGACAACCCCATCCTGCTGATGATGGCCATCATGCTGCTGGTGATGGCCGTGGGCACCGCCATGGACATGACGCCCACCATCCTGATCCTGGCGCCCATGCTGATGCCGGTGGTCAAAGCCGCAGGCATCGACCCGGTCTACTTCGGCGTGCTGTTCATCATGAACAACGCCATCGGCTTGATCACTCCGCCGGTGGGCACGGTGCTGAACGTGGTGGCGGGGGTGGGACGCATGCGCATGGACGAAGTCACCCGGGGCGTGCTCCCCTTCATGGGCGCGCAGTTCGCGATGATGTTCCTGATGGTGCTGTTCCCGTCCATCGTGCTGGTGCCGATGCGGTGGTTTATCGGCTAAGCCGTGACTATTTATAGCCAAATTGGTCGCTAGCGCTTATCCATAAAGCGCTAGCAGCTATCAAAACAGGAGTGCTCTGGCCTTTTCGGCCTTTTCGGCCTTTTCGGCCTTTTCGGCCTTTGCACGCCGGCAAGCATGGGCGCTCAGTTCGCCACCGTAAAGCGCTTTTGCACGTGGCGCGGCGTCTCCAGCTCGTCCACGATGGCAACAGACAGGTCGGCCACGCTGATGCTGCCGGGTTGCTCGCCATTCATCAGCGGCGCTTCGTCGCCCAGGCGGTATTGGCCTGTGCGTTCGCCAGGCTGCAGCAGGATGGGCGGCGAGAGGAAGGTCCAGTCCAGCGTGTTTTCGGTGCGAATCCAGTTCAGCGCCTCGCGCGCGGCCAGGGCGCCCTGCTTCCATTCGGCGGGGAACTGGGGCGTATCCACCAGCTGCACGCCGGGCGCCACAAACAGGCTGCCAGCGCCACCCACCATCAGAAAGCGGCGCACACCAGCCGCTTTGGTGCCGTCGATGATGGCGCGGGTACCTTTCAGGAACTCGTCGTGGATGTTGGGGTTCTCCCAGCCGGGGTTATAGGCGCTGACCACAGCATCGTGGCCGGCAGCGGCCTTGGCGACCTGGGCGGCGTCTTGCGCGTCGGCCGCCACTACCGTAAGACCTTCGCGCGCGGCGAGCTTGGCGGGGTTGCGGGCCAGTACCGTCACGCGGTGGCCGCGTTGCAGCAGTTCATTCAGCACGGCAGCGCCAACAAAGCCGGAGGCGCCAATCAGGGCGATGTTCATATCGATGTCCTTGGGGTCGAAGTTGCGATGTAGTGAGAATAGGAGATTGTCAAAGCTGGCGGTAGATGGCTAAATTGGCCTTCTCTTTGAAGCTCAACTTCACAATGGATGAATCACCTCCTGAGTCGCTTTGCGCCTTCCCCCTCTCTCGCATGGCTGCGCCATGCGGGATGGGGACGCCCCCAGCGCACTCAAGCGAAGCGCCGCACAAGCAGCTTGGCGGCCCTTGCGCGGGGGCACTGGACTTGGTCGCGCCAGTTCCAAGGTCTGGGGGCGGACAACAGCCCAGTGGGGATTGACGAGAGGACCTGATATGGAAGACCTCAAACGCATGGCGGTGTTTGCCGCCGTGGTGCAGCACGGCTCGATGAGCGGCGCCGCCCGCGCCCTGGGCATGAGCACTTCCGCCGTGAGCCAGCAGGTGCGCAAGCTGGAAAGCGATGGCGGTGTGACCCTGCTTCACCGCTCTACGCGCAAGCTTGCACTCACTGAAGCAGGCCAGCGCTACCACGCGCGCTGCGCCGCCATGTGTGCCGCAGCCGACCAGGCGCGGGCCGAGCTGGCCGCTTCGCGCGATGCCCCCAGTGGCGAGCTGCGGCTGTCGGCTACCGTCGGGTTTGCACGCCACATTGCCCCAGCGCTGGGAGAGCTGCTGGCCGCCCACCCCGCGTTGCGCCTGCGCCTGCTGGTAGACGATTCGCCCATCGACCTCATCAATGCCCGCATCGATCTGGCCGTGCGCTACGGGCGCCTGCAGGACTCTACCTGGGCAGCACGGCGCCTGGGAGGCATGCAGTGGTACCTGTGCGCGGCGCCCGGCTGGGTGGCTGCCCACGGCGTGCCACAGCACCCGGACGCACTGCTCTCGCACAGCTGGCTGGGCTTTGCGCGCGAAAACGGCGGCCTGCTGATCGACCTGCGCAGCCCCACGGGCGATCCCCGGGCCCTGCGGGTGGAGCCGCGCATTGCCAGCAACAACCAGCTTTCGATCCAGCAGATGTGCGAGGCCGGGCTGGGCCTGGCGCTGGTGGGCGGCATGGATTCGCACGATGCGCTGCAGGCCGGGCGGCTGGTGCGGCTGCTGCCCGACTGGTCGTTTGGCACCCTGGACATCTGGGCGGTGACACCCCAGCGCGACGCCCAGCCCGCCAAGGTGCGCCAGACCATTGCCGCGCTGCACCGCTATCTGAGCCAGCTGCCGGGCGTCACGGAATGAGAGGAGATCAGTCCGTGGGTAACTGCCTTCGGCGCCTTCCTTCGCCGGGACATCGCTGCCACTTTTTATCCATCATTTTTTTATCGTTCAAACACACAAATTCCATCGTTGTGCAGGCAGCGCCGGCTGCCTACAGTCGCCCCCCAAGGGCCTGCTTCTGGCCCTTTTAACCCCCCGACTGGAGAGCGCACATGACGACCAACCTCACCACAAACTTCCCCATCGACCGCGTACTGGCCGCTTTTGAAAAAGGCGATGTCCCCACGCTGCTCGGGAGCGTTGCCGATGACCTGGATTTCCGCATCGACCACTACCGCGATGATGCAGACATGAGCTGGCAGGTCGCGCGCAACCAAGCCGATCTGCTGACGGTGCTGCAGCGCCTGGGCACGGAGATCTTTCCGCAAGGCACGCAAATCGTTCACACCCACAGCCAGCCGCTGGGCGACGACTGGGTGATGACCCAGCTAAGCCAACGCTTCTTTTATGGAGTACAACAGCGCGAAGTGGAGTCGCTGACCTGGATCCTGAGCCACTCGCAAAACGGCCAGCTCGACTACTTTCGCGAAACCGTCACCACGATCACCCCTACCTGACTGTGGCCCCGGCCCCTGAAACCCCATGCTGTTTGACCTGCGCGCCCTCGGCTACTTCGTAGCGGCCTACGAAGAACGATCCGTGACCACGGCGGCGCGCCGCTGCTTTGTGGCGCAGCCGTCCATCAGCATGGCCATCAAGGGGCTGGAGGACGCGCTGGACACCGTGCTGTTCGAGCGAAGCCGCCAGGGTCTGGCTCCCACCCCCGCCGCCCACCGCCTGTACCCGCGCGCCTGCAGCCTGCTGGCGCAGTCCAGCGCCATGGTGCGCGACTTTCGCGATGCGCCCCGCGAAACGCTGGGCGTGTTCCTGCAGGACGACCTGATGGTGGGCCCAGCCGCGCCGCTGTTTGCGCAGATTGCCGACCTCCTGCCCAACACGCTGGTCCGACTCACGGCCACGGCGCAGGAGGCCCGGTTGCGCCTGGTGGCGGAGCACTGCAAACCGCCCGGCGACACGTTTGTGTCGTTGTGGCGCGAGCCCTATGTGATGCTGTTGCCCGAGCAGCATCCCCTGCGCTTCAAGAAGAAATTCGGTCTGGCGGACCTGCAAGGGGTGCCGCTTCTTGAATGGCCCTACTGCCCGCTGCACCAGTCGTTCATCCGCCTGCTGGCCGAGCGCGGCATCGCCCTGGAGGTACAGGCCAGCGCCGCACGCGAAGAGCTGTTGCTGCACATGGTGGACAGCGGCCTGGGCGTGGCGGTGGTGCCACAGTCCCACGCGGCGCATGCTCGCCGCTCGGTCACGCGCCCCCTCGATGGCCCCCTGGCGTTCTCGCGCCACCTGGGTCTGGCCTGCGATGCCTCGGATGCCCCCATGCTCGCACTGCTGGGCCGCCTGGCCGACAGTTTGAAGGCCTCTGTGATTCCCCAGAGCAGCGTTGCCTGAGCCTCCCGCCTCCCGGTGTGGGTGGGCGCAGAACAACAGGCTGCATACGGTACCCCGGCAGTCTTGCGGTAGAAACAGGCACTTCCCTAGCGCACAGCACGCCCCAGCCCACCATGGTTCTCGAAATCGCCCACCTCACCATCCGCCCCGGCCAGAACGCGGCCTTCGAGCACGCCTTTGCCCAGGCGCAACAGATCATTGCCTCGATGCCCGGTTACCTGTCACACGAACTGGGCCATTGTCTGGAGCGCCCGCAGGACTACGTGCTGCTGGTGCGCTGGGTCACCCTGGAGGACCATGAGATCGGCTTTCGCGAGTCGGCCCGGTACCAGGACTGGAAACAGCTCCTGCACCACTTCTACAACCCTTTCCCCACGGTATTGCACTGTGGGCCGGTGGCCCTGCCAGCCCCGGCTTGAGCCCGCAACCCGGCTCCAACGTGTGACAGCGCTGCCACGCAAGGATGCGGCAGTGCACTATTCGGGTATTGCCTGAACATTTAGCGCACTGCGCACCCCGTTCTGATCCTAGAATTTGTAAACGCGCGTATCTTCTTCTTTTCTGCGCGAAGGACCCATCATGAAAGCAGTGCAGCAGGATATCGACGAGCGGACCAACCTCACCAGCACCAACAAGTTCGAACTGCTGCTGTTTCGCCTGGGCACCGACAGTGCCCTGGGCAAGTCAGAGCTGTTTGGCATCAACGTGTTCAAGATCCGCGAGATCGTGGCCATGCCCAGCATCACGCCGATCGCGGGCACCACGGCCCATTCGCTGGGCGTGGTCAACCTGCGCGGGCAGGTGATTCCGGTGCTGGACCTGCCGTCCATCGTGGGCTGCAAGCCCCAGACGGGCCTGAACATCATGCTGGTGACCGAATACGCGCGCACCACGCAGGCGTTTGCGGTCGAGTCGGTGGAAGACATCGTGCGACTGGACTGGAAACAGGTGCTCTCGGCCGAAACGAGCGGCGCCGCTGGCAAGCTGGTCACCAGCATTGCCCGCCTGGACGGCAACACCGATGAATCCCGCCTAGCCCAGGTGCTGGACGTGGAGGCCATCCTTCAGATGATCTCGCCCTCGGACGGCCACGAGGTCACCGAAGAAAAGGTTGGGGCCAAGCTCAAGCTCAAGCCCGGCTGCATCATCCTGGCGGCCGACGACTCGTTCGTGGCCCGCTCGCTCATCGAGCAAGAGCTCAAAGTGCTCAACGCCCCGTATGAAATGGTGAAGTCCGGCAAGGAAGCCTGGGACCGTCTCAACGCCATCGCGAAAAGCGCCGAAGCCGAGGGAAAAACGGTCTTGGACCGCGTCGCCATGGTACTGACCGACCTGGAAATGCCGGAAATGGACGGGTTTACCCTGACACGCAACATCAAGCAGGACGCGCGTTTTCATGGGCTGCCCGTGGTCATTCACTCCTCGCTGTCGGGCTCGGCCAATGAAGACCACGTGCGCAGCGTCGGAGCCGATGGGTACGTCGCCAAGTTTGTGGCGGAAGACCTGGCCGAAACCATCCGCCGGGTGCTGCCCAAGCCTTAAAGGCAGGGCGGCCTGCCGCGGAGCAGGCGCCCCGCCCCCACGGTCAGATATGGGGTAAAAAATTGGCCGCTTCCGCTAATCGGGCAATGGTTCATAGCTATTGTTTTTGAAGTTTCTCCACGGCAGCGCCCGGTCCCGACGGATGGGACAATAGGCGCCGTCCTACCGCGCACATCGACAGGCAGGTCAACCAAAACGGGGGGCCACGCGCTACATTGAAAGCGGCTTCAACGCGCCAGCCTCCGAAATTTGTAACACTCCGCCGGGGTGCTTTTCGGGGGCTTTACGAGCAGGGTGGAACGGCCACTCCCTGCCAGGGTCTGACCACCATGACAAACACACTTGCCCGCCTTATTTCTGCCACGGTCCTGGGCGCCGCGGTGACCGGCTGCGCCACGGTGCAGGGTGACCCGTACTACGAACCCACTCCGTACCGTGTTTATGAGCAGCCGGGTTACATCTACAACAACGCCCCGCCGGTGTACCCCGCGTATTCGGCGCCCCCAGCCGTTATCTACTACGGCGGACGCGATCGGGACGATCGCTGGGAGCGAGACCGCAACCGTAACGACTGGCGAGAACGTGAACGCGAACGGGAACGTGCCGAGCGCGACCGGCAGGCCCGGGAACGCGAGCGTGATCGCCGCGAACAGCAGGCCCGCGAGCTCGACCGCCGCCAGCGCGACCGTGACCAGGCCCTGCGCGAGCAGGCTGAGCGCGACCGCCGCGCCGCAGACGATCGCCGCAACCGCCAACCCCCTCCAGGCCGTGTTGCGCCAGGCAGCTACTCGTTTGACCCCCACGATTGGCGCTCCCGCCAACAGTCCAACAGCCCCGACAAGCCCTGACAGGGGCTGACCAGGGCTCCCACCGCCACGCTTTTGCCCACCTTGGCCGCAGACCATGAGCCTCCGCAACCGCCATCTCGCCCTCTTCCTCTGTGTGTGCGCAGCCTGGCTGGGCACAGTGGCCCACGCACAAGTGGTGCGATGCACCGACACCCGCACCGGCAAGGTGACCTATACCGACGGGGCCTGTACGGGCGGAGCGGCGGCGCGCGAAGTGGAAGCGCGCAAAACGCCGGAAGAACTCCAACTGGAACGCGAACAGGCCGCTGAGGCGCTGGAGCGCAAGCAACAGCGGCTGCAGGCCGAGGCCACCGCCGCAGAGACCGAGGCCCGCCGCAACGCCGAGCGCGACCGGGCACGCGCTGCGCAGGCCGCTGCCGCAGCCCCACAACCGCAGGACTACGCCCGCTCCCCGGAATGTGCACGTTCGCGGCGCAATTTCGACATGGTGGCTGCAGGCCTGTCGCGCTCGACCTATGAGCAGGAACTGCGGCTCGAAGCGGCCCAGAGGCAGGTGGACCTGGACTGCCTGGGCCCCCAGGGCTATGCCGAGGTCGAAAAGGCACGTGCCAACCAGCCGCGTGTGGTGGTGGTCCCACCCTCCAGGCACCGCCCTCTCTACCCCGATCCGTTTCCCCAGGCAGGTAACCCACAACCCCCACCACGCCTCACCCAATGTGGCGACTTTCGCTGCACCGACAACCTGGGCAACACCTACCCCCGCACAGGTCCGGGGCGGTTTCCCGGGCCCGGTGGTGTCTGCCGCTCAAACGGCGGCCAGGCGCCCTGCTGATGCCACGGGCGCGCACCAGCAGGCCCTAACGCTGCGGCTGCCCGCTCAGCCCCTCGGCCACGCTGGGGTATCGCAGCCGCAACCCCAGTTCCCGCACCATGCGCTGGTTGTCGAGCCGGCGTGACTCGCTCATGAAGCTCAGCAGCATCAGCGACAACTGCTCCTGCGCTGCAGTGCGGGGCACACGCGGGGGGCGCGGCAGGCCGTACAGGTCGGCGGCCAGGTCAAAGTAATCGCCCATCTTCAGGTGGGTGGCGTCGCTCACGTTGTAAGTGCGCTGTGACAGCCCTTTCCACACGGCGGCCATACAGGCACGCGCAAGGTCATCGGCATGGATGTGGTTGGTAAACACATCGTCTTCGGCCACCAGCACCGGCGTGCCTCGGCGCAGACGGGCCTCGGGCGTGCCGCCTTCACGGTCAGGTGCGTAGATACCCGGAATGCGCAGCACGCTGGCCCGCACACCGGCACGGCCCAGGTGGCGTACTGCAGTTTCTGCGTTCACGCGGCGCTGCGCCCGCGGGGTGCCGGGAGCCACGGCCCGCGTCTCAGGCACCAGGGCCCCCTGGCAATCGCCGTACACCCCACTCGTCGATGCATACACCAAGGACACCGGCAGGCTTCGCAGCCGCAGCGCGCGGGCCAAGGCGATGGTGCGGGGATCCAGCCACCAGGCATTTCCTCCGGCCCCTTCGCCCGGAGGGGGCGCCAGGTGCAACACCCGGGTGGCCAGCCCGGCAAGCCTGCGCAGCGAAGGCGCATCGTCCAAATTGCCCACGATGGGCCTGGCTCCCAGGGCGCGCAGCCCCGCGACCCGCGAGGGGCTGGACGTGAGCGCCATCACCCGCATGCGTGCGGCGCCGGGGCCTGATTGCAGATCGCGCAGGATGCGTTGACCTACATCACCGCAACCCACGATCAGGAGGCGTTCACGGCGAAAGCGCGCAGGGAGGGCGCCAAGGGGGCTTTGTATTGAAGGCAAAATTGGGTCCGTTTGCTTGGCTTTTGCTGGGCCGATAGTTTGATCGAAGACGATTCCAAGGATACCCACACATGACCAGCGCAGAGGCTGCAACTCCCGCAGCGTTCCAGATCACCGTGCAGCCCAGCGGCCGCGCTTTCAGTGCCAATGCGGGCGAGGCCATCCTGTCCGCCGCCATCCGCAGCGGCGTGGGCCTGCCCTACGGCTGCAAGGACGGCGCCTGTGGTTCGTGCAAGTGCAAGAAGATCAGCGGCGCCGTGCACCACGGCGAACACCAGTCCAAGGCACTCACGGCCGATGAAGAGGCTGCAGGCCTGGTGCTGACCTGCTGCGCGCAACCGCTGACCGACGTGGTGCTCGAATCACGCCAGGTCACTGACGAAAGCGCGTATCCGATCAAGAAGATGCCGGTGCGCGTATCTACCCTGGAAAAAAAATCCCACGACGTGATGCAGGTGCGCCTGCAGCTGCCCGCCGCCGATACCTTCCGCTACCACGCGGGCCAGTACATCGAATTCATCCTGCGGGATGGCGCCCGCCGGGCCTACTCGATGGCCAACGCGCCCCACACGCAGGCTGAAGCGCCGGGCGTGGAGCTGCACATCCGCCACATGCCGGGCGGCAAGTTCACCGACCATGTGTTCGGCGCGATGAAGGAAAAGGAAATCCTGCGGGTGGAAGGCCCGTTTGGCAGTTTTTTTCTGCGCGAGGACTCCGACAAGCCCATCGTGCTGCTGGCCTCGGGCACGGGGTTTGCGCCCATCAAGGCGCTGATCGAGCACATGCAGTTCAAGGGCATCACACGCCCGACCGCGCTGTATTGGGGCGGCCGCCGGCCGGGCGACCTGTACCTGCATGACTGGGTGCTGGCGCGTGCGGCCGAAATGCCCCACCTCACCTACGTACCCGTGGTGTCCGATGCCACGCCCGAAGACGCTTGGGCGGGCCGCACCGGCTTTGTTCACCAGGCGGTGATGGACGACTTTGCCGACCTCTCGGGCCACCAAGTGTATGCCTGTGGCGCACCCATCGTGGTGGACTCGGCCCGCGATGCCTACAGTGCACAGCGCGGCCTGCCCGCAGAAGAGTTCTATGCGGATGCCTTCACCTCCGAGGCGGACAAGCACGGCGGCTGACCGGGGCGCACATGCCAACCACCCCGGCTGAGCCCGCTGCACCCCGTGCGCCGCTGGCGCTGCCGCCTCCCGGCACTGCGCTCCCACCAGGGCGGATTTCGCGATGGCGCGCCGCAGTGCGCGGCACGGGCCCCATGGCGGCCGTGGTGGGGCTGGCGGTGCTCCTGGTGCTGGGCGCGGGAGAATGGGCGACCCAGAGCGAACTCGACAACCAGTGGGACAACCTGCGCCGCTCGGGTGAAGTGCAGGCCTTGGCCCTGCGCGGCGTGGCCACCCGCTACAGCTATCTGCCCTTCACGGCGGCGCAGCAGCCGCTGATTGCCGAGTTGCTGCACAACCCCGGCGCACAACCGCTGCGCAGCGCTGCCAACGCCTATCTGCAGACCATCAATGCCAATGCGGGCTCGGACACGCTGTATGTGATGAACACCGACGGGCTCACGGTAGCCTCCAGCAACTGGGATACCCCCACCAGCTTCGTGAACCAGAACTACGGCAACCGCCCGTATTTCCGCGATGCACTGCAAGGGCAGCCGGGGCGGTTTTACGGCGTGGGCAAGACCACCGGCGAACCTGGGCTTTTTGCATCGGCACCCGTGGTGGAAAACGGCCGGGTGATCGGCGTCGTGGCCGTTAAGGTGTGGATGCAGCCCATCGTGGACACCTGGGCGCAACTGCGCGACCCGGTCTTCGTGACCGACGAGCGCGGCATTATCTTCCTCGGCTCTGTCCTCCCCTGGCTGTACCAGACCACGCGCCCACTGCCCGAACAGGACGTGCAGCAGGTGCAATTCGACGAGCAGTATGGCGCACGCTGGACACCCCAGCCCGTGCCCTGGAAAACGCTCCAGCGCGACGGCCAACCAGGCACCGAGATCCTCGTGCCCGGCACCGGCAAGCGCTATCTGGCCCTTGAAGAGCGCCTGCCCGATCTGGGCTGGACGCTGACCCTCACGGCTGACAGCAAGGCCATCGCCCTGGCGCGCCAACAGGCCTGGGCACTGGCGAGCCTGGCGTCGGGCCTGCTGGTGCTCGGCGCCCTGTACTGGCAGTTGCGCGAACGGCGCCTGCAAGAGAACCGGCAGGCCCGCATCGAACTGGAGCAGCGCGTCCAGGAACGCACCCATGCACTGCAGCAGGCGCAGGCATTTCGCCAGTCGATGGAAGACTCGCTGCTGGTGGGCATGCGCGCGCGCGACCTCGAAGGCCGCATCGTCTACGTGAACGCCGCCATGTGCGACATGGTGGGCTACAGCGCAGACGAGCTGATCGGCTGCCTGCCGCCCTACCCCTACTGGCACCCGGACGACCTGGACCGGCACTGGAACGACAGCGACACCGCCCTGGCCGGCAAAGCCGCGCCCCAGGGCAACGAAAACCGGCTGCGGCACCGCAATGGCTCCGACGTGTACACCATGTTCTACACCGCACGCCTCATCGACGGCAACGGCCAGCACATCGGCTGGATGAGTTCGGTGGTGGACATCACCGCCCAAAAACGCGCCGAAGAACAGCAGCAGCAGCGCGAGGCCCAGCTGCAGCGCGTGCAGCGTGTGATCACCGTGGGCGAGATGGCCTCCACGCTGGCGCACGAGCTGAACCAGCCACTGGCCGCCTTGGTCAACTACGCGGCCGCAGCGCGCTCACTGGCGGCGCAGGGCAAAACCGAGCTGCTGAACGACAGCCTCACCGCACTCTCCAGCCAGGCCCTGCGCGCCGCCGACATCGTCGGCCGCATCCGCCGCTGGGTGCGCCAACACCCCGAGGCCCGCGAGCCCTGCGACCTCAATGCCGCCGTGGACCAGTCCTTGGGCCTGCTCCTGCGCGCCGAGGCGCGGCGGCACGGGGTGGCGGTGCGGCTGGACCTGGCACACGGCCCGCTGCGCGTGAATGCCGACCGCGTGCTGCTCGAACAGGTGGTGCTGAACCTGGGTCTCAACGCCTTGCAGGCCATGCAGGCGATGCGCGCAGATACCACGCCGCCCGAGGCGCACGAACTATTGCTGCGCACCACGGCCGATACCCGGTTTGCCTGCCTCGAAGTGCTGGACCGGGGGCCCGGCCTGCCACCCGAGATCGCCGAACGCCTGTTCGAGCCCTTCTTCACCACCCGTTCCGACGGCCTGGGGCTGGGCCTGAACATCTGCCGCTCCATTGTCGAAAGCATGGGCGGCGAGCTGCTGGCGCGCAACCGCGACGGCGGCGGCGCCGTGTTTGAAATCCGGTTGCCCCGCATTTTCTTGCCCACACCATGATCGACAGCCGTCCGACCACTCCCGTCACCGTCAACACCACAGTTCCCGCGAATGTCTACGTCGTGGACGACGACGAGGGTGTGCGCAACTCCCTGGCCGCCCTGCTGCTGGCCGGTGGCCATGCGCCCCGCACGTTTGCCAGCGGCCCTGAGTTCCTGGCCCGCGCCGACCTCGCCCACCCGGGCTGCGTGCTGCTGGACCTGCGCATGGACGGCATGAGCGGCCTGCAGGTGTTCGATGCCCTGCGCGAGCGCAATGCCGTGCTCAAGACCGTGTTCCTGTCCGCCCATGGCGAACTGGCCTCCGCCGTCACCGCCGTCAAGCAAGGGGCCGTGGACTGGCTCGAAAAACCCTGCGACGAGCAAACCCTGCTGGCCGCCGTGCTCCGGGCCGCGAACCTGTCGCTGGAAGACGCACAGCGCGCACAGCGGCGCAACACCTTGCGGGAGCGCTGGAACACGCTGAGCCCGCGCCAGCAAGAGGTGGCGCGCCTGCTGGCCACCGGCATCAGCAGCAAGGAGGTGGCCCGCGCGCTGGCCCAGCGCGACCCGGAGCGACCCATCGACCCGCGCACGGTGGACACGCACCGCTCTGCCATCTTTCTGAAACTGGACATCCGCTCGTCGCACGAGCTGGGCATGCTGGTGGAAGATCTGGGGCTGGCAGAAAACACGGTGCGCACGCTGTGACAGCCCTGCACAGGCACCCTCCACAGCTGCCGTCCACCAGTTTTCGTAAGCAGTCTTATTATTTTTTGCACAATGGCACCATGAACCGCAGAAACCACCTCATCGCCAGTGCCGCTGTTGCAGCGGCTTTTTCATCCCCCTTCGCGGCCTCGGTCGCGCTTGCGCAGGACTCCGGCCAGCCCATCCGGCTGGTCGTGCCCTACGCACCCGGCGGGCCCATCGACGTGACGGCGCGTGCGCTGGCCGAGCGCGTGCGCGACTCGCTGGGCACCGTGATCATTGAAAACAAGGGCGGTGCCGGCGGCAACATCGGTGCCGACGCCATTGCGAAGGCCGCACCCGATGGCCTCACCATCGGCATCGCCGCCACGGCCACGCACGCAGTGAACCCCTGGCTGTACGCCAAGATGCCCTACGACGCGGGCAAAGACTTCGCGGGCATCACGCAGATGGTGCGTGTTCCCAACGTGCTGGTCATCAACGCCGCCAAAGCCGAGCAGCTCAAGATCAACACCCTGGCCGACCTGATCGCCTACGCCAAGGCCAACCCCGCCAAGCTCAACTACGGCAGCGGCGGCAATGGCAGCGCGGGCCACTTGGCAGGTGAGATGTTCAAGCAGCGCGCGGGCATCTTTGCGCTGCACATCCCCTACCGCGGCGCCAACCCCGCGCAGCTGGCACTGCTCGCGGGCGAGGTGGACTTCAACATCGACAACCTGGCGGCCGCCGCACCCAATATCCGTGCCGGCAAGCTCAAGGCCCTGGCCGTGACCTCGCTGGACGCCTCGCCCTCGCTGCCGGGCGTGCCGCCCCTGTCCGCTACATTCAAGGGCTTTTCCATCGACACCTGGTGGGGCCTCGTGGCACCCGCAGCCACGCCCAAGCCCATCATCGACAAGCTGAACAAGGCCTTTGTAGCCGCCCTCCATGCGCCAGAAACCAAGACCCGCTTTGGAGCCTTGCTGGCCGAACCCGTACCCACCACACCGCAGCAGTTCGACAGCTTCATGGCCAGCGAACGCGCCAAGTACCAGCAGGTGGTGAAGGCGTCCGGCGCGAAGGTGGATTGACCCCCTGAGCGGCAGTATCTCAACCCACAAGAGGGACGCCACCCGTGGCCCGGCAAAGCCGGTTCCACGGTGGCACTGGCGTTGGGCTGCGCCAGTTTCATCCGGTGCGGGTCCATCCGTCGCGCAGGGTAATATTTTTAAGCTTTTTTAGCCTCTAGCGCTTATCTAAAAAGCGCTAGCAGCTCCTGATTTAGGAGCAAATCATCTACCCACCACCGCGTCCGCCCAACCCGGGCCTTCGAGCCGGTGGATGTCCTGCAATGCCACGGCCTGCAGCGCTGCGGCGTCCACCCGCTCGGGCGCAAGATCGGCCAGGGGGCGCAGCACAAACGCGCGCTCGGCCATCCGAGGGTGGGGCACGGTGAGCTCGGGGGTGTCGATGGCCTGGCCGCCAAACCACAGGATGTCCAGGTCCAGCGTGCGCGGGGCGTTGCGGTAGGGGCGCTGGCGGCCAGCGGCTTGTTCGATGGATTGCAGGGCCTGCAGCAGGGGCTGCGGGGCCAGTGCCGTGGTCAGCTCGGCCACGGCATTGAGGTAGTCGGGCCCACCGGCATCGACCGGCGCGCTGCCGTAGAGCGGCGACACGCGCGTGACCCGGGTGCCTGGCAACTGGCCGATGGCCGCCAAAGCATTGCGCAATGCCGCCTCACGCTCGCCGAGATTGGCGCCCAGGCCCACATAGACCAGGGCGGGCCGTTCGCCCTCCTCGCCGAGGTCCGGCAGATTCACTCGCCAGCCGCCGCAGGGGCTGCGCCTTCGCCGCCTCCCGCACCACCGGGCTTGCGACGGCGGCGGCGGCGCTTCTTGGGGGCACCACCTTCGGAGGGGAATTCAGCGTCGCTGTCGACCGGTCCGGCCTCTGACCCTTGGGGCAAGCCGCGCGGATCGGCGGCGGGTGCAGCGCGGGGCACGCGCTTGACCACGGGCTGCGCTTTCTGGCGGGCTTTCTGTTCTTCTTTGGCCTGGTCCATCAGGTCATCACGGCGCTCGTCGTCGGCGGTCTGGAAGTCCTGCCACCACTCGGCCAGCGCTTCTTCCACCTCGCCCACATCGGCGCGCAAGCGCATGAAGTCGAAACCGGCGCGAAAGCGCGGCTGCATCACCATGCCAAACGGTGTGTTGCCCACGCGCTTTTCAAAACGCGGTTGCATGACCCAGATCTCGCGCATGTCGGCGGCCAGTTTGCCCCGGCCGGACACATCACCAATGCGCTTGTCGAACACCTCGTCGATGGCCTCCTGCAACGCGGGCAGCGGGTGCTGGCGCTGGTTCAGGCGCGCCTGCCAGCCATTGCGCACGTCTTCCCACAGCACGCAGGCCAGGAGGAAGCTCGGGGCGACGGGCTTGCCTTCGTTGACGCGGCGGTCGGTGTCCACCAGGGCGGCTTTGACAAACGGCGTATCGGCGCGCTCCACGGCCACGTCCAGCAGCGGGTAGATGCCCTTCGCCATGCCCAGCTTCTTGAGCTGCTCGATGGTGGCAATCGCGTGGCCGGTCTGCAGCAGCTTGAGCATTTCGTCAAACATGCGGCTCTGGGGCACCTCGGCCAGCAGCGCCTGCGACTGCACCAGCGGCGCGGCCGACTTGGCGTCGATGCTGAAGCCCAGCGGGCTGAGCTTGGCCGCAAACCGCACGGCGCGGATGATGCGCACCGGGTCTTCGCGGTAGCGCGTGGCGGGGTCGCCAATCATGCGCAGGGTCTTCTTCTTGGCGTCCTGCAGGCCCTTGTGGTAGTCCACCACGATCTGGCTCACCGGGTCGTAGTACATGGCGTTCACGGTGAAGTCGCGGCGCGTGGCGTCTTCGTCCTGCGGGCCCCAGACGTTGTCGCGCAGCACGCGTCCGCTGGCATCCACAGCGTGCTGCATGCCCGACAGCTGGGCCTTGCTGGTCTTTTCGTTGCCCGCCACCTGGCCTGCAGCGGCGTTGTCCAGGTAAGCGCGGAAGGTGGAGACCTCGATCACTTCATGCTCACGCCCCCGGCCGTGCACCACGTGCACGATGCGAAAGCGCTTGCCGATGATGAAGGCGCGGCGGAACAGGCCCTTGACCTGCTCGGGCGTGGCGTTGGTGGCCACGTCGAAGTCCTTGGGGCGCAGGCCCAGCAGCAGGTCGCGCACGGCGCCGCCGACGATGTAGGCCTCAAAACCTGCTTGCTTGAGCGTGGCAACCACCTCGGCAGCACGGCGGTCCACCAGTTCGGGGTTGATGCCGTGCACCGAGGCGGGCACCTCCTCGCGCTTGCCGAAGTGGGGCTTGCCGCCCGAGGTGCCGGGCGTCGATTTGCCCATCAGTTTGTCTAGGAACTTCTTGATCATGGAGTGAAAGGTTTCAGGGGGTCGGGCACGAAACGGCGGCTGGTTGGGGCTGCAAGGCGCTCATCATTCAGCTGGTGGTGCAGGCGTTTCGGCATCGGCCGCAAACAGGTCCAGTATGCGCCAGCCGCGCTCCTGGGCCAGGGTGCGCAGGCGCGGGTCGGGGTTGGTGGCCACCGGGTGGTTCACCTTCTCCAGCAGGGGCACGTCGTTCATCGAGTCGCTGTAGAACGTGCTTTCGACATCTCCCCAGGCCAGTTGCCGCTCGGCCAGCCATTGTTCCATGCGGCGCACCTTGCCTTCGCGCATGGTGGGAATGCCGTCGATCTCGCCGGTGTACCAGCCGCTGGCGTCGCGCACCAGTTGCACGGCCAGCAGTTGCGACACGCCCAGCGCCTGCGCGATGGGCGTGGTCACAAATTCGTTCGTGGCAGTGACGATCAGCACCTCGTCGCCTGCAGCCTGGTGCTGGCGGATGAGGTGGAGCGCCCGGGGTTTGATGGCCGGGGTGATGACCTCGCGCATGAACTGCTGGTGCGCGGCCGCCGCCGCCTCGGGCCCGCGCAGGCGCACGGCCTCGGTCGCAAAACGCACGTAGTCGTGCACATCGAGCGTGCCAGCCTGGTAGTGGGCGTAGAACTCGTCGTTGCGGCGCGCGAACTCCACGGGGTCGTTCCAGCCGATGCGGATGGTGAATTCGCCCCACTCGTAGTCGGAGTCGAGCGGCAGCAGCGTGTGGTCCAGGTCAAACAGCGCAAGCCGCAGGCGGCGGGGTTCAGAAGTCATTCAGGTTCACACGTAAAAAAAGACGTGGGGGCACGGCGTTATTCCGATTCCAACATTGTCTTGAGCAAGGGAATCGTGATGGCGCGCTGGGTGCGCAAGGCAAAGGCATCCAGCTGGTCCAAGAGCTGCATGAGGCTGCCCAGGTCGCGCGAGAAGCGGTTGAGCATGTAGTCCATGACTTCATCGCCCAGGAACACGCCGCGTGCGTCGGCCTCCTGGCGCAGCACGGCGCGGCGCTCGGCCTCGCCCAGCAGCTGCAGCTGGAACACATGGCCCCAGCCCAGGCGGCTGCGCAGGTCGTCGCGCAAGGGCAGGTCTGCCGGGGGCAGGTTGCCAGCAGCCAGCACCCAGCGCTGGCTGCCGCTGGCGGGGCTGATGGCGTTAACGAACCAATTGAAGGCCGTGGCCTGCTGGGCGGTGCTGTACAGGTGCACGTCGTCCATGAGCACGGCTGCCCAGTTTTCGTCGAAATCAGGGGGTTCGGCGACGGCCGGGTCGAGCCAGCCTACGCTGGAGCCCTGCTCGCGCAGGGCCTGGCGCACGGCCTGGAGCAAATGGGTCTTGCCACTGCCGGGCTCGCCCCACAGGTAGGTGGGCACGGGAGAGCGGGTGGCCTCGCTGCTGCCCTCGCCGGCGGCCAGGCGCAGATGTTGCAGGGCGGCTTCATTGGGGCCTGCATAAAACCGGGCCAGCGTGGGCCCTGTGGCCAAGCCGATGTCCAGTGCCAGTTGCTTCATCATGGCTGCCGCCCACAGGCACGCAGGCAGAGGGTTGGGGCACGAAACAGCATGGGCTTGAAGGACAAAACAGGGCGGTGTGAAGGGGTGAGCGGGTGGCACTGGGTGCGCAACCCGTAAAATCTGGGCAAATTTTAGTCTGCTGCGCACGCTGTTCCGTGCCGTCCCTGCCTTGAGCACCCCTATGAGCACCTCTGCCACCTCCCCCACCCCCCTGTCCTACAAAGACGCTGGCGTTGACATCGACGCGGGCGATGCCCTGGTCGAACGCATCAAACCCCTGGCCAAGAAGACCATGCGCGAAGGTGTGCTGGCGGGTATTGGCGGCTTTGGCGCGCTGTTCGAAGTGCCCAAGCGCTACAAGGAGCCGGTGCTGGTCTCCGGCACCGACGGCGTGGGCACCAAGCTCAAGCTGGCGTTTGAATGGAACATGCACGACACCGTGGGCATCGACCTGGTGGCCATGAGCGTGAACGACGTGCTGGTGCAAGGCGCCGAGCCCCTGTTCTTCCTGGACTACTTCGCCTGCGGCAAGCTCGATGTGGACACGGCTGCGGCCGTGGTGGGCGGCATCGCCAAGGGCTGCGAACTGAGCGGCTGCGCGCTGATCGGCGGCGAAACGGCCGAAATGCCCGGCATGTACCCTGCCGGTGAATACGATCTGGCCGGCTTTGCCGTGGGCGCGGTCGAAAAGTCCAAGATCCTGACCGGCAAGGACGTCAAGCCCGGCGACGTGGTGCTGGGTCTGGCCAGCCATGGTGTGCATTCCAACGGTTTCAGCCTGGTGCGCAAGTGCATCGACCGCGCCGAAGCCGCTGGCACCCTGCCCGCCACGCTGGACGGCAAGCCCTTCAAGCAGGCCATCATGGAACCCACCCGCCTGTACGTGAAGAACGTGCTGGCTGCGCTGGCGGTCCATCCGATCAAGGCCCTGGCCCACATCACCGGTGGCGGCCTGCTGGAGAACATCCCCCGCGTGCTGCCCGAAGGCACGGCCGCCCATCTGACCAAGGGCAGCTGGCCCCAGACCGAGCTGTTTGCCTGGCTGCAAAAGACCGCCGGCATCGACGACATCGAGATGAACCGCACCTTCAACAACGGCATTGGCATGGTGGTGGTGGTGGATGCCGCCAACGCTGAGGCCACAGCCGCCACACTGCGTGCTGCGGGCGAGCAGGTGTACACGATTGGCACGATCGCTGCGCGCGCCGAAGGCGCCGCCGTGGTGGTGGCCTGATCGCCCCCGCCCGCGTTCATTCAACCCCACCGCACACGACCAGTTTCAGCGCATGGCGCAGCGCCCCCCTTCTGCCCCCGTCGCCCCCGCACCGCCCGAGCCCACCACGCTGCCACCGCGCGCCCTGACCCGGGGCGTTGTGGTGGCCAGCTACCTGTTGGTGGCGGCCGTGCTGCTGCTGGTGATGTGGCGCGGCCTGCTGCCGGGCCTGTTGTGCGTGTGCCTGGGCTTTCTGCTCACGCGAGCCCTCACGCGCTGGTTTGCCCAGGGCCTGGGACGGGTGCAGCGCCAGTCCACACCTTCCGCCCGCAGCCTGCGGGTGGCGCAGGTGGTGGCGGCAGGTCTGGTCATGCTGCTGCCGCTGGCGCTGCTGGCCGCCGGACTGACGCACTCGCGGGGTTATCTGGTCGATGCCCCGCAGCAATACCGTGAGCTGCTCAACTACATGGCGCGCACGGTGCTGGAGCTGCGCCTGAAGCTGCCTGCCGACATGGCGGCCCACCTGCCCGAGGGCGCGGCTGAAATCCAGCGCATCATCGCCAACTACCTGGGCGCCAAGGCCGGCGCGCTGGCCATGGCCGGACGCGCCTGGCTGGCTGGGCTGCTGTTTGCCTACGTGGGCCTGCTCATCGGTGCGCTGGCGGCCGTGCGCCCACCAGCCCTCGCGCGCGGCCCGCTGGCCCAGCAGCTCAAGCTGCGCATCACGCTGTTTGGCGAGGCGTTCCGGCAGATCGTGGCCGCACAGTTCTGGATTGCGGCGTTCAACACCCTGCTCACCGCGCTGTTCCTGCTGTTTGTGCTGCCGCTGTGGAATCTGGAGCTGCCCTACACGCCCGTGCTGATCACGTTCACGTTCATTGCCGGGCTGGTGCCCATCGTGGGCAACCTGGTGTGCAACGTGGTCATCACCATCGTGGGGCTGTCGGTGTCGCCGCTGGCGGCGGCCGCCTGCCTGGGCTTTCTGATCCTGATCCACAAGGCCGAATACGTGATCAACGCCAAGGTGGTGGGCCGCCGCACGCAGATGGGCGTGTGGGAGCTGCTGAGCGTGATGTTCGTGGCCGAGGCCGTGTTTGGCCCCGCCGGGCTGGTGGCGGCCCCGCTGTTTTATGCCTACCTCAAGAAGGAACTGGTGGCAGCGCGGCTGGTGTAGCAGGCCATGGATGCTGCCACCGGCAGCATCAACACCACATTCACTACAAATTTAATAGCTTCTCACGCTTGACAGATAAGCGCTAGAGCTTATTTTTATTCATTTTTTGCAAACTGCCGCGCCACAAAGGCCCACACCAGGGCCGAGGCATCCGGCCCGGCCGGGTCGCTGAACGGCAATTGCGCCACGCCGCCGCTCCAGGCGTGGGCCAGCCCCGCCACTTCGCGCAGCGCCACCACGGTGCGGCCCCGGGTCTTGAATTCGGTCACCCGCATGGCATGGCGCTGGCCACGCTGCAGGGTGCGCAAGGCTCCGGCCCGCGCGCCCAGCGCGTCCGCCCACAGCAGGGCCGTGGCCGCCGCGTTACGCACCGAGACCACACCATCGGCATCGCCATGCAGCACCAGCAGGGGCGGCAGCGGCAGCGCGGAAGGGATTGCGCCCTGGTTGAGGGAGACACCCAGGGGCTCTGGCAGGTGCGCAGCGCGCCGCCCGTGCATGGCAGCCAGCGCCGTGGCGGCCGATTCAGCCGTGCCCGGTGCCACCCCGGAATGCATGGCCACGGCACAGAACCGCTGGGGATAGAGCGCGGCCATCAGCACGGCCATGCTGGCACCGGCCGACAAGCCCGCCACGGCCACACGGGCCAGGTCCACCGGGTAGCGGCGCGCCACCTTGTCCACCGCAGCCAGCAGCGTGGCTGCCTCGGCCTGGGCCTTGCCGTTGCGGCGCTCAAACCAGTTCCAGCAACCATGGGCGTTGGCCATGCGCTCCTGCTCTGGGTACAGCACCAGAAAACGCTCGCGCGCGGCCAGCCGGTTCATGCGCGTGGCGGCAGCCAGATCGCCCCCCGTCTGGCCGCAGCCATGCAGCATGACCAGCAAGGGCAGTTTCTCGTCTGCTTTCAGCGCCAGCCCTGGCGGGATGTAGAGGTGGTAGCGCCGCGCTCCCGCAGGCCCGGGTGCAATGCCACCGACCCACTCTCCGCGAGCGGGCACGGGCTTGCTGGCCGCGCGCCGGGCTGGCACGGCTGGCGCAGGCACCACCCGGCGCGGCGCAGCCGGGGCCTTGGCGCGCACAGGGCGCGCCGCCCGGGCAAAGGCCTTCAGGTTGCGCTGGTAGGCCCGCGTCAGCGCTGACAGGGAAAACAAGCGGGAGCGTCTGGCCATGGCAAGGAGTTGTGTAGTGGGTGGGCTGTAGAGGTCAAAAATTTAGGGAAAACCCTAATCACCATAACAGCTTATGCGGCTCACCGCGCAAAACTATCAATTTGATAGCTAAAAAACATTACCCATACAGCGTTAATCGCCTTTTTCCAGACAACCCCATGGCCCGCTTGCCCACCATTCCCGATGAAACCTCGCCAAGACCTCCACCGATGGCGTAAATTGATCGAAACCTGTCCCGTCTGGCGCGGACTCCACGCCTTAGCTTAATAAAAATAGAGGCTTCAAACCATCCATCGAAAGAAGCACACCATGAAAACATGTCTGATTGTGATTGACGTCCAGGAGTCCTTTCGCCACCGCCCTTACTTCACCACGCACGACCTGCCCGCCTATCTGCAGGCCCAGAACGCCCTGATCGAAGGCTGCGTGGCGCGCGGCGTGCCGGTGGTGCGGGTGTTCCACAGCGAAGGCCCCGAAGTGCCAGAGAATGCGTTTTCGCAGGTGTCAGGCCAGGTGCGCGCACTCGATGGCCTGGCGCCCTTCGAGGCGGCCGCCACCTTCACCAAGTCGCGCCACAGCGCGCTGGTGGGCACGGGACTGGACGTGTGGCTGACGAGCCATGGCATCCAGCGCCTCATCATCAGCGGCATCCGCACCGAACAATGCTGCGAAACCACCACGCGCCACGCCTCCGACCTGGGCTGGGAGGTGGACTATGTGACCGACGCCACCTTGACCTGGGACATGGTGCAGCCAGACGGCCAGACGCTGGCAGCCGCCGACATCAAGACCCGCACCGCCACCGTGCTGCAGGGCCGCTTTGCCACGCTGCGCACCGTGCGGGAAGCCCTGGACGCCCTGGAAGCGGCCGCAGCCTGACCGCCGGAGAACACCATGCGCGCCACTGTCTGCGAATTGCCCTATCAACCAGACCAGCTCGAAGCCGCCTGGGCCGCGCTGTGCGCCCACACCCACAGCGCGCAATCCGAGCTGGTGCTGCTGCCCGAGTTCGCCTTTGTCGAGCCGGTGTGGGAATCGCTCCCCGCCGATCCTGCACGCTGGGGCGCAGCCGTCGCACTCAGCGACACCTGGGCGACCCGCCTGCCCGAGCTGGGCGCCGACTGGGTGGTGGGCGCGCGCCCGGTCACTGCGGGCGGGCAGCGCCTGAACGAGGGCTTTCTCTGGTCCGCGCAGACCGGCTACGCGCCCCTGCGGCGCAAGTTCCACCTGCCCGATGAACCGGGTGGTTGGGAAGCCCAGTGGTTTGAGCGCGGTGATGCAGCATTTCCCCGTTTCAACGCCGGGCCGCTGGCCTTCGGCCTGAATATTTGCACCGAACTCTGGGCGCTGGACACCTATGCCCACTATGCGGCGCTGGGCGGGCTGCAGGCCATCCTGTCGCCGCGCGCCACAGCGGCCGCCACCACGGACAAATGGCTGGCCGTGGGCACCGTGGCCGCCGTGCGCACTGGCGCCTACAGCCTGTCGTCCAACCGCGCGGACCACGCCGCAGGCACCTATGGCGGCGCGGGCTGGGTCATCAGCCCCGATGGCGCCCTGCTCGCCCGCACCACGGCAGAACAACCCTTTTGCACCGTCGATATCGACCTGAACGCCGCAACGACTGCGCACGGCACCTATCCGCGTTATGTGTTTGCCCACCACCCTCCCCGCACCACACCATGACCACACCATGACCACGCCATCTGCCATCAAACCCCCAAAGCCCCTGCAAGTCGCCATCCTCGTTTTTGACGAGGTGGAAGCCCTGGACCTGGGCGGCCCCTACGAAGTGTTCACCACCGCCGTGCGCATGGCGCAGCGCCTGCAGCCTGGCGCACCCGCGCCATTTGCCGTGCAGTGCGTGGCCCGCAGCCTGGCCCCCGTGCGGGCCCGCGCTGGTCTGCGCGTGCTGCCGGACGCGGACTTCACCAGCGCCACCGCGCCCGATGTGCTCATCGTGCCCGGCGGCGTGGTGGACGCCGCCGCGGCCTGCGCAGACACCCGCGCCTGGGTGGCCCAGGCGGCGCGTGGTGCGCAGATCACCGCCTCGGTGTGCACAGGAGCATTCATCCTGGCAGCCGCAGGCGTGCTGACCGAAGGCCCTGCCACCACCCACTGGGAGGACATTGCTGACCTGCGGGCGCAGTTTCCCACCCTGGATGTGCGGGAAAATGTGCGTTGGGTAGACCGGGGGGCGCTGGTCACGTCGGCCGGCATCAGCGCCGGCATTGACATGAGCCTGCACCTGGTCACCCGGCTGGCGGGCGCAGCACTTGCGGAGCGCACCGCCCGCCAGATGGACACCCCGTGGAACAGGGAGCCATAAACCCCCTTGGGAGCGGCGCCTTTTTCAAGAACTTGTCATGCAGGACACCACACCTTCCCCCATCCACGTGTACTTCGCCCTGCTGCCTGGCAGCCTGGTGCTGGACTGGGCGGGCCCGGCCGAGGCGCTGCGGATTGCCAACCAGACCCTGGTCGCCCTGGGCCAACCAGAGCGCTTTGTGCAGCACTTCGTGAGCCCCACGCCCGAGTCGATGTCGTCCGTGGGGGTCGCTGTCACCGGGCTGGCGCCGCTGCCTGACACACTGCCCAGCCCCGCGTGGGTGGTGCTGGTGGGCCTGGCAGGCCACCACATCGACGTGAGCGGCCCCGAAGCCCAGGCCCTGCTGCACTGGCTGCGCGGCCTGCGCCCGGTGGCCGGGCAGCTGGAGCTGGTCACCGTGTGCGCGGGCGCGGTGCTGGCCGCCCATGCAGGGCTGCTGACCGGCCGGCGCGCCACCACGCACCACCTGCACCTGGACGAGCTGGCCCTGGTAGACCCACGCTGCGACGTGGCCGCCAACCGCGTGTTCGTAGCCGATGGCCCCATCTACACCAGCGCAGGCGTGACCACCGGCATCGACCTGCTGCTCCACCGCATCTCCGACATCTGCAGCCCCACGGTGGCGGTGCAGGTGGCGCAGGCCATGGTGATCGGGCTGCGCCGGGGGCCGGACGACCCGCAGTTCTCGCCGTTTCTGCACCACCGCAACCACATGCATCCCGCACTGCACCGCGTGCAGGACGCCGTGGGCCAGCAACCGCAGGCCGACTGGAGCGTGCCGCAGATGGCCGAGGTGGCACACACCTCGCCGCGCCACCTCACGCGGCTGTTCCTGGAACATGCGGGCATCGCCCCGCTGCAGTACCTGCGGCGCATCCGCCTGGCCACGGCCGAGGCCGCGCTGCGGTCTGGCCAGAACGTGACGCAGGCGGCACTGATGGCGGGGTTCAGCTCCGACACCCAGCTGCGCCGGGCCTGGCACCAGTTCGGGCGCGGAGGCACGCCGTCGCAGGGTACGGGCCGGGCGCGCGCGCACTGAACTGCGGGCACCGGCCCGCTTCGCAGCCTCGGCCACAGCCCCAAAAGGCACCCGCCGCGACGGCACAGACACTGCCATGAAAAAGCCATCGCGCCGATGAGAATGAACGTCTGCAGGCCCCGCGCCCGCAACAGACTCTGGACACCCTGCCCGAGGAGCGCTTTGACCGGGTCACGGCTTTTGCGGCGCACCAATTCAAAGGCCCGGCCCAGCCTTAGAAATCTGCAGCACGTGAATCCGCAGTTTGAATTTCCGCAATTCGACCGTTCTCAGGAACTGGAGGATGCAGCGGCATCCGCTCGAATGACCACACCAATCACGCCCTGGCCTACTGCGCCACAAACCCGCTGGTCTTGATGATGCGCGTCCAAGCCTCGGTGTAGGCCGCCTGGCGGGTGGCCAGCTGCTGCGGTGTCATGTAGCCCACCGTGAGGCCCATGGCCGTCAGGTGCTCGCGCACATCCGGCATCGACACCACCTTGGACAGGGCGATGGAGAACTCGGTGATGAACTTCTGCGGTGTGCCGGTGGGGGCGTAGATGCCGTAGTACGGCAGGTCTTCAAAGCCCTTGAGGCCCATTTCGTCGAACGTGGGCACATCGGGCATGGCGGCCTGGCGCTTGGTGCCGAGCACGCCCACCACGCGCACCTTGCCCGCCTTGTGGTTCTCGATGAAATCCTGCACCGAGGCGACGCCTGCACCGATCTGGTTGCCCAGCATGTCGGCCATCATGGGCGCGCTGCCCCGGTAGGGGGCGGACACCAGGTCGATCTGGTACTTCTGCCCGATCAGCTTGACCAGGAATTCGGGGGTGGAAGCTGGCGCCGGGATACCCACGGCCCCCTTGCCCTGGCCCGCCGTGCGCACCCAGTTGACGTAGTCGCCGAACGACTTGGCGGGCGTGCCGCCCGAGACGGCAAATGCATTCACAAAGGTGGCAAAGCCACCGACGGGAACGAAGTCGCGCACCGGGTCGAAGCCAGCGTTCTTGACCACCTGGGGCAGGATGGAGATGGTGTGGTCGTGCGTGATGAACAGCGTGGTCCCATCGGGCACTGCGGCTTTGAGCGCCTGGGCCGCAATCTGGCCCCCGGCGCCGGGGCGGTTTTCCACCACCACTGGCACGCCCAGTTCGTCCTTGAGCTTCTCGGACAAGGTGCGCGCAATGGCGTCCGAACCACCGCCGGGCGGGAACCCCACCAGCAGGCGAATGGGCTTGGCCGACTGCGCCGACGCGAGCCCCACGGTCAGCGCAGCCCCCAGAAAGGCGCTGGTGCGCAAAAGACGGGACAACAGGCTGCGGCGGGATGGGGTCATGGCAAAAGCTCCAAAAGGATGTGCAATGGGCACCGCAAAAATCAGGCCAGGCGTGCGCGATGGCGCTCCAACTGCAGGCGCACCTGCGCGGGGGCCGTACCCCCCAGCGTGTTGCGGGCGTTGAGCGAGCCACGCAGGCTCAGGCACTCGTACACATCCTTCTCGATGGCGGGGTGAAAGCCCTGCAGCACCGTCAAAGGCAGCTCCGACAGGTCGCACGCGTGCGAGGTGGCCGCCTTCACCGCATGGGCCACGGTTTCGTGCGCGTCGCGGAAGGGCAGGCCCTTTTTCACCAGGTAGTCGGCCAGGTCGGTGGCCGTGGCGTAGCCCTTGAGGGCAGCCTGCTCCATGGCTTGCGCGTTCACGGTGATGCCGCCTTCCTTTTGGCCCGTGGCGGGGTTCATCTGGCCGCCCACCATCTCGGCAAAGATGCGCAGTGTGTCTTTGAGCGTGTCCACGGTGTCGAACAGTGGCTCCTTGTCTTCCTGGTTGTCCTTGTTGTAGGCCAGGGGCTGGCCTTTCATCAGGGTGATGAGGCCCATGAGGTGGCCCACCACGCGGCCGGTCTTGCCGCGCGCCAGTTCCGGCACGTCGGGGTTCTTCTTCTGCGGCATGATGGAAGAGCCGGTGGTGAAGCGGTCGGCGATCTTGATGAAGCCGAAGTTCTGGCTCATCCAGATGATGAGTTCTTCGCTCAAGCGGCTCACGTGCACCATGCACAGGCTGGCGGCGGCGGTGAATTCGATGGCGAAGTCGCGGTCGCTCACGGCGTCCAGGCTGTTCTGGCACACGCCCTCCATGCCCAGGGTTTTTGCGACGCGCTCGCGGTCCAGCGGGTAGGTGGTGCCGGCCAGGGCCGCAGACCCCAGGGGCAGCACGTTGGTGCGGCGGCGCACGTCGGCCATGCGCTCGGCATCGCGCTTGAACATTTCCACATAGGCGAGCATGTGGTGGCCAAAGCTCACCGGCTGAGCCACCTGCAGGTGGGTGAAGCCGGGCAGGATCACCTCGACGTTCTGCTCGGCCACATCCACCAGCGACACCTGCAGCTCTTTGAGCAGGTCGCCGATCAAATCAATCTCGCCGCGCAGCCACAGGCGCACGTCCGTGGCCACCTGGTCGTTGCGGCTGCGGCCGGTGTGCAGGCGCTTGCCAGCGTCGCCCACCAGCTGGGTCAGGCGGGCTTCGATGTTCAGGTGTACGTCTTCAAGGTCCAGCTTCCATTCGAACGCGCCGGATTCGATCTCTTGCGTGATCTGCGCCATGCCGCGCTGGATGGAGGCGTGGTCGGAGGCAGAGATGATGCCCTGCGCGGCGAGCATCTCGGCATGTGCCAGGCTGCCTGCAATATCGGCCTGCCACAGGCGCTTGTCGAAGAACACGCTGGAGGTGTAGCGCTTGACCAGGTCGCTCATGGGCTCGGAAAACAACGCTGACCAGGCCTGGGCCTTGGTGTCGAGCTGGTTGTGGGACGGCGCAGAGTCAGCGCTGGTGGCTTGGGCTTTGGACATAAGGAGGGCAATAATCCGGAGGTTCAGACACCCGGACAACCCGGGCGCCGCAATGCAAAACACGCAAATTTTATCGACCCAGCCCCCGCTGCCCGATTCTGGCCCGCCAGAAAGGTCTGCGCGCAGCGTGCGGGCGGCCGCTGGCGCCGGGCCGGGCGGGCAGCCGCCGCGCGGGCGGGCCCTGGTGTTTGACGCCTGCCAGGTGGGCGTGGTGCTGCGGGCCGTGCTGTTCGTGGAGCTGGTGGTGGGCGTGGGCGCGATGTATGGGGCGGGCAACCCTGTGGAATGGCTGGCCACCCTGGCGCTGCTGACGGGCGGTGCGCTGCCCGCCACGCTGCTGTGGCTGGTCACGGCCTGCAGCCTCAAGACCGTGCTGCAGCGCCTGACCACCGTGCAGCAATACCTGGCGGGCGTGCTGCTGGGTGCCCTGGCCGGGGCCTATGCCTGCGGCATGCTGGCGCTGGTGGCGCAGCCCACCTCGGCCCCCTGGCTGGCCAGCGCCGCCACGGGTGCGCTGCTGGCAGCCATGCTGGTGGCAGCGCTGGTGCTGCGCGCGCGGGGCCGCACGCCCGCGGCCACCACGGCGCGCCTGACGGAGCTGCAGTCACGCATCCGCCCCCATTTTCTGTTCAACACGCTCAACAGCGCCATCGCGCTGGTGCGCGAAGAACCGGCCAAGGCCGAATCGCTGCTGGAAGACCTGTCCGACCTGTTTCGGGTCGCCCTCATCGAGCAGGGTGAATCGACCACGCTGGCCGAAGAAATCACGCTCGCGCGCCGCTACCTGGGCATCGAAGAGGTGCGCTTTGGCAAACGCCTGCAGGTGCAGTGGAACCTGGACCCCCGCACCGATGGCGCCCGCCTGCCCCCGCTGCTGCTGCAGCCCCTGGTGGAAAACGCCGTCAAACACGGCGTGGAGCCCAGCGACCGGGGTGGCAAGCTCCGCGTGCTGACCGAGCTGCGCGGCAGCCGTGTGGTGGTGCGCATCACCAACACCCTTCCCCCCAAGGAAGGCAAGAACGGCCATGGCAATGGAGAGGACACCGCGCCCCGCGGCCACGGCATTGCGCTGGCCAATGTACGTGCGCGGCTGGCGCTGCTGCACGATGTGCAGGGCGAGTTCACCGCTGGCGTGCAGGATGGCCTCTACCAGGTGCGCATTACCCTGCCCGCCCCCGCCCCCCAGCCCCGCCCCCGGGGTGGGCGCAGCACAGCGCCGCCCGCGCGCCGCAGTTCTGGCAACCCCGGCAACCGCCATGGCAGCCGCGCGGCGCCGTTGCAGCGCCGCATGGTGGACAGCCCCAACGACAACAACAGCCCCTTGAGAGACCATGAACATCCTGATCGTTGACGATGAAGCCCTTGCGCGCAGCCGCCTGCGGACCCTGTTGGCCGATTGCGCCCAGGCCCAGCCCGCTCAGCGCATGACGGTGGCCGAGGCCTCCAACGCGAGCGAAACCATGGCACTGCTGGGCCCCACGGGCGGACGGGGTTTTGACCTGGTGCTGCTCGACATCCACATGCCCGGCCAGGACGGCCTGGCCCTGGCCCACACACTGCAGACCCTGCCCCAGCCCCCGGCGGTGGTGTTTGTGACGGCCCACGCCGACCACGCCGTGAGCGCGTTCGAGCTGGACGCCACCGACTACCTGACCAAGCCCGTGCGCCGCGAACGCTTGCAGCAGGCACTGGCCAAGGCGCAGCGCAGCGCACGCCCTTCCGCACCCGCCCAGGCGCCCAGCCTGCCCGAAGGCGAAACCCTGCTGATCCAGGACCGGGGCCGCACCGAACGCCTGCCCCTGGCCGAGGTGCTGTACTTCAAGGCCGAGCAGAAGTACGTGACCGTGCGCACCACCACCCGCAGCTACATCATGGACGGCTCGCTCAGCGAGATAGAAACCAAGTTCGCCCCGCGCTTCCTGCGCATCCACCGCAATGCGCTCGTGGCCCGCCGCGCAGTACGCGCACTGGAGAAACACTACGACCCCGAAGAGGGCGAAGGCTGGGCGGTGCGGCTGCAGGGGTCCACCGAATTGCTGGCGGTCTCCCGCCGGCAAGTCGCGGCCGTGCGAGAGGAGTTGGCGCGCTGATTTTGGCCGCTAGCGTTTGATAGACAAGCGCAGATAGCTATAAATTTAATAGCAATTCTTCAATACACCTCGGGCACGTACATGCTCGCGGGCACCGGCTGGCGCAGGTATTCAGGGTTGCGCACCCGCTCGGGCAGCACCACGGTCGGGTGGGGCACGTCCTGGTAGGGCAGTTGCGACAGCAGGTGGGCGATGCAATTGAGGCGGGCCTTTTTCTTGTCCACCGCCTGCACGACCCACCAAGGCGCCTCAGGGATGTGGGTACGCTCCAGCATCGTCTCTTTGGCCTTGGTGTAGGCCTCCCAGCGCACGCGGCTTTCCAGGTCCATGGGGCTGAGCTTCCACTGCTTGAGCGGGTCGTGGATGCGGCCCAGAAAGCGCAGATGCTGCTCTTCGTCGGTGATGGAGAACCAGTATTTGACGAGTGTGATGCCCGAGCGCACGAGCATCTTTTCAAACTCAGGCACGGTGCGGAAGAACTCTTCGTATTCGTCGTCGGTGCAAAAGCCCATCACCCGCTCGACGCCCGCACGGTTGTACCAGCTGCGGTCAAACAGCACCATCTCGCCGGCCGCAGGCAGGTGCGCCACATAGCGCTGAAAGTACCACTGGGTGCGCTCGCGGTCGTTGGGCGCAGGCAGTGCCGCCACACGGGCCACGCGCGGGTTCAGACGCTGGGTGATGCGCTTGATCACGCCGCCCTTGCCGGCTGCATCGCGCCCCTCGAACAGGATCACCACCTTCTGGCGGCTGTGCTGCACCCAGTCCTGCAGCTTGACGAGTTCACCCTGCAACTGGAACAGATCCTTGAAATACTGCTGGCGCGCCAGGCGATCGGTGGGCTGCGGCGCGCCGATGTCGTCCACATTGCGGTCCTCGATCTCCAGCTCCAGCTCTTCGTCGTAGCTGTCGATGAGGTCGTTGGCGATGCGCTGCATCAGCTCCTGGGTGTCAAGGGTGTTGCTGTGGAACATTGTGCCGTCCGGCGGTGCAAAAAAAGATGGCGCCATGGTGGTACCGCCAAGTGACAGGACCGTGACACGGGTGTGATCTGTCACAGCCACGTCATGTGCAGCAGCCAGGATGCAGGCCCGTGCCCTCCGCTCCCCCCGCCCCCCACCGCCCCAACGCTGCGCCTGCAGGCAACAGCCTGAACTATGGGGGTGATGCCGCCGGGCTCATCTGCGGCTACCTGCTCGCCGCAAACACCGCGCCGCGCGAGGTCGATACCGTGCAGGCGGCGCAGTGGTTGGCAAGCATTCCATCAGGAGCCGCACCGCAAGGGCAGTTCCTGTGGCTGCATTTCAACCTCAGCCACGCGCAGGCCGTGCGCTGGATGGAGCGGCATGCCGACCTGCCCGAAGCTTTTTTTGACGCGCTCAAGGACCGTTCTGTGTCCACCCGCATCGAGCGCGACGACGACACGCTGATCGCGGTGCTCAACGACGCACACTTTGACTTTGCGTTCGAGCCCTCGGACATCGCCACCCTGTGGACCAGCGTGGCGCCGCACCTGATGGTGACTGGGCGCACACGCCCGTTGCGGTCGGTGGACGCACTGCGCACCGCCGTGCGCAGCGGCAATGCGCCCTGCTCCAGCGTGGCCCTGCTGGCCGAGCTGATGCGCACGCAGGCCTCGGGTCTGGTGGACATCGTGCGCGGCGTGACCCAGCGCATCGACGACGTGGAAGACGCGCTGCTGGCCGGGCGCCTGGACCACAAACGCGCACGCCTGGGTGTGCTGCGGCGCCTGCTGGTGCGCCTGCAGCGGCTGCTGGCGCCCGAGCCTGCGGCGTTGTTCCGCCTACTGCAGCATCCACCGGCCTGGATGGGATCGGACGATGCGCAGGAGCTGCGCGACTCCACGGAAGAGTTCTCGGTGGTGCTGCGCGACATGCAGGGACTGCAAGAGCGCATCAAGCTGCTGCAGGAAGAGATCGCAGCCAGCGTGCAGGAAGCCAACAGCCGCAGCCTCTTTGTGCTGACGGTGGTGACCGTGCTGGCCCTGCCCATCAACATCCTGGCTGGCCTGTTCGGCATGAACGTGGGCGGCGTGCCGCTGGCCGACAACGGGCATGGCTTCTGGATCATCGTGGCCGTGGTGGCGGCCTTTACTGCGGTAGCGGGCTGGCTGGCGCTGCGGGGCACGCGAGACCCGTAGTGCCCAGGGCGGCGCCCTGGCCCAGGACTCTTGTCGGGGCCTCTACAATCGCGCCCCTTCCCCGCTCCCGATTGCCTGCCCTGCCATGAACATCGTCGTCAACGAAGAACTCAAAGCCTATATCGAACCCCTGACCCCCGACGAACACGAGGCGCTGGAGCGCAGCATCCTGGCCGAAGGCTGCCGCGACGCGCTGGTGCTGTGGGGCGATGTGCTGGTGGACGGCCACAACCGCTATGGCATCTGTCAAAAGCATGGCCTGCCGTTCCAGACCGTGCAAAACCCGCGCTTTCAGTCGATGGAAGACGTGCACCTGTGGATGATCGACCAGCACCTGGGGCGCCGCAGCGTATCGGATTTCCAGCGCGGCGTACTGGCGCTGCGCAAGCGCGAGATCATGGCCGACCGCAAGGCCCGCGCAACGACGGCCGCAGACACCGAAGCGGCCACCACCCCTGACACCCCCGAAGCTGCGGCCGCCCTGCCCGCACCCTCGCCCCTGGACAGCCGCGAAGCCATTGCCAAGGCCGCGCGCCTGAGCAGCAGCCAGGTGGTGATGATCGAAAAAATCCAGAAGCAGGCCGCACCGGAACTGGTGGCGGCCGTGAAGTCCGGCACCATCTCCATCAATGCGGCAGCTGCCGTAGCCACGCTGCCCGCCGAGGAGCAGGTGGCAGCCGTCGTGGCAGGCAAGGACGAACTCAAGCAGGCCGCCAAGCGCGTGCGCGAACTCAACAAGCGCAAGCCACGCGAAGAAGCGCCATCGGACGAAAGCCCTGCGGCCAAGGACGCCAGCCCGGGCGCTGAAGCGGGCGCCGATGAACTGCAGGCCCTGCGGGCCCGCGTGGCAGAACTGACGGCAGAGAACACCCAGCTGCGTCGGCAGGTGGCGCAATTGCAGGCGGCACTGCCAGAAGGCAGCGCGCCGTTCTGAGCGTCAGCCGTTGGCGTTGCGCAGCGCGCTCAGCCGGTCAGCGATCAGGTCGATGTCGAGCCCGTCTTCGGCGTGGGCCAGGTAGGCTTCCAGATCGGCCATCGCTTCGAGGGTGTTGCCCCGCTCGGCATGGGCCAGCCCCCGATCCCGCCGCTCGCCCCAGGCGTCAGGCAGCAGCACGATGAGCCGGTCGAGCACGGTGATCAAGCGCTGCCAGTCGTGCTGCGTGCGGTGCACCTCTTTCAGATTGCGCAGCATGCGCGCAATGATGTCGCGCGGTGTGGCCGCCTGAAGGTACAGGCCCAGCGGCACGTCGTAGTCGTCCACCAGGCCGTTGCGGCGCTTGTAAGGCTCCAGCCGTTCGGCAAGCTCTTCGCGGCTGAGCGACTGGCCCGAGATCGGGTCCAGCACCACCTGTCCTTTGGGCAGCAGCACCTTGACCATGAAGTGCCCGGGGAATGCAATGCCCCGGGCATGCAGGCCCAGGCCCTGAGCCAGCTCCATCCACAACACGGCCAGGCTGATGGGGATGCCCCGGCGCGTTCGCAGCACGGCGTTGAGATAGCTGTTTTCGGGGTCGTAGTAGTTATTGATGTTGCCGCCAAAGCCCAGGTCGACAAAGAAAAACTGGTTGAGCGTACGCAGGCGCTGCAGCGCAGGTGCGTCGGCAGGCAGGCGGCGCTTGATGCGCGCAAGCAGCTGATCCATGTCGCCCAGCAGTTGCTGCATGTCGAGCTCAGGGTATTCGTCCTGCGCCAGGCTGGCCGCTGCCTCCAGCAGCGGGAAGTGATCATCGCTTTGCACCAGCGATGCAAAGTACTCCAGCGAGGTGGGTACGGAATAGCTCAGTGACATGGTGGTGTTGTAAGTGCCGGGGCGGGCGGCGTCAAGCGACAGAAAGCCCTTCTTGACAGGGCATTTGTGGCCTTCGGTGAAATCAGCGCCGCAACAGCTGGCGCAGCTTGAGCCCGGCTGCCCACAGCGCGCCAAAGTACAGCACGGCAGCAGCAGCCATGAGCGCCGCCAGCAACCCTATCCGCTGCAGGGTTTGCCCCCTCATTTCCACCCAGTCGAAATGCTGCGCACCCCATACCAGCAGCACGGCCAGCAAGGCGCTCGCAGCGATCACCTGCAGGGCGAACTTGCCCCACCCCGGCAGGGGCCGGTAGCTGCCGCGCCGCAGCAAACCGATCAACAGCCAACCGGCATTGATGAGTGCGCCAATGCCGATGGTCAACGTCAGGGCCGCATGCTGCAGGTAACGCACCAGCACCAGGTTCATCAACTGGGTCAGCACCAGCACCGCCACCGCAATGAGCATGGGGGTACGCATGTCATGTTTGGCATAGAAGCCCGGCGCCAGCACCTTGATGGCCACAATGCCCACCAGGCCCACGCCATAACCCGTGAGTGCCAGGGTGGTTTGGCGCACGTCCTGATCGCCAAAGGCCCCATAGTGGTACAGCACCGCCACCAGCGGCTCTGAAAAGACCAGCAAGGCCACCATGCAGGGCACGGACAACAGCACCACCAAGCGCAGCCCCCAGTCGAGCATGGCCGAGTACTGGTCGTCGTCCTGCTTGGCGCGGGCGCTGGCCAGTTGCGGCATCAGTACCACACCCAGCGCCACGCCCAGCAGCGCGGTCGGCAGCTCCATCAGGCGGTCTGCGTAGGTGATCCAGCTCACGCTGCCTGTGGGCAGGTGCGAGGCAATCTGCGTATTGATCAGCAGGGATATCTGCGCCACGCTCACCCCCAGCAGCGCGGGCAGCATCAGCCGTGCCACTTTGCGCGTGGTGGGGTCGGACCAGGCGGCACGAATGGCCGCCCAGCGCACCCCAATGCGCGGCAGCAACCCCAGGCGCACCAGCGCAGGCACCTGGATGGCCAGTTGCAGCAAGCCACCCAGCATCACCCCCGCCGCCTGGGCGTAAATGGGCTCGATGCCATGGCGGGAAAACCAGGGTGCGCCCACCGTGATGGACAGGATCAGTGCGATGTTGAGCAGCACCGGCGACGCCGCCGGCACTGCAAACTTCTTCCAGGTATTGAGAATGCCCCCCGCCAGCGCCACCAGCGACATGAAGCCGATGTACGGGAACATCCAGCGCGTCATGGTGACGGCGGCGTCAAAGCCCTGGGGCGACTGCTTGAGCCCGCTGGCCATGCCCCACACCATCCAGGGGGCGCCCAGCACGCCAGCAATACACAGCAGCACCAGCGTCCATGCCAGCAAGGTGCCCACATGGTCGATCAGCGCGCGGGCACTCTCTTCGCCCTCCTGGGCACGGGTGGCGGACAGCACCGGGACAAAAGCCTGGCTGAAGGCGCCCTCGCCCAGCACCCGCCGGAACAGATTGGGGATACGAAATGCCACATTGAAGGCGTCCGTCATGGCACTAACCCCAAAGACGGAAGCCATGAGAAGCTCTCGCACCAGCCCGGTGATGCGGGAGGCAAGGGTCAAAAGGGAAACGGTGGAGGCGGCTTTGAACAGTGACACGGGCGGGAGTGTATTCCCCCTGAGCCGCTTCGCGCCTTCCCCCAGAGGGGGACGCACCCTGTGGCCTGGCAGAGCCAGTTCCAGGGGTACGCTAGCGATGGCGCTACGCCGGTTTTGAACACCATGGCGATGAACAAACAGCCTTGGGCTATAATCGCGGGCTTTGCTGGCATCATCCACAGACCCAAGGAACTAAATCATGGCATCCGCTAAACCCAAGAAAAAGAACCCGCGCCTGGCGTCGGGCCGCAAGCGCGTCCGTCAGGACATCAAGCTCAACGCTGCGAATACCTCGCTGCGCTCCAAATACCGTACCGCTGTCAAGAACGTCGAAAAGGCTGTTCTGGCTGGCGACAAGACCAAGGCGACCGAACTGTTCGCCAAGATGCAAGCCGTGGTGGACACCGTGGCTGACAAGGGCATCTTCCACAAGAACAAGGCTGCTCGCGACAAGAGCCGTCTGTCTGCCAAGGTGAAAGCCCTGGCACTGGCAGCCGCCTAAACCAACCCCTCCGCCTGCCCCGGCAGGCAAACAGCCCGAACGGCATATGCCGTTCGCCGTTTGTAACGGGTGCGCTGCCAGCAAAAGAAAAACGAATTAAACCGCCTTCGGGCGGTTTTTTCGTTTCTGGACGGGAAGGAAGGGCCGAGCCAAAAGAGCCGGACGCGTGAGGGCCCCGCTTTGGGGCAGCCCATGCTGAAATCCGTGAGAGAGCCAGCGCAAAGGCCGAAAAAGACACCCCTGGCCCGCAAGCGGTCAGGCCACAAGCCGGCTCAGAGCTTGGAGGACGGGGGATCGGGCAGCAGGCAGGCTTCAGCCACCTGCAGATTGTTGTCGCGCGCGAAATTGATGACAAAGTCCCAGGCCATGGGTTCATGGCCCTGCAGATCGCGGTGCACTACCACACATTTCACGCCATTGAGCGTGGTGGGAATGCACCAGGGCGAGTAGCTCAGATGGCTGCCAGGGCGCGCTCCGCCGGGGCGGAAACTGCTCATCACCCCGGCCAGCCGCTCGGCCCAGTCGCTGGGGCGAAAGGTTTTCCCATCGTGGGTGATGCCCTGAATGAAGACTTCTTTGGAGGAGGGGGAAACCATCGGGGATTGGAGTGGTAGTGAGCGCGCCAGACACAGGATCACTGCATGCTGCACCGCAGCGCGACATTCTAACTCTTATATAAGAGCTGGCTCCCTAAACCCTGCGTCGGGCTGCACATAGGGGCCAAAGCTCAGGTAGTGCCCGCATTGCAGTGATGCGCAATCTTCAACAGCCATGCACCGGGCTCCCCCTAGAATCGTGCTTCGCTTTTTCGGGTTTCATACAGGCCACAAGCCAACCCATCACCGCACCGTCTGGAGATTTCTGCATGACCGCTACCACCCCGGCAGCTTCGCCCCACGTGATGAACACCTATGGCCGCGTACCTATCGCGCTGGCCCGTGGGCAAGGCTGCCGAGTCTGGGACGTGAACGGCAAGGAATACCTCGATGGTCTGGGTGGCATCGCCGTGAACACGCTGGGGCACAACCACGCCAAGCTGGTGCCCGCGCTGCAAGACCAGATCACCAAGCTGATCCACACCTCCAACTACTACCACGTGCCGCTGCAAGAGCAACTGGCCGCCAAGCTGGTGGAACTGTCGGGCATGCAGAATGTGTTCTTCTGCAACTCGGGCCTGGAAGCCAACGAAGCCGCGCTCAAGATCGCGCGCAAGTTCGGCGTGGACAAAGGCATCGCCAAGCCCGAGATCGTGGTGTACGAGAAGGCCTTCCACGGTCGGTCGATTGCCACCATGTCGGCCACGGGCAACCCCAAGATCCACAGCGGCTTTGGCCCGCTGGTCGAAGGTTTCATCCGCGTGCCCATGAACGACATCGAGGCCATCAAAAAGGCTACCGAAGGCAACCCCAATGTGGTGGCCGTGTTCTTTGAAACCATCCAGGGGGAAGGTGGCATCAATTCGATGCGCGTGGAATATCTGCAGCAGCTGCGCAAGCTGTGCGACGAGCGCGGCTGGCTCATGATGATTGACGAAGTGCAGTGTGGCGTGGGTCGCACCGGCAAGTGGTTTGCGCACCAATGGGCAGGCATCGTGCCCGACGTGATGCCCCTGGCCAAGGGCCTGGGCTCGGGCGTGCCGATTGGCGCGGTGGTGGCTGGCCCCAAGGCCGCCAACGTACTGCAGCCCGGCAACCACGGCACCACCTTTGGTGGCAACCCCCTGGCCATGCGCGCAGGGGTCGAGACCATCCGCATCATGGAAGAAGAAGGCCTGCTGCAAAATGCGGCCACGGTGGGCGACCACCTGCGGGCAGCGCTGCAGCGCGAACTGGGCAGCCTGCCCGGCGTGAAGGAAATTCGCGGCCAGGGCCTGATGCTGGGCATCGAACTGAACAAGCCCTGCGGCGCACTGATTGGCCGCGCTGCCGAAGCCGGCTTGCTCCTGTCGGTGACGGCCGACAGCGTGATCCGTTTGGTCCCCCCGCTGATCCTGACCACCACCGAGGCCGACGAAATCGTCGCCAAACTGACCCCGCTGGTCAAAGCTATCCTGGCCGAGTAATCGGCCGGAACCGAGACACAAGCCCATGAAACACTACCTGCAGTTCAACGACCTCACCGCCGACGAATACACCTACCTGTTCGAGCGTGCCGCGCTCATCAAGAAGAAGTTCAAGGCCTACGAGAAGCACCACCCTCTGGTAGACCGCACGCTGGCCATGATCTTCGAGAAGGCCAGCACGCGCACGCGCGTGAGCTTCGAGGCCGGCATGTACCAGCTCGGCGGCAGCGTGGTGCACCTGACCACCGGCGACAGCCAGCTGGGCCGCGCCGAGCCGATTGAAGACAGCGCCAAGGTCATCAGCCGCATGGTGGACCTGGTGATGATCCGGACCTACGAGCAGGCCAAGATCGAGCGTTTTGCCGCCAACTCCCGCGTGCCGGTCATCAATGGTCTGACGAACGAATACCACCCCTGCCAGATCCTGGCGGACATCTTCACCTACATCGAGCACCGCGGCTCCATCCAGGGCAAGACGGTGGCCTGGGTGGGCGACGGCAACAACATGGCCAATACCTGGCTGCAGGCGGCTGCGCTGCTGGGCTTCAAGGTGCATGTGAGCACACCCCGTGGCTACGAAATTGATGAGAAATTGGCCGCTGGCGCAGGTGGGACAAGCGCAAGCAGCTATCAATTTTTTAGCAACCCGCTTGAAGCCTGCCAAGGCGCCGACTTGGTCACTACCGATGTGTGGACCAGCATGGGCTACGAGGCAGAAAACGAAGAGCGCAAAAAGGCGTTTGCCGACTGGTGTGTAGACGCCGAGATGATGGCCGCCGCCAAGCCTGATGCGCTGTTCATGCACTGCCTGCCTGCGCACCGGGGCGAGGAAGTCGAGGCGGATGTGATCGACGGGCCGCAGTCGGTGGTGTGGGATGAGGCAGAAAACAGGATGCACGTGCAGAAGGCACTCATGGAGTACCTTCTGCTCGGCCGCATAGCCTGATTTTTTGGCTCTCCATGCCTTGGCGTCGCCAGCCCGCCCACAGCGCTGAACTGCTGGCACACTGGGCATCGCTGGGCCAAGCACTCGGCCGGGATACACCGGCGTGGCGTAAAGAGGGGCGACGGCTTGTGCTCAGTTGGGCTCGCTGGCCGCGCGCCTACCACGACACCACCCACCTCTGGGCCTGCCTGCGGCATTGGCACGTGGTGCAGGATCAGCAACCCGGCGCACTCGACAACCCCCACGCTGTTGCGCTGGCCCTGTGGTATCACGATGCCATTTACTGGCCGTGGAGCAAACACAACGAAGAGCGCAGCGCCGACTGGGCAAGCCGCTTCATCCTGGGCCAGGGCCTACCCCCCACGCTGGCGCAAACCGTGCACCAGCACATCCTCGACACCCGCCACACCCCCGGCCCACTCACGGGCGATGCACAGTGGGTGGTCGACATCGACCTGGCGATCCTCGGCCAGAGTGACGCGGTGTACCGCCAGTTCGAACGCAATGTGCGGCGCGAATACTTTTTTGTACGCTGGCCACTTTACGTAGCGGGGCGCAGCGGGGTGCTGCAGGGGTTTCTTGACCGGCCGCGCATCTACGGCACGGATTTTTTTGTGCAGCGCTTTGAGGCGCAAGCGCGTAGCAATCTCAGCAACGCATTGAAGGCTCTGCAGGACGGAAAAATCTATGCGTGAACCTCAGTCGCACGGCTGAAAGCGCTTGCATTCGTCCGCCACCTGTATGGAAGTCACCGTGTTCTCACCGTCCATATACTGGGCAGTGAACTTCACCCAGCTGCCCTCGGGAATGTTGGCCAGCAACGCACTATCCATCACCCGAAAGGTCTGTGTCGTGAAGGGAAGTGTCGCAAGGGGCAGCAGCTTCAAGCGGACATAGAGCTTGTTCCCGACCTTTGGCCCGACAGACACCAGGCGCGCGCGGGTGAACACCGGTGCCGCAGGCGCCGCACCCTCTTCACGCACCGCCGGCGCTGGCGCGCCGAATTGGGCTGCTGCGCTGCCGATGACGATGGCACCCAGGGCCAAAGCCACCGTTCGGCACAGCAGACGCCGACTCACATCTGTTCGCTGCGCCATATCGCCTCCTACATGGTTGCGGCGCGATGACCGCGGATCAGAACGCCCACGCCCCCAACTGGTAATAGTCAAATCCGCTCGTACGCCCGCCCAGGCATTTGGCCAGGAAGTCCTCGGTTTTTCGGTACATGGTGAGGTTGTTGGTCCATTTCTGGTTGCCATGGCCGTCGCCCTTGAAGGTGACGTACTCCACGTCTTTACCCGCTCTGCGCAGCGCCGCCACCATCCATTCGGACTGCTCCAGCTTCACGCGCGGATCGTTCACGCCGTGCATGATGAGGATGGGCTTTTGCGCATGTTCAGCGCGGTGCAGGGGCGACTTGGCGTCCATGCGCGCGCGGTCTGCCGGCACGGCGGGGTTGCCCACGTAGCGGTGCCACCACGGCAAGCCCAACTCCCAGTAGGGCGGCGCGGCTTCCAGCAGGCGGGCAATGTCCGTCACGCCGACCACATCCACCGCACAGGCAAAGACTTCGGGCGTGAAAGTCGCGCCCACCAGTGCCGAGTAACCCCCATAGCTGGCTCCATAAATCGCAACGCGCGCCGGGTCGGCCACACCGCGCTCTACAGCCCAGCGCACGCCATCGACCAGGTCGCCGTGCATGCGGCCCGCGAACTCGCCCATGGCTTTTTCCATGTGCGCGCGGCCATAGCCACTGGAGCCCCGGTAGTTGACCTGCAGCACCGCGTAGCCCCGGTTGGCCAGAAACTGCTGCAGCGCGCGGCTGGGGGCGGTGTCGCCCCAGCGGTCTCGCGCCCACGGCCCGCCGTGCACCAGTAGCACCATGGGCAGCTGGCGCGGCTGCTCTACGCCCGCAGGCAAAGTGAGGTAGCCGTGGATGGGCAGGCCGTCCCGTGCCGTGTAGGTGATGAGTTCGGACGACGACAGGGCGTGCGCGATCAGGCTCAGGCGGGTCTCTCCCAGAAACTGCGGCTCTTGCCCATCGCGCAGCAGGTAGGTGCGCGCGCCCCGGTCGGTGGCAACGGCCACCGTGAGCACGCGGTCGGAATCATCGGCGCTGACCACGCGCACGTCCGCCGGCTTATCCCCAGCCAACGCAGACAACCGCTCTGCCAGCCACGGGTCGAACACCTTGCGCTGTGGATAGCCCGGCATGTAGTAAGCCACCAGCGGTTCACGCGTGCGGCGGCTGAGCGTCACGTTGTCCAGATCCACCTCGGCAGAAGCAAACAGTTCTTCCTCGGCGCCCGTAGTCATATCCAGCCGCACCAGCGCCAGCTTGTCGCGCCCTCGGTTGGACACCGCCCAGGCTTTGCGCCCTTCATCGTGCAGGCCAAAGATGTTCAGCGTGTCCCAGCGACTGCGTTGCGTGATGGTGAGCCAGCTGCCGGGCTCCGCGCCCAAGCGCTCGACCAGCGTCTGGTCACCCTGGATCTGCGCGCGGGCGCGCAGCTGCCCGGTTCGGTCCACCCCCCACCATGTGACGTTGCCGGGGTTGGTGACCAGCAGCACCGGGGCGCCGCCCGCCGGGTTTACGCGGTACAGGTCAAACACCTTCTTGTCGCGCAGGTTGGAGGTGACGATGAAGTCGGAGGAGCCCTCCACCACCTCGGCCAGATGCACGACCGAGCGCTGTGCGGGCATCAATTCACGCAAATCCGTATCGGCGCCATCCACACGCCCCACGTAAATGCGGGTGTTCTCGTCGCCGGTCGGGTCTGCGGTGATGCTCAGCCAGCGACTGTCGGCACTGAAGCGCACGGAACGCGCACGGATGCGAAACGCCTTGGCATCGCTGCCGTCGATGGAGCGCACCCAGATCGCAGGCACCACCCCGTCAGTGCCGAACCACGCGATGCGCTTGCCGTCGGGCGACACCTGGTAGCCGCCCGTGGACTGGCGGCTGGCCACAAAGTCGCGCACCGGGATCAGCTCGGGCAGCTGGGCACCTGCTAACGACGGGTGTGTGGGACCACTGGCACAGCCCACCAAGACCAGCAAGCCGAACAATGCCATGCCGCCGCTCCACCATCGCAATGCTGTTCTTTTTGTGCCCTGCTGCTGCGCCATACCCATCTCCCCGGATTGTTGAATTGTGAATGTAGTGATTGTGCAAAGTGTTGCCTTAAGGTCTGCCAAAGGCCGCGTTTGCACATTGCCCCAAATGCGACGCACCCAACAAGCAAGGTTGGATGGATCCAGGAGGGCTTTGCCAGTGAGGCACTGTTTCAGCAACGGCGCTCACACCGCTAGCAACTTTCGATAAATCGTGTTGCGCTTGACCACCTGAAAGCCGCAGTCCGCATACACACGATTAGCGCCTGTCAGGTTCTCACCGTCCACCGCCAGCGCCGACTCGGCCATCCCTTCGTCGGCCAACAGGCGGAGGCTGCGGGCGATCAATGCCCTTGCAAGACCGCGTCTGCGCCACTTGCGCCCCACGCTGATGAACTCGGTGTAGCCCCGGCGCCGTGACAGATGGCGGTTCTCATCCTCGTTGATATACGTGCGGATTTGGCCTGCGACCTCATTGCCGTCCCACGCCACCTGCCAGCGCGAGGGCTGGAAAATCCGGCTCTCCAGCCAGGTGTCGTAATCACGAGGCAACGGCGGTGCCATGCCCCAGTGGTCTTCAAACGCAGTGTGGTGAGCGTCCCAGATGGCGCGGTAGTGCTCTGGAAAAACGGGCCGCAGTTCCAGCCCTTGCGGCAGGGGAAAGTCCGGCGCAGCCTGCAGTTCTGTGTTCAGCATTTCAAAGAAATACCGCATCGGCGCATAGCCTCTGGCCTCCAGCAGTTTCGCGCGCGCTTCCTCGCCTTGCTGCACATAGGCATGGTGCACGTGCGGGCCGCCCGGCTGCTGCGCTGCCACGATGTGGTGCCGCTGCTCAATCCAACCTTGCAGCACACGACCAATGCCGCGCCCGCGCCAACGCCCGGGCACAAAACCGATTTGCGCGTGCAGCGTCAACCCGTCGGCCTGGGTAAACCGCCAGCACCGGCCATAGCCCACCAGCTCGCCATCCAGCTCGGCCATGATTGCGTCGTGATACGGATCACAGTTGGTGAAGGCGGCGTAGTCGCTTGCCAGGTCTTCGGGCGCGCGGCGTGCGAGCACCCCGTCTGCATCAAAGCTGGCATTGGCCACCTCGACCATGGCCGGGAAGTCCGATGGGCCACAAAACGGCCGCAGCACCAACCCAGAAGGGGCCGATAAATTCATCGTCGATTGGTCATCACCCACAAGAGCATCCTCCCCAGCTTCTTCCATTCATTCTTCTTCTCCCTCAAACGTCGGTGCGCGAGTCACGTTGGGCTGCGCCCGCTGACATTGTGCAAACCACAGCCTTAACGCCAGCCAAAGGCACCGCTTCAAACAGCGCGCAGGCGCCACAGCACCCGCCACAATCGCACCCCATGCACATCCTGCTCATCGAAGACGATCTGGACCTGGGCCGCGCGCTGCAGTCCGCGCTGAAGGTGGAGGGCCTGACCAGCGAATGGCTGCGCCGCACGGTGGATGCCCCGGCCACTGTCGATGCCACCACCATCGACTGCGTGCTGCTGGACCTGACGCTGCCCGACGGCAGCGGCTTCGACCTGCTGGCGCGCTGGCGGGCGCAGGGCGAGCAGGTGCCCATCATCGTGATCACCGCGCGCTCGGCCGTGGAAGACCGGCTGGCCGGGCTGGATGGCGGAGCCGATGATTTCGTGGTCAAGCCTTTTGCTACGGCCGAACTGCTCTCGCGCCTCCGCGCCGTGCTGCGCCGCAGCGCCCGCCAGGCCAGCGAGCGTTGGGTGCTGGGCGAGCTGGTGATCGAGCCGCGGCGCCATGCCGTGCAGCGCAATGGCACGGTGCTGGATGTGTCACCGCGCGAGTTCCAGCTGCTGCTGGAACTCGCGCGCGAGCCGGGGGTGGTGGTGTCCAAAAGCCTGCTCTCGCAGCGGCTGGACCCGCTGGGCGAGCCCGTGGACTTTGGCGCCATCGAAGTGCATGTGTCCAACCTGCGTCGCAAGATCGGTGCGGAGCTGATCCGCACCGTGCGCGGCGTGGGCTATCTGTTGCAGGCATGAGCATGAGCACCCCCGCCTTCCCCCCGAGCACCGGCAGCCGTACGCCCCGCCAGTTGCGCGCGACATGGCGTCGGCTGGCCGAGCCCACGCTGGTGCGACGCAGCGTGTTGTCCGTCACCGTGGCGTTTGTGCTGGTGTGGGCTGTGCTGCTGGGCTACAACTACTTCAACTACAAGCAGGCCATCACCAACGACCCGGGGCTGCTGAAGTACGGCGACGCGCTGCTCGAGTCGCTCACCCCGATCACGGACCCGGCGCAGGCCGCTGCGGCCGTAGCGGCCACCAACCACTGGACCAACATCCGCCGTCGCCAGATTGGCCTGCTGCCGGGCGCATCGATGCATGAGCTGCGCAACAGCGCCACAGGGCAGGTGGTCTATTCCCCCGCAGGTCTTCAAGAGCTGGACATCCCACTGCCTGCTCTGCAAGAAGGCTCTGCCCTTTCCGAATCCGTCGTGCAGGGCAAGCCCTATCGGATCTACGTCGGCCACAACGCCCGCTGGACACTGCGCATTGTCGATAACAAGCGGACGGATGTGGATTACTTGGCCTACAACGGCCGCTACCTGGTGCCCTATCTCCTGTTGGCCGCCCCCTTCGTGCTGCTGCCCGTGTGGCTGTCAGTGCGCAACGGCCTGCGCCCGCTGCAGCAGTTGGCAAACCTCATCGCCCGCAGGGACAAGGACGATCTGCAGCCCGTTGGCTTCCGCGCCCGCCACCGCGAGCTCAAGCCACTGGAACAGTCGCTCGACCACTTTCTGGCCCAGTTGCGCCAGAAGGTGGAGCGCGAGCGCGCCTTTGTGCAGGACGCTGCGCACGAGATCCGCACGCCGCTGGCCGTTATCACTGCCCAGGCCCACGTGATGGCCCGCTCGCCTAGCGAAGAGGAACGCATGCAGGCCCAGGCGCACCTGGAGCAGGCCATCGCCCGCACCTCGCACCTGGCACAGCAACTGCTCGACCTGGCCGCGCTGGACGACGCACAGCGCCCCGCACCGCGTGACCTGGACGTGGCGCAATGGCTGCGTGGCGCGCTGGCGCAGGCCGCGCCGCAGGCGATGGAGCGGCAGATCGAGCTGTCGCTGGACGCGCCCGACACCTTGCCCGCCCGGCTAGACCAGCCTGCGCTCGAATCCATCGCCCACAACCTCATCGACAACGCGGTGCGCTACACGCCTGACGGCGGCAACGTGGCGGTGGCACTGTGGCGCGAGGGCACGGCGCTGCACCTGTCGGTGCAGGACGACGGGCCGGGCATCGCGGCCACCGAGCAATCGCATGTGTTCGAGCGCTTCTACCGGGGCCTGGGCCATGCCGCCAACGGCTCGGGCCTGGGCCTGGCCATCGTGCGGCAGGCGATGCTGCGCATGGGCGGGCAGGTGCAGATCGGTGCGGGCCTGAACGGCCGGGGCGTGGGCTTTTTCGTTAGCATTCCCCTCCCGCACAGCGCCTGACGGCCCCGCCGTAGGCCCACCGCCCGCCCCGCATGTCCGACGACGCGACCACGATGACCACCGCCGATTCCACCCACCCGTGCCTGAGCTGCGGCGCCTGCTGCGCCAGCTTTCGCGTGGACTTTGCCGTATATGAAATGCAGGCGATGGGCGGCACCGTACCCGACGGTCTGGCCCTGGATGTGAACGGCAGCACCTGCCGCATGCGGGGCACGGAGCAGGTGCCGATCCGCTGCGCCGCGCTCACCGGCCAGGTGGGCCAGCAGGTGGCGTGCAGCATCTACGAACTGCGCCCGGCGCCCTGCCGCGAGTTCTCGGCGGGCGACTACGCCTGCCACAAGGCGCGTGCGCGGCACGGGCTGGCGCCGCTGGCGGAAGGCACCGGCTTCTGAAGTGACACCCTCCAGCAGCCGGGCTACTGCCGCATCAAAATAGTTTAGGCTTCAACAAAAAATCGGCCAGGTGTTGGAAATAACCGACACCACGGGTTTTTCGGGACATGCAAACTTTGTCCCATGTCAACGCCTTCCTCCCCCACCGCCCGCCAGCTTTGGGACATCTCGCCGCCCGTGCACGCAGGCAGCCCCGTGTTCCCCGGCGACACGGCCTACAGCCAGCAGTGGTGCGCCACCATCGGCCCGGGCTGCCCGGTCAACGTGAGCGCGATCACGATGTCGCCCCATGTGGGCGCGCACGCCGATGCGCCGCTGCATTACGACGCACAGGGCGCCACCATCGGTGACGTGTCGCTCGACGCCTTTCTGGGCCCCTGCCGCGTGATCCACGCCATCGGCTGCGGCCCGCTGATCACCTGGGAACACATTGCCCACGCGGTGAACGGCTCCCTGCCGCAGCGCGTGCTGGTGCGCACCTACGAACACATGCCCGTGGACCGCTGGGATGCCCAGCTGGCCGCCTACGCCCCCGGCACCATCGAACGCCTGGCCGACCTGGGCGTGTTGCTGGTGGGCATCGACACCGCCAGCATCGACCCGGCCGACAGCAAGACGCTCGACAGCCATCAGGTCATCCGCCGCCGGGGCCTGCGCGTGCTCGAAAACCTGGTGCTCGACGCCGTGCCCGAGGGCGACTACGAACTCATTGCCCTGCCGCTCAAGCTGACCACGGCCGACGCATCGCCCGTGCGCGCCGTGCTGCGGGCGCTGTAGCCCAAAAATTTCAAGCTTTTTTGGCCTCCACCGCTCGTCCATCAAGCGCCAATAGCTATCAAAACAGAAGCAAACCACTCTGAACACCATGACCACCACCTTGCAAGACTGCCGCGCGCTCGACGCGCAAGACCCCCTCGCGCCGCTGCGCGGCCACTTCGCCCTGCCCCCGGGCGTGATCTACCTGGACGGCAACTCGCTGGGCGTGGCCCCCAAGGCCGCCGCCGCGCGCGTGGCCGATGTGGTCACCCGCGAATGGGGCACCGACCTCATCAAATCGTGGAACACCGCCAGCTGGTTCGACCTGCCCCAGCGCCTGGGCAACCAGCTGGCCCCGCTGATCGGCGCAGGCCAGGATGAAGTGGTGTGCACCGACAGCACCTCCATCAACCTCTACAAGGTGCTGAGCGCGGCGCTGAACATCGCGCGCGAAGACAGCCCCGCGCGCAAGCGCATCGTGAGCGAGCGCAGCAACTTCCCCACCGACCTCTACATTGCCGAAGGCCTGTGCAAGGAGCGCGGCCTGGAGCTGGTGCTGGTGGAGCCCGAAGAGATCACCGCAGCACTCACCAACGACGTGGCTGTGCTGATGCTCACGCACGTGAACTACCGCACCGGCGCCATGCACGACATGGCCGCCATCACCGCCGCAGCGCATGCCCAGGGCATTTTGTGCGTGTGGGACCTGGCGCACAGCGCGGGCGCGGTGCCGGTCGATCTGAACGGCGCAGGCGCAGATTTTTCGATTGGCTGCGGCTACAAGTATCTGAACGGCGGCCCCGGCGCACCGGCGTTTGCCTGGGTGCACCCGCGCCATGCCAGCCGCTTCTGGCAACCGCTGTCCGGCTGGTGGGGCCATGCCGCACCGTTTGCCTTCACGCCCGACTACCAGCCCGCACCGGGCATCACGCGATACCTGTGTGGCACACAGCCCATCATCAGCCTGTCGGCCCTGCAATGCGGGCTGGATGTGTTCACCGCCGCACAAAGCCTGGGCGGCATGGCCGCGCTGCGCGCCAAGTCGCTGGCGCTCACTGACCTGTTCATCCAGCTGGTGGAAGAGCGCTGCGCAGGCCACGGCCTGGGCCTGGCCACGCCGCGCGAGCATGCCCAGCGCGGCTCACAGGTGTGCCTGACGCGCGACGAAGGCGCGGGCGTGGGCGGCCAGGGCAGCGGTGCCTATGCCATCGTGCAGGCGCTGATTGCGCGCGGCGTGATTGGCGACTTCCGCAAGGGCGATGGCGGCACGGGCAGCCACAAGGACATCCTGCGGTTTGGCTTTACGCCGCTGTACCTGGGCTTTGAAGACGTGTGGAACGCCGTGGAGCACCTGCGCCAGGTGCTGGAGAGTGGCGAGTGGCAAAAGCCTGAGTTCAACCAAACGCACGCCGTCACCTGATCGGAAAGGCAAACCACCATGTGCCCATTCTCGCAAACCCCTGCTGATGGCAATAACCCGGCGTCTGCCGCCCTGCCCGAATCCATCGTGCACGAGGAGCGCGCCCAGCTCGACTTCAGCCAAAGCATGAGCTACGGCGACTACCTGCAGCTCGACGCCATCCTCACCGCGCAAAAGCCGCTGTCGCCCGCGCACGACGAGATGCTGTTCATCGTGCAGCACCAGACCAGCGAGCTGTGGATGAAGCTGATGCTGCACGAGCTGCGCGCGGCCATCGGCCACATTGCGCGCGACGAGCTGCCGCCCGCCTTCAAGATGCTGGCGCGCGTGAGCAAGATCATGGAGCAGCTGGTGCACGCCTGGGACGTGCTGGCCACCATGACGCCGCCCGAGTACAGCGCCATGCGCCCGTACCTGGGCCAGTCCAGCGGCTTCCAGAGCTACCAGTACCGCTGCATCGAGTTCTCGATGGGCAACAAGAACCGGGCCATGCTCAAGCCCCACGAGCACCGCGCTGACCTGCTCGCCCAGGTGCAGGCGGCGTACGAGGCGCCGTCGCTGTACGACGAGGCCCTGCGCCTGATGGCCCGGCGTGGCCTGGCCGTGCCCACCAGCCACACCGAGCGCGACTGGAGACAGCCCTATGTGGAAAACGATGCGGTGGAGCAGGCCTGGCTCACCGTGTACCGCAACCCGGATAAGCACTGGGACCTGTACCAGCTGGGCGAGGAGCTGACCGACCTGGAAGACGCGTTCCGCCTCTGGCGATTCCGCCACGTGACCACGGTGGAGCGCGTGATCGGCTTCAAGCGCGGCACGGGCGGCACGGGCGGGGTGAGCTACCTGCGCAAGATGCTCGACGTGGTGCTGTTCCCCGAGATCTGGAAGCTGCGCACGGACCTCTAACCTGGGCGCGAAAAGCCCTCAACCCGCCGCCTTCAGTGCGGCCTGCAGAAACCGCAAGAACCGCGCGTCATTGGCATAAGCCACGTTCACGCGCATGGCCTGCAAAGGCTGCTGCTGGCCCTGCCGCTGCGGAAAGAACACGGCGCCCGGCGCCAGAAAAATGCCCCGCTCTGCCGCACTGCGGGCCAGGCCCAGCTCGGTGATGCCATGCGGCAACTCCACCCACAGGTAATAGCCGCCCGGCGGGCTGGGGTGCACGGTGAGGCCCAGGCGTGCCAATGCTTTTTGCGCAGGGCCCAACGCACTGTCCAGCCGGGCCTTGAGACGGCTCAGATGGCGCCGGTATTGGCCCGCAGAGATCAGCTGGTGCACCACGCGCTCTACAAAATCGGACGTGGACACCACCGTCACCATCTTCAGGTCACACAGCGCATTGATGCGGTGCGCCGCCCCTGCGATGTAGCCCACGCGCAGACCGGCCGACAGCGTTTTGGAAAAGCTGCTCACGTAGATCACGCGCTCCAGCTGGTCCAGCGCTGCCAGGCGCGGGGCGTTGGGCGGCTGCAGGTCGGCAAATGGATCATCCTCCACCACCAGAAACCCGTGGGCCGCAGCCATCTGCAACAGGCGGTGCGCCTTGGGCAGGCTGATCGACCCGCCTGTGGGGTTGTGCGCCAGCGACTGCGTGAAGAACACCTTGGGCCGGTGCTTTTCCAGCAGCGCCTGCAGCGCATCCAGGTCGGGGCCATCGGCCAGCCGGGGCACGCCCAGCATCTCCACCTTGGCGAGCTTGAGCTTGCCAAACAGCGGGTAGTAGCCGGGTGAATCCACCAGCACCTCATCGCCCGCGTCCAGCAGGTGCCGCACGATGAGGTCCAGCGCGTGGTTGGCGCCCTGGGTCAGCAGCACCTGGCGCGGATTGACCGGGATGGTGCGCTCGCCCAGCATGCGTGCAATGGTCTCGCGCAGTGGCAGGTAGCCCCAGGGTGTGCCGTAGCCATGCTCGATGTCCGTCAACCCTTGCGAGCGCGCGCGGCGCAGCGAGCTGCCCAGCTCGGACCCCTCCATCCACGACGCGGGCGGGCGGCCATCGCCCACGCGCACCTCGTAGTGCTGCTCCAGTTGCTCACGCAGCAGCGACACCACGTCCACCGCTTCGGTCACGTGTGGCGCGGGGGTCTGGGCATGCACGCCGCTGCTGGGCTTGCGCACGTAATAGCCCGAGCCGGGCCGCGCTTCCACATAGCCGCGCGCGGCCAGGCGGTTGTACGCCTCCACCACCGTGTTGCGGCCCACACCGTCCTTGGCGGCTGCATCGCGGATGGACCGCAGGCGGGTGCCGGGTAGCACGCTGCCTTGTTCGATGGACTGCGCAATGCGGCGCGCCAGTGCTTCGACCTTGCTGTCGGGCGATGCGTCTTCTTCGGGGTGGGGCATGGGTCTGTCTCCTGATCTGTACCCGTTTATTGATGGGTACAGTTTTGTGATCTGTGCCCAAACTGTATCCAACCACCGGCTGCATTGTCCATATACTTTTCGAACTCGCCCGCAGCCCACACTGCGCATTGGGCCGAGGCAGCAAACCCACGGCGATGGGTGCACACATTCCAAACCAACCGGAGACAAGACATGGCAGACAAAGCCGTCCAACGACGCAACATCCTCAAATCCACCCTGGCTGCAGCCGCTGCCGTGGGCGCAGCGGCGCCCCTGGCCAGCCACGCGCAGGCCACCGTCACCTGGCGCATGCAGGCGCTGTGGGACGGCGGCACCACGCCGCAAAAGTTTGAAGAGCGTTTTGTGGCCCGCGTGGCAGAGTTGACCGGTGGCCGCTTCAAGATCAACCTGTTTGCGGCCGGCCAGATCGTGCCCGCCGCGCAAGCGTTTGATGCCGTGCGCGGCGGCGCGTTTGAGCTGATGAAAACCTTCGACGGCTACGAGGCTGGCAAGATCCCGGCGTTTGCGTTCACCAGCACCATCCCCTTCGGCTTTGCCGAAAGCGACGAATACGAAGCCTGGTTCTACGAGCGTGGCGGGCTGGACCTGGTGCGCCAGGCGTACGCGCCCGCAGGCCTGCACTACATCGCGCCCACGGTGTACGGCCAGGAGCCGCTGCACTCCAAGGTGCCAATCCGCAAGATCGCCGACCTGACGGGCAAGAAGGGTCGCTTTGTGGGCCTGGCCTCGGCCGTGATGGGCGCCATGGGCGTGTCGGTGACGCCGCTGCCCACCGGCGAGGTGTATTCGGCGCTGGACAAGGGCGTGATCGACATGGCCGATCGGGGCGACCTGACGGCCAACTTTGAGGCAGGCCTGGCCGAGGTGGCCAAGTTTGTAGTGGTGCCGGGCTTTCACCAGCCCACCACCGCCACCAGCTACGTGGCCAACCGTGCAGCACACGACAAGCTGCCCGCCGAGTTCAAGGCCGCGCTGGCCGTGGCCGCGCGCGAGATTTCGGCGGCACTGCGCCAGCACATTCTGGTGAGCGATGCCACCGTGCTGGCCAAGTACCAGGCCAAGGGCTGCGAGATCATCCGATTCAGCGCAGCCGACATCGCCGCTGCACGGCCCAAGGCCATGGCCGCGTGGCGCACCGCCACCAAGGGCGACGCCCTCGCCACCAAGATCCTGGACAGCCAGGTGGCCTTCATGAAAGAACTGGGCCTGCTGGCCTGATCGCACGCGGCGGACCTTGCACTGGCGCCCTTTGTGCGCGCCAGTGCGCATGGGCTCGCCCCCACTGTTCTGAGGAGTCACCCCATGCCGTCATGGCTCTCTGTCTCCACGTCTGCCATCACCACACTCAACCGCTGGATCTTCCAGGCCACGGTGTGGTTGATGGCCATCGTGGTCCCCGTCATGCTTTATGAAGTCATTGCACGCTATGTGTTCAATGCGCCCACGGTGTGGGGCATGGAGCTGGCCGTGCTGCTGTTCGGCCCGTACTTTCTGCTGGGCGGCCCGTACCTGCTGCACCTCAAGGGCCATGTGGCGCTCGACGTGGCGCGCCAGCGCCTGAGCCCCGCATGGCAGCGCCGGCTGGACCTGGTGAACTTTCCCATCATCGTGCTGTTCTGCGCCATCCTGCTGTACTTCAGCGCACCCGCAGCCTACAGCGCCTTCACCTACCGCGAGACCAGCTTTTCAGCCTGGAACCCACCCATCTGGCCGGTGAAGGCCGCCGTGCCGCTGGCCCTGGCGCTGATGCTGCTGCAGGCCGTGGTGGAGTTCTTTCGCACGCTGTTTGGCGAAGCAACCGTTGACGCGTCCCCCGCGGAGGCCCACCCATGACCTCCAACATGATTCTGGTGCTGATGTTCGGCAGCCTCACGCTGTTCATGCTCACCGGTCTGCCCATTGCCTTTGTGCTGGGCGGTTTGTCGCTGCTGTTCACCGTGACGCTGTGGGAGCCCAACGCGGTCATCGTGCTGGTGCTGCAGATCTTCGACACGATGAAGTCCGAGGCACTGCTCGCGATCCCGCTGTTCATCCTGATGGCCTGCATCCTGCAGCGCTCGGGTGTCATCGAAGACCTGTACCGCGCGATGGAGCTGTGGTTTGGGCGCTTGAAAGGCGGGTTGGCCATCGGCACCGTCATCATCTGCGTGGTGATGGCGGCCATGACCGGCGTGGTGGGTGCCGCCGTGACGGCCATGGGCATCCTGGCCCTACCAGAGATGCTGCGGCGCGGCTACAAGCCCGAGCTAGCGCTGGGCACGATCTGCGCGTCGGGCACGCTGGGTATCCTGATCCCGCCATCGGTGCTGACCATCGTGTACGCCGTCACGGCCCAGATATCCATCGGCCAGATGCTGATTGCAGGCATCGTGCCGGGCCTCATCCTGGCCGCGCTGTACATCGCCTACATCATCGTGGTGGGCTGGGTGAAGCCCGAGTGGGTGCCCCTGGACCCCAGCACCCGCAAGGCACCGCTGCGCGAAAAGCTGGTGGCACTGAAGGCCCTGGTGATACCCGCCATGCTGATCGTGATGATCCTGGGCTCGATCTTCTTCGGCATCGCGACACCGACCGAGTCTGCTGCGGTAGGCGTGGCCGGAGCGCTGCTGCCCAGCCTTATCAAGCGCCGGTGGGAGCGCGGCATGCTGCGCGGCGCAGCGACCGATGCACTGAAAGCCACGGCGATGATCCTGTGGATCACGCTGGGTGCCAAGGCCTATGTGGCCATCTTCACGGGCCTGGGCGGGGCGGACACGCTGCTGCAGTTCATCCAGGGGCTGGACATGAACCGCTGGCTCATCCTGGCGGCCATGATGCTGTTGCTGGTGTTCCTGGGCACGGTGCTGGACGAGCTGGGAATCATCCTGCTCACGGTGCCGGTGTTCCTGCCCATCGTGCGGCTGCTGGGCTTTGACGAGCTGTGGTTTGGCGTGCTGTACGCCATCACCATCCAGATGGGCTACATCAGCCCGCCGTTCGGCTACACGCTGTTCTACATCAAAGGGACGCTGCCCAGCCACATTGGAATGAACGCCGTGTACTGGGGCATCTTGCCGTTCTTCGGGCTGCAGTTCGTCGGCCTGCTCATCTGCGCGGCCTTCCCCGATCTGGTCACCTACCTGCCCCGGCTGATGGCGTCGCGCTGAGCCGCTTGTTCACCCATTTATCCCAAACACTTCCATGACTTCCACCGCACACCCCAGCAGCCGCATCGGCGGTTTTCACAAGCTCGCCATTCCCGCACGCATCGACGCCGTGGCCCAGTTTGCGGGCCTTGGCGACGACGACAAGGCCCACCTGCTGAACACCGGCAACCTGCCTGCCGAACTGGCCGACCACCTCATCGAGAACGTCATCGGCACGATGAACATCCCCGTGGGCATTGCCACCAACATGAAGATCGACGGCCGAGACCGGCTGATCCCCATGGCCACCGAAGAATCGTCGGTGGTGGCCGCGGTGTGCAACGCGGCACGCCAGTGTTATGACCACGGTGGCTTCATCACGTCCATGTCGGGCACCGAGATGATTGCGCAGATCCAGCTTACACAGGTGTCTGACCCGCAGCACGCACGCATCCGCATCCTGGAGCACAAGGAAGACATCCGCACGCTGTGCGATGCCTGCGACCCCATCCTCGTCAAGCTGGGCGGCGGCTTCCGCGACCTGGAGGTGCGGGTCATCGACACCCGCGGCGGCACCATGGTGATCACCCACCTCATCGTGGACACGCGCGACGCCATGGGCGCCAATGCCGTCAACACCATGGCCGAAAAGATTGCGCCGCAGATTGCGGCATGGACGGGCGGGCAGACCAACCTGCGCATCCTGTCGAACCTGGCCGACCGGCGCCTGGCGCGTGCGCGCTGCGTGTGGCGCACGGCCGACATCGGCGGCGAGGCGGTGCGCGACGGCATGCTGGCGGCCTACCACTTTGCGGCAGCCGACCCCTACCGCGCCGCCACGCACAACAAGGGCATCATGAACGGCGTGAGCGCCGTGGTGCTGGCCACCGGCAACGACACGCGCGCGGTAGAAGCCGGTGCCCACGCCTACGCCGCACGCGGCGGCCGCTACACCAGCCTGACAACGTGGGAGGTGACCAACGACGGCGACCTGGCAGGCTCCATCGAAATGCCCATGGCCGTGGGCCTGGTGGGCGGCGCCACCAAGCTGCACCCCACGGCCAAGACAGCGCTCAAGATTCTGGGCGTCGCATCTGCCAGAGAGCTGGCCCAGATCATCGCAGCCGTGGGCCTGGCGCAAAACTTTTCGGCCATGAAGGCCCTGGCCACCACCGGCATCCAGAAGGGGCACATGGCCCTGCACGCGCAGAACATCGCGATGATGGCGGGCGCCGCGGGCGACGAGATCGACCGCGTTGCGCAGGTGCTGGTGGCGCAGGGCACGGTGCGCATCGACGTTGCGGAGGCCGAGTTGCAGCGGCTGCGCAGTGGTGCATGAATTCGTTCACAGCGGCAGCGTGAGAGTGCCGACCCGCATCACCCCACCACCTGGAAAAGCGATCTAGAAATTACCCACAAAAAAAGCCACCAGCGCCTTGTTCATAGGCGCTGGCAGCTGTTGTTTTTGAAGAATGCCGCAACCCGAAACCACCGGGCGCGGGGGTGGCCTGCTCTGCAGCCCGCCTATTGCACGCCCGCCACCATCATGGGGCGGTTGCTACGGCACCAGATCGGTGCCAGATGGCCAATCTGGATGGTCAGCTCATTGCCCTTGCCGAGCACGGTGGTGGGGCCATTGCTGAAGGCGTAGCCGGTTTCCGAGGCCTGTTTGGGTAGTTCCACCGTCCAGCCGCTGCGCCGCAACACGCTGCGGCCTTGCTCGGGGTAGAACTGCATCTCCACCTTTTCGCCATTGCCGCAGGCGAACTGCATGCTGCCGCGGTCCGTTGGCTCGCTAAAGGCCTGCATCACGGGCGGCTGGCTGGCGCATCCCGACATCAACAGCGTTGCCAGCGCACCTGAACACAGCGAAACCATCTTCTTCATCAGTCACTCCTGAGTAGCGATGTGCATTGCGGCACACACTCCAACCTGCAAACTGCTTGTGGCCACCGACCACCGGGGTCACTGGGGGCTTCCAAGCACAAACCTTGCCACCACTCCGCTGCAGGCGAGAAGCCGAAACCGAGGAACGGTTTCAGCCGCCATCCACACCCAGCGCAGGGCATGCCCATGAGAGTGCCGCACGGTCCACGCCCCGTCGATTGGGGTGATCCCCACATCGAGAGCCTTCTCTAAAGTCTGACTTCGCTCCGTGGCGCCCTGATGACGGGCCAGACTGCCCCGTCCAACACGGCATTACAGGCACGCATGGTTGCAATGCACGGACCTGACACCCGATTGCGCGCAGCTTGGCCCCAAAACGCCACGTCACCTTGGCGACTGGAGCGCCTGCGGCGACGGCTCGGGACATACCCTTAGTACCTCCGCAAATCGGGATGCAACAGCGGCCCTTGCCGAACGGTGAACTGCTGGCCCGACCCCAGGTTTGTGCACGTCATGACCCTTATCCCTCCCCCAACGCCCCTACTGCCTGCCCCACGCGCCCGTCGGTCGCTCCCATCTGGTGCAGATTGGCGGACCCGGCAACCCCTGCGATTCACGCGAGACAGCGGTCACCGCCCTGTCCATGTACGCTCGGAACGGGGCAGCCTGTTGCCACCCCTTTTTGGAGACCCACCACCGTGCAGGTGCCCCCGCCCCCCACACCCACTACCCCACTGCTCCCCCTCCGCGCCGCCTGGGCCATGCTGCTGGCACTGGTGACGGGTTTTGCGCTGAGCCAGGCGTTTCGCACCATCACGGCCATCATGGCCACGGGCCTGCGGGCAGAGTTCGGCCTGTCGGCGCAGGCGCTGGGCGTGTTTGCCGGCGCGTTTGCATTCGCCTTCGGCACCATGCAGCTCTTCATGGGCATCGGCATCGACCTCTATGGCGTGCGGCGCACGCTGCTGGTGGCGTTTCCGCTGGCGATTGCGGGCTCGGTGCTGTCGGCGCTGGCGCCCGGCTATGGCGCGGTGCTGCTGGGGCAGGTGCTGATCGGCGTGGGCTGCGCGCCCGCGTTTTTGGTGTGCACGGTGTTCATTGCGCGCTACTTTCCGGCCAGCCGGTTTGCGATGGTCTCGGGCGTGGCCATGGGTGTGGGTGGGCTGGGCATGTTGTTCACGGGCACGCCGCTGGCGTGGCTGGTGCAGCTGTCGTCCTGGCGCATGGGTTTTGCGGTGCTGGCGGGTTTTGCTGCGCTGGCCTGGCTGCTGATCTTCTGGAAGGTGCACGAGCCCGCGCAACCCACGCACAATGCGCCTCCGCGCGAATCGGTGCTGCAGGCGGTGCGCGGGTTTGGCGCGCTGTTCTTGCTGCCGCACACCGCCGGAATCATGCTGCTGGCGCTGACAACGTATGCCTCCTTCCTCACGCTGCGCGGGCTGTGGCTGGGGCCGCTGCTCATTGAGCGGCATGGCTATTCGCTGGTCGCCAGCGGCAACGTGGCCATGTTGTCGTCGCTGGTGTCGCTGTTCACACCGGCATTGTTCGGGCGGCTCGACCCGGGGCCTGGCCAACGCCGCCGCTGGATCACGGGCTTCACGGTGCTGCTGGCAACCCTCTTCGGTGCCATCGGCCTGCTCCACGCCGAGTGGCTGGACGTGGCGGGCTCCATCGCGGTGGGCCTGTTGTCGGGCTACATGGTGCTGCAGTATTCAGACGTGCGTTCGGCCTACGCACCCGCCGTCACCGGGCGCGCCATGGCGGTATTCACCATGGCGCTGTTTCTGGGCGTGGCACTGATGCAGTGGGTAACCGGCGTGGCTGCGTCCATCGCCGCGGCGCAGGGTGCGGACCCGTACGTGGCCGTGATGCTGACCATTGCCGCCATGCTGGCGGCAGGCGCCCTGGCGTTCAGGTGCCTGCCGGTGCCAGCACACTGACCCGTGCTGGGGACGTGCCCGCCACGCGCCACCACTGCAGCACACCAAACAGCAGCTCAAACAGCGTGAAGCCCAGCACGATCACATTGGCGCCGTGGGCCACGGCATAGATCTGCCAAGCCGCAAACAGAAACCGCGCCACGCCATCCAAGCGCCCCAGCAGCAAGCTGGGCGCAACCATGCGCGCGATAGACCACACCACCACTACCGAGCCGAGCAGGTTGGCCAGCAACATGTGGGTGGTGTCCAACGGGTGCAGGGTGCCGGGCAGGCCCAGCACGGCGGCCAACATGCCCAACTCGGCATACAGCCACGCAAAGGTCCACGGCAGCACAAAAGGCCAGGTCACCAGCAGGTCGTACCAGCCGCTGGCGCGCACGATACGCAGGTAGCGCGGAGTGGAAATTGAAGATAAGGGCATGAGGATCAACCTGGGGATGAAAGAAGCCCCGAGGTTCAGCCCTGAAGTACGCTTCAGGGTCAAGCCCCTTCCAGGGGTGGCATTTGTTTTCACGCCACAAGGAAACCCCCATGCTGATCGGTGAACTCGCCAATGCTTCCGGCCTGAGCCGCGAGGCACTGCGCTTTTACGAACAACAAGGCCTCATCCGATCGCGACGCCTGGCCAATGGCTACCGCGACTACCCGGCCGAAACGGCGATGCTGGTGCAGTACATCCGCACCGCGCAACAGCTGGGCTTTACGCTGGCAGAGATTGGCGACCGGCTGCCCGCCATCTGGGACGCCGCCGACCCCGGCCCAGCGCTGGCCCAGGTGCTGGCAGTGAAGCTGCAGGAGATCGACGCACGCATTGCCGCGCTGCAGGCCCTGCGCCAGACTCTGGCCGAGCGGGTGGCCACGGACTGCCCACTGCGTGGGGCCGCTGCCGCCGCCTGAATGGCGCAATGGTCCCTCATCGTCGGCAGCCTCCAAAATATCAAGCAAAAACAGGCCTTAGCGCTTATCCAATAAGCGTATAAAGCTATATATTTAATAGCAATCATCCTGCAAAAAATGGGCGCTGGCCCATGGCGCGTACAGCAGGTCGGCAGGCGCGCATCGCGCTGCCACCTCCCCCCCGCTCAGCCCCTGTTGTTCACGCGGCCGATGAGGCCACCGAGTGCAGCAGCACGGGGTGGTTGCCATCGGCATCCACACTCTCGATCTGCACCCCAAAACCCCACAGGCGCGCCACATGCCGCAGCACCTCCTGCGTGTCGTCGGCCAGCGGGCGGCCCTGGAACTGGGTGTGGCGCAGGGTCAGGCTGCGGTCGCCGCGCAGGTTCACGTTCCAGACCTGGATGTTGGGCTCGCGCGTGCCCAGGTCGTACTGCTGCGACAGCATCTGGCGCAGGCGGCGGTAGCCGTTCTCATCGTGGATCTCGCTGACCACCAGCTCGCGCTCGTTGGCATCGTCGTGCAGCGCAAACAGACGCATCTCGCGCATCAGATGCGGGCTGAGGTACTGGCCGATGAAACTCTCGTCCTTGAAGTTGCGCATGGCGTGGTCCAGCGCGGGCAGCCAGGGTGTGCCTGCGATGTCGGGGAACCAGTGCCGGTCCTCCTCCGTGGGGTTCTGGCAGATGCGCTGGATGTCGCGGTACATGGCAAACCCCAGCGCATAGGGGTTGATGCCGCTGTAGGCGCGGTGGCCCACGGGCGGCTGGTAGATGACGTTGGTGTGCGAGCCCAGCCATTCGATCATCACCCCGTCGCTCAGGTAGCCCTCGTCGTACAGCGTATTGAGCAGCGTGTAGTGCCAGAACGTGGCCCAGCCTTCGTTCATCACCTGGGTCTGGCGCTGCGGGTAGAAATACTGCGCGATCTTGCGCACGATGCGCACGATCTCGCGCTGCCAGGGTTCCAGCAGGGGCGCGTTTTTTTCGATGAAGTACAGGATGTTCTCTTGCGGCTCCTGCGGAAAGCGGTTGTGCTCCTGCGTGGCATCCTCCTTGCCGGGACGCATGGGCAGGGTGCGCCACAGCTCGTTCACCTGCTGCTGGGCATAGGCCTCGCGCTGCGCGCGCTCCAGCCGTTCGCGCGCCAGGTTCTTCTTGGAGGGGCGGCGGTAGCGGTCCACTCCAAAGTTGGCCAGCGCGTGGCACGAATCCATGAGCCGCTCCACTTCGGCCATGCCGTAGCGCTCTTCGCACTGGGCCACGTAATCCTTGGCATACACCAGGTAGTCGATGATGCTGGACGCGTCGGTCCACATGCGAAACAGGTAGTTGCCCTTGAAGAAGCTGTTGTGCCCGTAGGCCGCATGCGCAATCACCAGCGCCTGCATGGCGGTGGTGTTCTCTTCCATCAGGTAGCTGATGCAGGGGTTGGAGTTGATGACGATCTCGTATGCCAGGCCCATGTGCCCGCGCCGGTAGCGCCGTTCGGTGGCCAGAAACTCCTTGCCGTAGCTCCAGTGCCGGTAGTTCACCGGCATGCCGACGCTGGAGTAGGCATCCATCATCTGCTCGGCGGTGATGATCTCCAGCTGGTTGGGGTAGGTGTCGAGGCCAAAGCGCTCGGCCGTGGCGGCAATGGCGGCGTGGTAGCGCTCGATCAGCTCGAACGTCCAGTCGCTCGGGTCGGGCAACGGCTCGGCAGGCCGCGCGCCCGCAGGCAGGGGCTGGCCGGGCACGGCGCGGTGGCGGCGCTCACCCACGGCGGCGGCCTTCCAGGGGTTGTCGCTGATGCGGCGCTCCAGCACCGGATACTGCACAACGTTGTTCATGCGGCCACCCCCTCTTTCTTGAAGAGGTCGCGGAACACCGGGTAGATGTCGCCGGGTGCGGCGACCTTGCGCATTGCAAAGTGGGAGAACAGCGGCATCAACTGGCTGTACTCGTCCCACAGGTTCTGCTCCTCTTCTGCCACCTGCACATAGGCAAAGTAGCGCACCAGCGGCAGGATCTTGTCCACCAGCAGGTTGCGGCAGATGCCACTGTCGTTGGTGAAGTTGTCGCCATCACTGGCCTGGGCCACGTAGATGTTCCAGTCGCCCTGCGGATAGCGCGCACGGATGATCTGGTCCAGCAGCGCCAGCGCGCTGCTGACCACGGTGCCGCCGCTCTCGGTGGAGTGAAAGAACTGCTCCTCGCTCACCTCGGCCGCCTGGGTGTGGTGGCGGATGAACACGATGTCGATGGTCTCGTAGTGCCGCGTGAGAAACAGGTACAGCAGGATGAAGAACCGCTTGGCCAGATCCTTGCGCGTCTCGTCCATGGAACCCGAAACGTCCATCACGCAGAACATCACCGCCTGGCTGCTGGGCACTGGCACCGGCGTACGCGCACGAAAGCGCAGGTCGATGGGATCGAGGTAGGGAATCTTGCCGATGCGCGCCGTCAGCGCATCGATGCGGCGCTGCAGCTCGGCCACCGCTTCGCTCGTGCCGTCGTCCTGCGCCAGCAGGGCGTCCAGCTCGGCCTGCAGCGCCAGCAGCTCGCGGTGGGTCGACTTGCACAGCGCAATGCGCCGCCCCAGCGCCCCGCGCATGGTGCGCAGCACAGCCAGGTTGTTGGGGATTCCATCCTGGCTGTAGCCCGCGCGGCGCGACTTCCACTGCGGGTTCTCGCCGATGTGGGTGCGCAGCAGGTGCGGCAGCGCCAAGTCTTCAAAAAAGAGCTGCATGAACTCTTCCTTGGTCAGCGTGAAGGTGAAGTCGTCCTCGCCCTCCCCACTGTCGCTGGCCTGCGAGCCGCGCCCGCCCGCTCCGCCCTGGGGCCGTTCGATGCGGTCGCCGCGCACATGCTCTGCGTTACCGGGGTGCACCGTGTCGCGGATGCCGCCCTGGCCATGGTGGAACACGGGCTCGCTGATGTCCTTGCGCGGTATGGTGATGCTCTCGGCTTGCTCCATGTCGCGGATGCCGCGCTGCGAGACAGCACGGCGCACCGCGTCCGCGATCTGTTCCTTGTAACGGCGAACAAATCGCTCGCGGTTGCCCACCGACTTGTTCTTGCCAGCGAGCCTGCGATCGATGATTTGCAATGCCATCCGTTGCCCCCATGCATGAACCAGCGCCCGGAGGGCTGCGCTGGCAATCCAGTCCCTTGATCAGCTGCTCTTGCGCACACGCAAGTACCACTCACACAACAGCCGCACCTGCTTGGGCGTGTAGCCCTTGTTCACCATGCGGGTGACAAAGTCCTCGTGCTTGCGCGCCTCTTCGGCGCTGGCCTTGGCGTTGAAGCTGATCACGGGCAGCAGCTCTTCGGTGTTGGAGAACATCTTCTTCTCGATCACCAGGCGCAGCTTCTCGTAGCTGGTCCAGCTGGGGTTCTGGCCCTGGTTGTTGGCGCGCGCGCGCAGCACAAAATTGACGATCTCGTTGCGGAAGTCCTTGGGGTTGGCGATGCCTGCGGGCTTCTCGATCTTTTCCAGCTCTGCGTTGAGTGCGCCCCGGTCGAACACCTCGCCGGTGTCGGTGTCGCGGTACTCGTTGTCCTGGATCCAGTAGTCGGCGTAGGTCACGTAGCGGTCAAAGATGTTCTGGCCGTATTCGCTGTAGCTCTCCAGGTAGGCGGTCTGGATCTCCTTGCCAATGAACTCGGCATAGCGGGGGGACAGGAACTCCTTGATGTAGCTGGTGTACTTGGTCTCCAGCTCGGCAGGGAACTGCTCGCGCTCGATCTGCTGCTCCAGCACATACATCAGGTGCACCGGGTTGGCGGCCACCTCGGCACTGTCAAAGTTGAACACCTTCGACAAAATCTTGAACGCAAAGCGGGTCGATATACCCGTCATGCCCTCGTCCACGCCGGCGTAGTCGCGGTACTCCTGGTAGCTCTTGGCGCGCGGGTCGGTGTCTTTCAGGCTCTCGCCGTCGTACACCTGCATCTTGCTGAAGATGCTGGAGTTCTCGGGCTCCTTCAGCCGCGTGAGGATGGCGAACTGCGCCATCATCTTGAGCGTGCCCGGCGCACACACGGCGTTGCCCAGCGACGACTCGCGGATGAGTTTTTCGTAAATGCGGGTCTCTTCGCTCACGCGCAGGCAGTACGGCACCTTGACGATGTAGATGCGGTCCAGAAACGCCTCGTTGTTCTTGTTGTTGCGAAACGCCTTCCACTCGCTCTCGTTGCTGTGCGCCAGCACCACGCCATCGAACGGGATGGCGCCAAAGCCTTCCGTGCCCTTGTAGTTGCCCTCCTGCGTGGCCGTGAGCAGCGGGTGCAGCACCTTGATGGGCGCCTTGAACATCTCGACAAATTCGAGCAGGCCCTGGTTGGCCAGGCAGAGGCCTCCGCTGTAACTGTAGGCGTCGGTGTCGTCCTGCGCAAAGGTTTCTAGCTTGCGGATGTCCACCTTGCCCACCAGGCTGGAGATGTCCTGGTTGTTCTCATCGCCCGGCTCGGTCTTGGCAATGCCCACCTGCTTCAAGATGCTGGGGTAGCGCTTGACCACGCGGAACTGGCGGATGTCGCCGCCAAACTCGTCGAGCCGCTTGACCGCCCACGGCGAGAGCACACGCTGCAGGTAGCGGCGGGGGATGCCGAACTGTTCCTCCAACACGGGGCCGTCCTCCAGCGCATCAAACAGGCCCAGCGGCGATTCGTTCACCGGCGAGCCCTTGAGCGCATAGAAAGGCACCTTCTGCATCAGGTGCTTGAGCCGCTCCGCGATCGAACTCTTGCCGCCACCCACAGGGCCCAGCAGATAAAGAATCTGCTTGCGCTCTTCCAGCCCTTGCGCGGCATGGCGAAAGAAACTCACCACCTGCTCGATGGCGTCCTCCATGCCGTAGAACTCGGCAAAGGCCGGGTAGCGCTTGATGACCTTGTTGGCAAAAAGCCGTGACATGCGCGGGTCATTGCGCGTGTCCACCATCTCGGGCTCGCCAATGGCGGCCAGCATGCGCTGGGCGGCCGTGGCGTAGGCCATGGGATCGCGCTTGCACTCGGCGAGGTACTCGTCAATCGACATTTCCTCTTCGCGGCTACGGGCATAACGCGCGGCGAAACTGCTGATGGCATCCATACGACCTCCTGTGGCGGCACCCCCGGCGGGCTCGGGTGGTGCCACGGTGTTGCAGTGGGAATCGCTACCGGCTTGGCCCTTTGTAGCACCACGGCGTGCGCTTGAACAGCAAATTCGCTGGCGCATCCGTTGCCTTTTCGGGGCTTTGCACACACAGGGATAGAGCGTGGCACACTGCGCAAAGTTCATCCCGCGCAGCGCATGCAGGGGTTGCCCCGGATAGGGAATATCCTGACAACCTGGCGGCGCTGTTCACCCACCCTGCAGGGTCATGAACCGGGCGGCTCGGGGCGGGCAGTTACCACCACCCCGCCCACTGCAATGAACTCACAACGAACTGGCGCTGGAGCCATCGCCCCGGTACAACCAGGGCACATCCAGCAACCGCTCGCCCAGCAGGCGCAGCGACAGATCGCGGCCCCAGCGCACAGGCCCGGTGGCATGGAAGATGCGGCCGTTGCGGATGGAGCGCGCCTGCACCCGGGCGTTTCGCTCCCAGCGGTTAAGGGCGTAGCGGGTAAGGCGCAGCGGCACGTCCAGGTCGTGCATGGCCAGCGCACGCTGCAGCTCGGCCGCGTCTTCAATGGCCATGCCAGCGCCCTGGGCCAGGTAGGGGCGCATGGGGTGGGCCGCATCGCCCAGCAGGGCCACCAGGCCTTGCGCCATCTCGTCGGCAGCGCGCACCGGTGGGCGGTCGCACAGCGGCCACAGGCGCCAGCCGGGGCCACCGGAGGCACCCACACTGCGCACGACATCCTGCAGCGCCGTGCAGGTGCCTTGCAGGGCGTGCTCCAGGCCCGCAGCATTGGCAGCGTGGTCCCAGTTTTCCAGATCGTGCGGCGCGGGGCCTTGCACAATGACGACGATGTTCTGCAGCTCGCCCCGGCGCACGGGGTACTGCACAGCATGCAGGCGCGGACCCAGCCAGGCGGTGACCTGGCCTGTGCGCAATGCATCGGGCAGCGCATGCTGCGGCACCAGCGCGCGGTAGGCCAGGTGCCCTGTCACGCGGGGCGGCACGGCACCGAGCAGCTGGGTGCGCGTGCGGCTCCACAGGCCATCGGCACCAATGAGCGCATCGCCTTCCACCTCCTTGCCCCGGCTGGTGCGAACAGTCACGACCCCCTCGGCATCGGTGAATCCGTCGATGGCGTGCTCCAGATGCAACTGCGTGTCGGTGTATTTGGTCACGGCGGAAAGCAGCAGGCCATGCAGGTCGGCGCGGTGGATGGTGGCATAGGCCGCCCCATAGCGCTGCACCGCCGTGGGGCCCAGCGGCAGCACGGCCAGTTCCTTGCCACAGACGGCGTTGCGCACCTGCAAGCGGCTGGGGAACGCGGCTACTGCCTGCAACGGCTGCTGCAGGCCCCAGGCCTGTAGGCGGCGCACTACGTTCGGCCCGATCTGCACGCCGGCGCCCACTTCGCTGAATGCTGCCGCGCGTTCGTACAGCCGCACATCCCACCCCGCGCGCGATGCGCCCAACGCGGCGGCCAAGCCACCAATGCCGCCACCGGCGACCAATACCTGCTTCTTCATGCACCGATTGTGCCGTGCGGGCGAGCCTGGATGTTTGTCATGGCGCAGGGGCCCTGCAACCACATCCAGACACCACACCACGCCATACGTCGCTCGTCACAGCGCAGGCCGCAGTGCCCGCTCCAGAACCTCTGGTGGCATGGGGCGGCCAAACAGGTAGCCCTGGAAAGCCTGGCAGCCATGGCGCTGCAGGAACTCCAGCTGGCCCGTGGTCTCCACGCCTTCGGCCACCACGGCCAGGTCCAGGCTGTGCGCCAGCGCAAGAATGGTTCGCACGATGGCGGCATCGTTGGGGTCGGTCTGCAGGTCGCGCACAAAACTCTGGTCAATCTTGAGCTGGTCCAGCGGCAGGCGCTTCAAGTAGCTCAAGGAGGAATAGCCGGTGCCAAAGTCGTCCAGCGAGAAGCCCACACCATAGCGCCGCAGGTACTCCATGCGCGAGATCACATCCTCCACATCGGCCAGCAGCAGGCTTTCCGTCAGTTCCAGCTTCAGGCGCTCGGGGTTGGCCCCGCTGGACTGCAGCGAGCCCAGCACCTGCTCCACAAAATCGGGCTGGCGAAACTGCCGCACGCTCACGTTCACCGACAGGAAGAACTGTCGCGTGAGCGAGCTGCGCGACCACACCACCAGCTGCTCGCAAGCGGCCTGCAACACCCATTGCCCCAGCGGCAGGATGAGCCCTGTCTGCTCGGCCAGCGGGATGAATTCAGCTGGCGACACCAGCCCACGCCGGGGGTGCTTCCAGCGCACCAGGGCTTCCGCGCCCTGCAGGCGGCCCTTGCCGTCCACCACGGGCTGGTAGTACAGCACCAGTTCCTTGTCTTGCAGACCTCGGCGCAGGTCGGCCTCCAGGGCCGCACGGTTGCTCACTGCGGCCTGCATGTCGGGGTCGAAGAAGCGCTGGGTGTTGCGCCCTGCAGCTTTGGCCTGGTACATCGCCAGGTCCGCGTGCTTGAGCAGCTCGTCCACACTCACGGTCTGCTGGCCAAACAGCGCAATACCGATGCTCGGGGTGCTGTGGTGGCTGGTATCGCCCAGCGCGTAGGGCTTGCCCAGCGTGGTGGCGATATGGCTGGCCACCAGCGCGGCCTCGGCACTGGCGTGCGGGCCATCGGCACTCAGGCCTTCCACCAGCACCACGAATTCATCGCCGCCAAACCGTGCCACGGTGTCAGCCTCGCGCACGCAAGCCTTCAGACGCTGGGCCGCCTGCACCAGCAGCTGGTCGCCTGTATCGTGGCCCAGGGTGTCGTTGAGGTCCTTGAAGTTGTCCAGGTCGATGAACAGCAGAGCCCCTTGCGCGCCTGAGCGTGCCACGGCCGCCGTGGCGCGCTGCAGCCGGTCCACCAGCAAGCGGCGGTTGGGCAGGCCGGTGAGCACATCGTAAAACGCCAGCTGCTCGATCTGGCTCTCGACCCGCTTGCGCTCGGTAATGTCGCGGCCCACGCCCCGGTAGCCCCACAGGGCGCCCTGCGCGTCAAACACAGGCACACCGCTGACCGAGATCCAGTGCATGCTGCCATCGGGCCGCTGACGCTGCAGCTCCAGATCGCGAAACGGCTGGTGGGCCTGCAGCACCGCGCGGTGCGCAGCCCAGTCGGTCTCGGTCATGTTGAGCGCGCCGATCTCCCAGCGCGTGCGGCCCATCACGTTGGACAGCGGTATGCCATTGACGCTCAGGTCGCCCGCCAGCTGCACAAAGCGCCCTTCGGCGTCATGCTCCCAGTACCAGTCGGACGACAGGTCACTCAGCGATCGAAAGCGCGCCTCGCTCTCACGCAACTCGTTCTCAACGCGCACGTAGTCGCTGACATCCGCAAAAGTGCGCACGAGACCCCCATCGGGCAGCCCGGTGGTGCGCACTTCAAACGTGCGGCCATCGGATGTGGTGCGCCAGTAGACGGCGGGCGCAGGCGCCACGGCCCCCCCTGCCACGTAGTCATGCCCGCGCCGGTCCACCAGGCGGTGGCCTTCGCCAAAGTCACCACGCTCGGCCTGGATGCGGGTCAAGTCGGCCAGCGTGGGCCGCGTGGCCATCAGCGATTCGGGCAGGTTGAGCAGTTCCAGCACACGCTGGTTGTAGACGGTGATGCTGCCATCCGGCGCCGTCTTGAAGATGCCCTGGCTCATGCTGGCCAGGGTGGCCTGCAGAGCCGTGCGCTGCTCCTGCAGCAAAGTCAGCGCTTCTTGCCAGATGCGGGCGTCCACCATGCGCACGGGCTGGCCCTGCCCCTGGGCTCCCTGCAACAGCACGGCCAGACGGTGCAAAAGCTCCGGCAGGTGTGCCACGCCATCTGCCTCGCGCACCATGTAGTCACCCAGCCCGCAGCGAAACGCGCGTGCGGCCAATGCCTCCTGGTGGGCGTCGATGCACATCAGCACCGGACGGCCCGCGCACAGCTCCAGCACGCCGGGCAGGTCCTGCACTGAAGGCTTGAGGCACAACACCACGGCATCCCAGGCCTGCGACGCCAGCGGCGCCCGGGCGGCCTCGGGTGTGGGGCTGTTCACGACACGCCAGTCGGGGTAGCGGATGGCGATCAGATGCCGCGCTGCCGCTGCATGCTGCGTGTCGCTGTCCACCCAGAGAATGCCCGGCTCGGTCATGGCTTGCGTCCTTCCGGCAGGGCCAGCGCGGGCTGGGCAAACAAGCCCAGCTGGTGTTCGCGCGCAAACACATCCATGGGCACCGGGCGCCCAAACAGATACCCCTGAAACCCCTCACACCCATGCAGCCTCAGGAAACTCAGCTGCCCCGTCGTCTCCACCCCCTCGGCCACCACCTCCAGGTCCAGGCTCTTGGCCAGCGCCAGGATGGTCCTCACAATCGCCGCGTCGTTGGGGTCCGTCAGCACGTCCCGCACAAAGCTCTGGTCGATCTTGACCTGGTCCAGGGGCAATCTCTTGAGGTAGGACAGGGAGGAGTAGCCGGTGCCAAAGTCATCCAGCGCAAAGCCCACGCCTTCGCTCTTGAGCTGCACCATGCGTGCGATGGTGTCTTCGATGTCTCCCAGCAGCAGGCTTTCGGTGAGTTCGAGCTTGAGTTTGCGGGGGTCTGCGTGGTGGTTCTTGAGGGTCTGCAGCACTTCGGCCACAAAGCCGGGCTGCCTGAACTGCCGGGCGCTGACGTTGACCGAGATGGACAGGTGGGCGGTGGCTTCGTGCTGGCCCCAGCGCTGCAGTTGTTCGCAGGCGGTTTGCAGCACGTATTGGCCTAAAGGGAGGATCAGGCCGGTCTGTTCGGCCAGGGGGATGAAGTCGCCGGGGCTGA
>NZ_JBMDJC010000012.1:0-146673 GCF_057808995.1 Acidovorax sp. FG60
TTTGGTGACTTTCTTTTGGCGAAGCAAAAGAAAGTTACTCGCATGCCGGGCGACTACCGGCCTCCGCACTCAACCCAAGCATGCTGTCCCAACCAGCAAGAACAAGCTTCGACAAGCTCAGCCCGAACGGACAGGAGGGCACCACAAGACTACAAAAACAATAGCACCCCGCGCTCTCTAGACAAGCGCCAGGCTCCAAAATCACCCCAGAACCCCAGACACCAGCCGCAAGACGCGATCACACCGCGCCGCCAGCGACTCATCGTGCGTCACCATCACAAACGCCGTGCCTTGGTCGCGCGCCAGCTGCAGCATCAGGTCAAACACGCCGTCGGCGGTGCTGCGATCCAGGTTGCCCGTGGGCTCATCCGCCAGCACACACGCGGGCCGCGTCACCAAGGCACGCGCAATCGCCACACGCTGGCGCTCGCCGCCCGATAGCTCGGCGGGTCGATGCATCAGACGCTCTTTCAAACCGACGGAGGTGAGCACCCGCTCAGCCTCGGCATGGCACTGCGCCAGCGGCAGGCGGCGGATGCGCAGCGGCATGGCCACGTTGTCCAGCGCGCTGAACTCGGGCAGCAGGTGGTGGAACTGGTAGATAAAACCCAGGTGCTGGTTGCGCAGCTGGCCCTGGCGCTCTGCTGACAGCGAAGACATCTCTTCGCCCTTGAGGCGCACGGTGCCTGCCGTGGGCGCATCCAGCCCGCCCAGCAAATGCAGCAGCGTGCTCTTGCCCGAGCCCGATGCGCCGACGATGGCCAGCGTTTCGCCCGCGCGGATCTGAAGATCCACGCCCTTGAGCACCGTCACATCAAGGCGGCCTTCGGTGAATCGCTTGGTGAGGCCCTTGGCCTCCAAGACCACCACTCCAACTTTCTGATCACTCATAGCGCAGCGCCTCGGCGGGGTTCACACGGCTGGCGCGCCAGCTGGGGTACAGGGTGGCCACAAAAGCCAACACCAGCGAGATGATGCCGATGGGCATGATGTCGCTGCTTTGGGGTTCACTCGGCATCTTGCTGATGAGGTAGATGTCCTTGGGCAAGAAGCTCGCGTTGAGCGCCTTCTCGATGGCGGGCACGATCACATCGATGTTGAACGCGATGCCCAGGCCCAGCAGCAGGCCCACGGCCGTGCCGATCACGCCGACCATGGCGCCCTGCACCACAAAGATGCCCATGATGCTCTTGGGGCTGGCGCCCAGGGTGCGCAGGATGGCGATGTCGGCGCGCTTGTCGGTCACCGTCATCACCAGGGTCGATACGAGGTTGAACGCCGCCACCGCCACGATGAGGGTGAGGATGATGAACATCATGCGTTTTTCGAGCTGCACGGCCGCAAACCAGGTGCGGTTCTGCTGCGTCCAGTCGCGGATGAGCAACTGGCCGCTCAGACTGCCCGCCAGTTGCTGGGCCACCTCGCGCGCCTGGTGCAGGTCCTTGAGCTTCAGGCGCACGCCCGTGGGGCCTTCCAGGCGAAAGATGCGCTGCGCATCCTCGTGGTGCAGCAGCACCAGGGCCGAGTCGTATTCGTAGTGGCCCGAATCAAACGTGCCCGCCACGGTCATCTGCTTGAGGCGCGGCACCACGCCCGCCGGGGTGACCTGCCCTGCGGGCGCGATCAGGGTGACCACATCACCAGCGCGCACGCCCAGCATGCGGGCCAGCTCGCCCCCCAGCACAGCGCGGAATTCGCCGGGCACCAGCAGATTCAGTGTCTTTTCGTTGGTGGCGGCCAGGTCCGTCACGGCGCCTTCCAGCGCCGGGTCGATGCCGCGCACCAGCGCACCCTTCATGTCCTCGCCGCGCGCCAGCAGCGCCTGCGCGGCCACGAACGGTGCTGCGCCCACCACGTTGGGGTTTTGCTTCGCCTCGGCCAGCGTGCGCGCCGGGTCGGGCAAGGCAGCGCCCTGGGGCGCAAAAATCTCGATGTGCGAGACCACGCTCAGCATGCGGTCGCGCACCTCTTTCTGAAAGCCGTTCATCACCGACAACACAATGATGAGCGCCGCCACCCCGAGCGCAATGCCCAGCATGGACACGCCCGAGATGAACGAGATAAAGCCATTGCGCCGCGTGGCGCGGCCCGCGCGCGTGTAGCGCCAGCCCAGGGCCAGTTCGTAGGGGATTTGCATGGATAAGGAAAGAAGGCACTGCAGAGTGCGGAATGCACGCCACAGGCCGGCCAGATTGTGGCATCCCGGACAATAGGCCCATGTCGGACACCAACCATTTGCTCATTCCCTACGCCGCCAGCGCAGCCACCGGATGCCAGCAAGCCCTGCAGGGCCTGGCCCTGCCCCACCTGGACCGGCTTCTGGCCCGGCTCAGCCCCCATCCCACCCACAGTGACAGCGGCGAGGAGACCAGCTTCTCCGCCCCCCACGAACGCGCCCTGGCGCGCGCGCTGGGACTGCCAGCGCAGGACGGGCGCATCCCGTGGGCCGCGTGGCACCGCCACCAGCAAGGCCCGTCACCCGAAGGTGACGCCTGGGCGTTTGTCACGCCCTGCCAGTGGCAGGTCAGCACCGACCACGTCACGCTGCGCAACCCCGAGCACCTCGCGCTGGATGACGCCGCATCGCGCGCGCTGCTGGCCATCGTCTCACCCTGGTTTGCCGAAGACGGCATCACCCTGCACTACGACCAGCCCACACGCTGGCTGGCCACCAGCCCCCTGTTTGCCGACCTGGCCACCGCCTCGCTGGAGCGCGTGCTGCAGCGCGACGTGCGCGCCTGGATGCCGGACGCAAAGGCGGCCCGGACCCTGCACCGTTTGCACAGCGAGATGCAGATGCTGCTCTACACCCACGCCTTCAACGACGAGCGCTCGGAGCGCGGGCTGCCGGTGATCAACTCGTTCTGGGTGCATGGCACCGGCCCAATACCCACCCCTGCCCCGTCTGCCCTCCCCACGCCGACGGTGCCCACCACCTTGCGCGATGCGGCACTGAACGAGGACTGGCGCGCCTGGGCCGCCGCGTGGACCGCATTGGACGCAGGTCCGGTGGCCGATCTGCTGCGCAAGTCCGAAGGCGGCGAGCCGGTGCAACTGACCCTGTGCGGCGAGCGCAACACGCTGGCCTTCCACACCGCCCCCCGCACCCTGGCCCAGCGTTTTCAAAGCCTTTTCAGGCCCCAGCGCTTTACAGACATGCGCGATAAGCTATGAAAATAGTAGCAAGAGACATTCCCCCCCGTGCCGCCTGGGCGCTGGAACAGGCCGGTGTGCATCCGCTGCTGGCGCGCCTGTATGCCGCGCGCGGTGTGCGTGCCAAGGACGAGCTGGACGACGGCCTGGGCAGGTTGTTGCCCCCCGCGGGCCTCAAAGGCATTGACACCGCCGCGCGCCTGCTGGCCGACGCCATGGCGCAGAACAAGCGCCTCGTCATCGTGGCCGACTACGACTGCGACGGCGCCACCGCCTGCGCCGTGGGCGTGCGCGGGCTGCGGCTGCTGGGCGCTCAACAGGTGGATTACCTCGTGCCCGACCGCGTGACGGACGGTTATGGCCTCACCGCATCCATCGCCCGCCGCGTGGCCGAGCGCGGCGCCGACGTACTCATCACCGTGGACAACGGCATCGCCAGCGTGGACGGCGTGGCCGAGGCCAGGGCGCTGGGCCTCACGGTCGTCGTCACCGACCACCACCTACCCGGCCCCGAGCTGCCCGCGGCCGACGCCATCGTCAACCCCAATCAGCCCGGCTGCACCTTCGAGAGCAAATCCATGGCCGGTGTGGGCGTGATGTTCTACGTGCTGCTGGCCCTGCGCGCCGAGCTGCGGGCGCGCGGCATTTTTGACGCGACCACCCAACCCAAGCTCGACCCGCTGCTCACCCTGGTGGCGCTGGGCACGGTAGCCGACGTGGTCAAGCTCGACGCCAACAACCGCCGCCTGGTCGCCCAGGGCCTGAAGCGCATCCGCGCAGGCCAGATGCCCGCCGGGGTAGCCGCGCTGTTCACCGCTGCCGGCCGCAAGGCGCCCGTGGCCACCACCTTCGACTTTGGCTTCGCCTTAGGACCGCGCATCAACGCCGCAGGGCGCCTGGCCGACATGACGCTGGGCATCGAATGCCTGCTCACCGACGACGCAGGCCGCGCCGCCGAGCTGGCGGGCACGCTCGACGGCATCAACCGCGAGCGCCGCGAGATCGAAGGCGGCATGCGCGACCAGGCCATGCTGATGGCCGAAAGCCTGTTCCAGGAAGACGAAGAACCGCCCCCGGCCATCAGCGTGTTCGACCCGGACTTTCACGAAGGCGTGGTGGGCATCGTGGCCAGCCGCATCAAGGACAAACTGCACCGCCCCACCTTTGTGTTCGCGGCCAGCAGCGCACCGGGCAAAGGCCACGAACTCAAGGGCTCCGGCCGCTCCATCCCCGGCTTTCACCTGCGCGATGCGCTCGACCTGGTGGCCAAGCGCCACCCGGGCGTGCTGCTGAAATTTGGCGGCCACGCCATGGCGGCGGGCTGCACGGTGGACGCAGACTCGTTCGATACCTTCGAGCAGGCGCTGGCCCAGGTCGCCCAGGAATGGCTGGACGCCGCCACCCTCACGCGCCGCATCGAGACCGACGGACCTCTATCGCCCGAATACTGCCGCGCCGACATGGTGGACACCCTGCACCACGAGGTGTGGGGCCAGGGCTTTGCGCCCCCCACATTCAGCGAAGAAGTGCAGATCGTGAGCCAGCGCCTGGTGGGCGAATCCAAAAATCACCTGTCGATCAAGCTCATGCACCAGGGCAACCCCGTGGACGCCATCTGGTTCGGCCACACCGAGCAGCTGCCTGCGCGCGTGCTGCTGGCCTTTCGGCTCGATGTGAACGAGTGGAAAGGCGAGCGGAAGGTGCAGTTCTTGGTCGAAGGGGCTCAGATCTAGGAGTCTGTCGGACTTGGAGCGTCGAAGCGAAAATTGGCCCCAGCGAGGACAGTGTTTGCCGGATTTGCAGCCCCATAGCGAGCTATGGGGCAAAAAGACGGTGGAAAATGGACCGCTGAGGTCAATTTGCAGCCGACGATTTCCAAGTCCGACAGACTCCTAGGGATGACCTGCATAACCCTCGCGAGGCGGTGGTAGTGCGGATCGGGATGGGGCACAAGGCATCTTTTTGCAGCCAATAGCCGCGCTATTGGCAAGAAAAGCAACGCAGTGGACCACCCGAGACCGCGCTATCACAGACCGCAGGGAGTTGTGCAGGTCATCCCTAGGGCAAGGCCCCACCCCGCTCAGGCCTGTACAGGGCCCTTGCTGCGCTGGCGGATCACCGTCACCGGCTCGCCGCCCTGGCCCCAGTTCTCAGGGTCCACCTCGTCGATGATGACGGTGACACTGTCAGGGCGCTTGTCCAGCACCTGCTGCATGAGTTGGGTGACACCGGCGATCAGGGCTGCCTTTTGGGCCGCGGTGGTGGGCAGTTCGCGCCGCGCGAGGCGGATGTTGACCAGGGGCATGGGCAGATCCTTTCGTCCATCGCAAAAAAACAAAGACAAAGGCAGCCGGGGCTGCCTCTGGGGTGCGGAGCAAAAACTTAAGGGCCTTTTTGGCCGCCAGCGCTTGATAGAAAAGCGCAAACAGCTAGCATTTAAATAGCAAAATCCACCACACCCAGCGGCCTTTAGAAGCTTTCCCAGTCGTCATCCCCGCCTTTGGCTGCAGCCCGGGGCGCAGGTGCAGCGGGCGCGGCCGATGGGCCAGGGGCGGCAGCGGGGCGTGCAGCGGCGGGGGCCGGTGGTGCCAAGCGAGCGGCGGCGGGTGCCTTGGTCGGCTTGGTTGCCTTGGGTGCTGCGGGTTGGTTGCCGAGGGCGGTTCTGGCCGCTGGCGCTGGCCGGGGCGCCGCAGACGGAGCCGGGCGGGGCGCTGCCGGTGCGCGAACCGCCATCGCGCCCACATTGAACACCGCCACCACCTCGGCCAGGCGCTGGGCCTGGTCGCGCATCGAGGCTGCGGCGGCGGTGGACTCCTCCACCAGCGCCGCGTTCTGTTGCGTCATCTGGTCGAGGTGCGTCACGGCCTGGTTGACCTGGGCAATTCCGTCGCGCTGCTCGGAGGAAGATGCCGTGATTTCTCCAATCAGGTCGCTCACGCGCTGCACGCTGGCCACGATCTCGCCCATGGTCTGGCCCGCCTGGGCCACCTGGGCAGAGCCCGACTCGACGTTTTCCACCGAGGCACTGATCAGGTTCTTGATCTCCTTGGCGGCCTCGGCGCTGCGCCCAGCCAGGCTGCGCACTTCGCTGGCCACCACCGCAAAGCCCCGGCCCTGCTCGCCCGCGCGGGCGGCTTCCACAGCGGCGTTGAGCGCCAGGATGTTGGTCTGGAAGGCAATACCGTCGATCACGCCGATGATGTCGCTGATCTTGCGGCTGCTGTCGGTGATCTGCTGCATGCTGGTGACCACCTGGCCCACCACTTCGCCGCCGCGCGCAGCCGCCTGGGCCGCCGTGCCCGCGAGCTGGTTGGCCTGGCGCGCGGTGTCGGCCGACTGGCTCACCGTGGCCGTAAGTTCTTCCATGCTGGCAGCGGTTTCTTCCAGGTTCGAGGCGGTCTGCTCGGTGCGGGCCGACAGGTCGTGGTTGCCGTTGGCGATCTGGATCGAGGCCGATGAGACGGAATCCACACCCACCCGCACCTCGCTCACCACCCCCCGCAAGCGGGTGGACATGGCCGACAGGGACCTCAGCATGTGGCCGAACTCGTCCTTGCGGGTGGATTGCAGCTCGCGCGTGAGGTCGCCAGCGGCGATGGCGTCGATGGTTTCCACCGCCTCGTCCAATGGCACGGTGATGGAGCGCACCAGCTTCCAGGCCAGCAGCAGCACCACCACAACCAGCACGGCCGACACCACCAGGCCCTGGATGGCGTAGGCAACGCGCCGCTGTGTCGTCTCGGCCCGGATCTCCTCGCGGCGCTTTTGCAGGACAGCAACAAAATCATCCTGCGCCTTGAGGTAGCGCGCCACCATGGGGGTGAGTTCATTGTCGGCAAACTGCTGGGTGGCCACGCCATCGCCCGCGCCCTTGAGCTCCCAGGTCTTGGCGGTGGCGGCCAGCACCAGCTTGCGTTCGGCCAGCACCTTGTCGAGCGCCGCCTTTTCCTCGGGCGCCGTGGCACCGGCCACGATCCCCTCTTGAATCTTGTTGATGCCGCCAATGATTTCCTTGACCTTTGCGTCGTACTGCTGGGCCAGCACCGCGTCGGTGGTGACGGCACCGCCCATCACCATATTGACGGCGGTTTCTGTGGCCCCCCGCCAGCGTATGGCCGCCGAGATGCGCTCTTCGATTTCGACCACCTGGTCCATCGCAGCCGACATGGAGCTGTTGGCCCGGTACTGCTGGAAGCCGGAGATCAACAGCATGGCCAGCATCAGCAGGATGAATGCTCCCCACAGCTTGCGCGAAACGCGGATATTGTCGATTTGCATGGTTCTTTTTCCTCGTGGACCTGGAAATGTAAGTGTGCGGCCAACGCGCGGCACGCAACATCCGATTGCGTCAACAGCAGGCCACAAGCCTACGCCAGCCCAGGCACTGCCCTGCCCTCTTTTTCCCGGGAAAAACCCGCACCCAGGGTGCTGAAGGTGACAGGACGGCCCACCCGGGGGTCAGCGGCACCTGGCAAGACTCCGGAGAACCCGTCCACGACGGCACAGGGGTTGGGCGGTGGCGCGCGATATCGGTACAAGCCCTAAAATGGCACGGTGACATCCATACTGAACGCCGACCTGCATTGCCATTCCGTGGTATCCGACGGAACCCTGACCCCGGAGGATCTGGCCGCCCGCGCGAAAGCCAACGGTGTCGAGCTGTGGGCACTCACCGACCATGACGAAATCGGCGGCCAGCACCGCGCCGCCGCCGCTGCCCATGCGCAGGGCATGGCCTACCTCACGGGCGTCGAAATCTCGGTCACCTTTGCCGACACCACCGTCCACATCGTCGGCCTGGGTTTCGACCCCCACGACACCCGACTGGCCGAGGGCCTGGCCGCTACACGCGGTGGGCGCGGCGAACGCGCCAAGGACATGGCCGAACAACTGGCCCAGGCGGGTATTCCGGGCGCTTACGAGGGCGCGCTGCAGTTCGTAGGCAACCCGGCATTGATTTCACGCACCCATTTCGCCCGCTTTCTGGTGGAGACCGGGGTCTGCAAGGACACCTCCGAGGTATTTCGCAAATACCTCATCGAAGGCAAGCCTGGTTATGTGCCGCACCGTTGGGCGTCGCTGGGCAACGCCGTGCGCTGGATCACCGAGGCAGGCGGCATGGCCATCATTGCCCACCCGGCGCGCTACAAGTTCAGTGCGAATGAAGAATTTGCGCTGTTTTCCGAATTCAAGGCCCACGGCGGGCGCGGGGTGGAAGTCGTCACCGGAAGCCACAGCGCAGCCGAATATGTCACCTACGCCGCGATGGCGAAGGAGTTTGGGCTGGCCGCCTCGCGCGGCAGCGACTTCCACAGCCCGGACGAGTCCCACACCGACCTGGGGACCTTGCCGCTGCTACCCGGCCAGCTCACCCCGGTCTGGGAACTGCTGGCTGAACGCATCCGGCACCCCGCTGCCGTTTGAGACGAGACGCACCATTTCATGGCCCAGTATTTCGAAGTCCACCCCGACAACCCCCAGCCGCGCCTGCTCAAGCAGGGCGCCATGCTGCTGCAAAAGGGCGGCATTCTGGCAGTGCCCACCGATTCCAGCTATGCGCTGGTCTGCCACCTGGACGACAAGGATGCCGTCGATCGCATGCGGCGCATCCGCCAAGTGGACGACAAGCACCACCTCACCCTGTTATGCCGTGACCTGTCGGAACTGGCCAACTATGCCCGCGTGGACAACCGCCAGTACCGCCTGCTCAAGTTGGGCACGCCCGGGCCCTACACCTTTATCCTCGAAGCGACCAAGGAAGTGCCGCGCCGCGTGAGCCACCCTTCGCGCAAGACCATCGGTCTGCGCGTGCCCGACCGTAAGGGCCTGCAGCTGCTGCTGGAGCTGCACGGCGCCCCGCTGCTGGCCACCACGCTGATCCCGGCCGGAGAGACCGAGCCCCTGAACGACCCGCAGGAAATCCGCGAACGCTACGAAAAGCTGGTGGACGCCATCGTGGACGCAGGCGCCTGCCCGCTGGAGCCCACCACCGTGGTGGACCTGACGCCCATGGGCAGCGGTGGCGAGCCCGAAGTGGTGCGCGAAGGCCGGGGCAGCCTGCAGGCGCTGGGGTTGTAGCCGCAGCTCCTCACCTCGACTGCCATAGCGCTTGCCCGGGGCCTCCACAACTGGCGCGGCCCCATCCCAGCGCCACCGTGGAACTGGCTTTGCCAGGCCACCGGTGGCGTCCCCCTGAGGGGGAAGCGGCGCAGCCGCTCAGGGGGCTATAACTTAAACGCACCCACAGCCTGCTCCAGATCGCGCGCCTGGGCTGTGAGCGAGGTGGCGGTGGAAACCGCGTTCTGAACCAGCGCAGCCGTTTCCTGGGTGGTGCCGTCCATGTGCGACACGGCGCCGTTCACATGGCTGATGGCATCGCTCTGCTCGCGCAGGGCGTGGGAGATTTCGCCGAGCAGTGCGCTGACCTGCCCGACGGCCGCCACGATCTCCTGCATGGTCTTGCCCGCCTTGCCCACCTGGCCAGCACCGTTTTCCACCTGCTCGACCGACGCGCTGATCAGCGCCTTGATCTCGCGGGCGGCCACGGCGCTGCGCTGGGCCAGATTGCGCACCTCGCTGGCCACCACGGCAAAGCCACGGCCCTGCTCGCCCGCACGGGCGGCTTCCACCGCCGCGTTGAGCGCCAGGATGTTGGTCTGGAATGCAATGCCTTCGATGACCTGAATGATGTCCACAATCTTGCGCGAGCTGCCACTGATGGCCTGCATGGTCAACACCACATCGCCCACCACCGCGCCCCCCTGCTCTGCAATGCCCGAGGCCTTCACCGCGAGGTCGCTGGCGGAATGGGCGCGCTCGGCGTTCTGGCGCACGGTGGCGGTCAGCTGCTCCATGCTGGCAGCAGTTTCGGTGAGTGAAGAGACCTGGTCTTCCGCATGGCGGGAAAGGTCGGTGTTGCCATGGTCGATGTCTGCGGCAGAGGCGCTGATGGCATCGGCGTCCTGCTTGATGCGCGACACCAGGTCGGTCAGCGTGTCCTCCATGGTGCCCAGGGCGTTCAGGAGCCGGCCAAAGTCGCCCTGCAGATCGGAGCTGAACTCCTGGCTCAGGTCGCCCGAGGCCACGGTTTCTGCAATCAGGATGGCCTGATTGAGCGGAGCCACGATGCTCATGCGCAGGCTGAACACAGCCAGCAACGCCAGCACAAACGCCACACAGCTGCAGCCGATGATCCATGCCCGGGCGCCTTGCAGGTGCGCCTGTGCTGCCTGGGCCTGGGGCGCCGTCACAGGCGCGCCCTGCAGTGCCTGCTCGGCCCCGCCGATGCCAGCCAGCGCCATGACCATCAACAGCAGCACCAGCAGTGCCATACCGCCAAACGCCAGGGCCAGGCGCGTTCCAATTTTCAGGTTGTTCCACATGATGTTGTGCCTCTCCAGGGCTGTTGTTTTGGTTTTTTGGGTCGCCCCGGGGGCAACTGTCAGATGCTAGCAATGATCACGGCGCTGCGGGTGCCATCGGCATACGTACATCCCACATAGAACTTGCGCGAATCGGGATGCAACTACCGCCTTGCCTGGGGGGAGCCGCTTGCCCCGGTCTTGGTTTAGTCAGTCCTGCCGCCATCGGCGCTCCATGTGTGCCGCGCGGGTCACCCCGGCAACGGCTGGGGTGACGGGCGTCTGAGACAATCGCTGGGTGGACATCTCCAATCTCATCCAAACCGTTCTGATCTACGCCTTGCCGGTGTTGTTTGCCATCACCGTGCACGAGGCAGCCCACGGCTACGCCGCGCGCCACTTTGGCGACAACACCGCGTACATGATGGGCCGGATCACCCTCAACCCGATCAAACACATCGACCCGGTGGGCACCATCCTGATGCCGCTGCTGCTGTACTTTGCGACCTCGGGAGCCTTCCTGTTTGGCTATGCCAAGCCGGTGCCGGTCAATTTCGGCAACCTGCGCAATCCCAAGAAACACATGGTCTGGGTGGCGCTGGCGGGCCCGGCGTCCAACTTCATCCAGGCCATTGGCTGGGCCGTGCTGCTGGTGGCACTGGTGGGCTCTGGCGTGGAGGAGCGCTTTTTCATCGAGATGGCCCGTGCTGGCGTGCTGGTCAACCTCGTGATGTGGGCGTTCAACCTGTTTCCGCTGCCGCCGCTGGATGGCGGGCGCATCCTGGTGGGCCTGCTGCCCTGGAAACAGGCGCACATGGTCTCTCGCATCGAGCCCTGGGGCTTTTTCATTGTGATGGGCCTGGTGATCGCTGGGGTGGTGGGCACGCTGTGGCTACGCCCGCTGATGTCGCTGGGCTACGGCGTCATCCAGTTTCTGCTCACCCCGCTCACAGCACTGTTGCGTTAATTTTTCTCCCCCCGTTTCTTGCTGACATCCTTCCCATGAGCATCACGCGTTTTCTCACCGGCATTACCACCACGGGCACACCCCACCTGGGCAACTTCGTGGGCTCCATCCGCCCCTCGGTGGCCGCCAGCCTCACGCCCGGCGTGCAGAGCTTTTACTTTCTGGCCGACTACCACGCGCTCATCAAGTGCGAAGACCCGGTGCGCATCCAGCGCTCCACGCTGGAGATCGCCGCCAGCTGGCTGGCCGCAGGGCTGAACCCCGAGAAGGTCACGTTCTACCGCCAGTCCGACATCCCCGAGATCCCCGAACTGACCTGGCTGCTGACCTGCGTGACGGGCAAGGGCGTGCTCAACCGCGCCCACGCCTACAAGGCCAGCGTGGACAAGAACACTGCCGCCGACCGCGATGCCGACGACGGCGTGAAGGCCGGCCTGTTCATGTACCCCGTGCTGATGGGCGCCGACATCCTGATGTTCAAGGCGCACAAGGTGCCCGTGGGCCGCGACCAGATCCAGCACATCGAAATGGCGCGTGACATGGCTGCGAGCTTCAACCACCTGTATGGCGAACACTTTGTGCTGCCCGAGGCCGCCATTGACGACCATGTGGCCACGCTGCCCGGCCTGGACGGGCGCAAGATGAGCAAGAGCTACGACAACACCATCCCGCTGTTCAGTTCGCGCGAACAGCTCAAGAAGCTGATCGGTGGAATCCTGACCGATTCGCGCGCACCCGGCGAGCCCAAGGACACCGAGGGATCGGCGCTGTTCCAGATCTACCAGGCGTTTGCCACGCCCGACGAAACCGCCGCCCTGCGCCAGGCCTACGCCGACGGCATCGCCTGGGGTGATGCCAAGAACACCCTGTTCGAACGTGTGGACCAGGTGATCGCCCCCATGCGTGCGCAGTACGAAGAACTCATCCACAACCCCGCCCGCATCGAGCAGACTCTGCTGGCCGGTGCCGAACGCGCCCGTGCGCTGGCCACGCCGTTCATCCGCGAGCTGCGCGCCGCTGTGGGCCTGCGCAGTCTGGCCCAGGCCACTGCGGCGCCCAAGCCCGCCAAGGCCGCGAAGACAGCGCTGCCTTCGTTCAAGCAATACCGCGAAGCCGACGGCAAGTTCTACTTCAAGCTGGTGGATGCCGATGGCCGCCTGCTGCTGCAAAGCACCGGTTTTGACGCGCCCAAGGAAGCAGGCCAGGCCATTGCCCAGTTGCAAAAAGACCCGGACGCACTTCAGACACTGGCACAGCGCCTGGCACCGGTGGAGGGCGTGAGCGCCGACGATGTGGCAGCCGCGCTGCAGGCGCTGGCAGAGGCTGCAGCCGCCGCGTAAACCGCTCTGTCCCTGTCCAACGCGGGATCCGAGGTCGGAATGCGCTGGGGGAAGCGGTCACTTTTTGATAGCTGCTCGCGCTTTACCAATAAGCGCTAGCGGCCAAAATCATTCAAATATTCATCTCCAGGGAGAATCCGCAGAATACCCGCCTGGCTGCGACAGAAGATGGTGGAGTGTGCGCAATGCGCCTACGCTGTCGGCGTGGGCCTTGTGCGTAAACTGTCCGTTCTGTTCTTGGAGACTCCCATGAAACTGCCAGTTGCCACCCTCTCCGTGCTCGCCGTGCTGGCGGGCTGCAACGCTACCAGCCCCCACCACCCCTCGGGGCCCATGGCATCGGGCCGTGACCGCACCTTCAGCGTGCCCGTGTACGGCACCGACACGTCGCCCGCCTATGCAGCGGCCACGCGCGAATGCCAGCGGCTGGCGCTGTTCCCCAAGCTGCTGCGCAACGATGGCTCGCGCCTGATTTTTGAATGCGTGAGCGAAGCCCCCGACCGCCAACCCTGATCCCCGACATGGCCTGGTTTCTGCGGCGCCCCCTCAGGGCGCATGGCGTGGGCCTGACAGCCGCGCTGGTCTGCGCCTGCGCCCATGCGGGGCCTGCGCAAAACACCGCCCCCGCCACCTGGACCAACAGCCTGGGCATGGTCTTCCAGCAGGTCCCGGCAGGCCGCTTCACGATGGGAGGCGTGGAGCCGCCCGATACCCTGGCACGCGCGTACCCGTCGCTGGAGGCCAGGCGCTTTACCGAGTTGACCGATGAAGGCCCCGCGCACACGGTGCACATCCGGCGGGCGTTCTACCTGGGTCGGCACGAGGTCACCGTGGGGCAGTTCCAGCGCTTTCTGGAGGCCTCGGGCTACCAGCCCGAATCGGAAGCCGATGGCACGGGCGGCTACGGCTACAACGCGCAGTACGACCCCGCCACCACCCAGCGCGGCGATGCCTTTGAGGGCCGCGACCCTCGCTATTCGTGGCGCAACCCGGGTTTTGCGCAGGGGCAAGACCATCCCGTCGTGAACGTCACCTGGAACGACGCCCAGGCATTGGCCCAATGGCTGAGCCGCACCGAAGGCCACCACTACCGCCTGCCCACCGAGGCCGAATGGGAATACGCATGCCGCGCTGGCACCCGCACCCGCTACCCACACGGCGACGCCCCCCAGGGCCTGCTGCACACCGCCAACACCTTCGACCAGGAGGCCGCCCCGCTGTGGCCCCGCTGGCAGCAGCACGCCTTGGCGGGCAGCGACGGCCATATTTTCACCGCCCCGGTGGGCAGCTATGCACCCAATGCCTTTGGCCTGCACGACATGTTGGGCAATGCCTGGGAGTGGGTGTCGGACTGGCACGGGGACACCTACTATGCGCACTCCCCGCGCAGCGATCCGCAAGGCCCCGCAGACGGTACCGTGCGGGTGCGCCGTGGGGGCTCGTGGCACACTTGGTCGTTTTATGCCCGCTGCGGCTACCGCAACTGGAACAGCCCGCAAACTCGGTACACCCTGGTCGGCATGCGGCTGGTGCGCGAAATCTCTCCCCAGCCACGTCCCCGGTCGCGGCGAACGACAGAGCGTTAACAAATGTCAACTGCCGGGCGTTAGGCCGGTGCGCTGCAGCGCAGACAGCGGTTGTCGCGAATAATCCGCAATTGCATTTTCGACAGGGGAGAAAACCATGCGCATAGCCGCGTTGGACGACGATGCGCTCCAGCTGGATCTGATCAAACAGGCCACGGAGGCAATGGGCCATGTCTGCCACACCCACCTCAACGGTGCCGACTTGCTGCGCGAGATGCGCCGCGAGACCTTTGACCTGTTGATCGTGGACTGGCACCTGCCAGACACCACAGGGCCCGAAGTGGTGCGCTGGGTGCGCAAAAATGTGGGCACCCAGTTGCCCATCCTGTTCGTCACGCACCGCCAGGAAGAGCGCGACATCGTCGAAGGCCTGGGCAGTGGCGCCGACGACTTCATGGTCAAGCCGGTGCGCATTGGCGAGCTCAATGCCCGCGTCTCGGCCCTGCTGCGGCGGGCCTACCCAGCCAATGTGGGGGGCGTGGTGGAATTCGGGCGCTACCGCTTCCTGTCCGAAACCCGGTCCATCGAAATTGACGGCGTGCCCGTGGAGCTCAAGAACCGCGAGTACGATCTCGCCCTGTTTCTGTTTCAGAACATGGGCCGACTGTTGTCGCGCGACCACCTCAAGGACATCGTCTGGGGTCAGGTGGCGGATGTCATGTCGCGCTCGCTGGACACCCACATCTCGCGCCTGCGCACCCTGCTGGACCTGCGGCCCGCCAACGGCTTCATCGTCTCGGCGGTCTACGGTGTGGGTTACCGTTTTGAAGCTGTTGAGGCCCAGCGAAGGGCCTGACCCCCAACTATCAACGGCGGCATCCTCACAGGACGCCATCGCCAGCCCGCCTGCACCGAGCGGCACGAAGGAGATTTCACGTGGCAACGAACACCGGCCGCCCCCGCTGGGCCCTGCGCGCCAGCGCGGCACTCACCCTGGGTTTCCTCGGTAGCCTGGCGGGCACCAGCGTCCAGGCGGCTCCCCCAGCCGCCACCACGCCGCAGGGCGATGAAATTGCCCACACCGTGCAGGAAGGGGACACGCTCGAAGGCCTGGCCAAGGCCTATCTGGCCGCGCCCCGACAGTGGCCTCTGCTGCAGGCCCGCAACAAGGTGACCAACCCCCGGCGCCTGGTGCCGGGTTCGGTGGTGTGGATTCCGGTGCGCCTGCAGCCCGCCGAGTCGGCCACGGTGGAGTTCGTGCACGGCACGGTCACCGCGCAAGCCCGCGCGGGCGACGCCCCGGCGCCCGTCACCCAGGGCGGCAAGCTTGAAGAGGGTACCGCGCTGCAGGTGGGGCCGGATGCTTTTGTCTCCGTCAAGCTGGCCGATGGCACGGTGGTGCGGGTGCAGGCGCAGTCCGAGCTGCTGCTGCGGCAGCTGCGCCGCCGGGGGCGTGCGGGCAGCCTGCAGTCGGTGCTGGAGATGCGCAGCGGTGCGGTGGAATCCAGCGTGCCACCCAATGCCGAGGCTTTTCGCCGCTTTGAACTGCGCACGCCCCTGGCCGTGACCAGTGTGCGCGGCACCCACTTTGGCGTGGCGATGGGTGAATCGGGCCAGACCACCGCATCGGTGCTCAGCGGCTCGGTGGCCGTACAGTCCCGCCAACAAGAAACCACTGGCCCATCCAATCCGTCTGCGGCAGCGGCCTCGATGCTGGCCCCGGGGCAAGGGCTGGCCGTGGCGGCCGATGGCAGCGTGGGCGCACCCCGCCCGCTGCTGGTGGCGCCCGACACATCGGGCGTCCCTGCCATGCTCAGCGATGCGAGCATTCTGGCCATCAACGTGCCACCACTGCCGGGCGCCGCGCGCTACCAGGCCCAGGTGGCGCAGGACGCCGACTTCACCCAGGTGCTGCGCCACGGCAGTTTTGCCGACGGCCAGCTGCGCTGGAAAGCCGTGGAAGACGGGCGCTACTACCTGTCGGTGCGCGCCCTGGACGACGCGGGCATCCCCGGTGTACCGGCCGTGCAGCCTTTTGTGGTCAAGACGCGCCCCGTGGCCCCGCTGTACCAGCAACCTGCGCCCGGCGCGGTGCTGGCCAGCGGAACGGGCGAGCTGCGGTGCACGCAGGTGCCCGGTGTGACCTGGTACCGCCTGCAGGTGGCCCGCGATGCGCAGTTCACCCAGCCCGTGCTGGACGAGCAACGCCTCACCGAATGCCGCCTGCCGCTGAACACGCTGCCGGTAGGCAACTATTTCTGGCGTGCGGCCAGCCTGCTGCAGCTGCCAAACAGTCCGAGCAGTCAGGCCGACCAAGGTCCGTTTGCCCCGCCCCAGCCCTTCTCGGTGGCAGACCGCCCCGCCACGCTGTCGCCCCAGTCATTGCAAGCGCAGGATGGCGACACCACGGTGCGGGTGCACTGGCCCGCGCAGCCTGGCCAGCGGTTCCGCCTGCAACTGGCCCCAGCCAACGACCTGGCGTTTGACAAGGTCGTGCTAGACACCCAGCTCGACACCCCTGCATGGACCGCCAGCAACCTGCCTGCAGGCGACTACCTCGTGCGCATCCAGGTGCTGGATCCCACGGGGCTGCAGAGCGACTTTTCGCCGCCGCGCCAGATCCGGGTCGGCTCGGGCATCAGCACGGGTTCGGGTCTGCCGGTCTCCACCTCGAACGGCCAGCCCGTGGCACGCCCTTGAGCCGCGCACGCCGTTTGCCCTGGGCCCGAGGGTTCTGAGCCCATGATGACCGCCGGACGCACCCGGGGCCAGCAGCGGCGCCTGGAATGGAGCCTTCTGGCCGCCGCCTTGCTAGGGCTGGTGGCCTGGCTCAGCACCGCCGACAGCCTGAGCCGGATGAACCACCTGGTGCAGGACGCTGGCCTGCGCCTGCTCTCGCGCCCCGCGCACCCCGACATCGTCATCGTTGCCATCGACGACCCTAGCATCGCGGCCATTGGCCGCTGGCCCTGGCGCCGGGCGCTACACGCAGAGTTGATCGCGCGCGTATCGGCACAGCAGCCCCGCGCCATCGGCATGGACGTGCTGTTCAACGAAGAAGACTTGGACTACCCCGAGGACGATGTGCTGCTGGCCGACGCCATGCGGCGCAGTGGGCGGGTGGTGCTTCCGGTGCTGCGGCGCGGTCATGGCCCGGCAGCCAACATAGCCGACCTGCCCTGGCCCGCATTTGCAGACGCCGCAGCCGGCCTGGGCCATGTGCATGTGGCCCCCGACAACGACGGCGTGGTGCGCAGCCTCTACCTGCAGGAAGGACCCGCCGCCGCGTCCTGGCAGCACTTCAGCATGGCGCTGCAATGCGTGGCCGCTTCCACATCCGCATCACACAAATCGCCCCAGTGCAATGCAGCGCGCGCCGCACCGGTGGCCGGCGGCGCTGCAGCCACAGAGCCTCCAGGCAGTGGCCCCTGGCAACGCGCTGACCGCACGCTGATTGCCTATGCCGGCGGCCCCGGCCACTTCACCACGTACTCCTACATCGATGTGCTGCGCGGCCAGGTGCCGGCAGATGCGTTTCGCGGCAAGTACGTGATCGTGGGCGCTGCGGCCTCGGGCCTGGGCGACATGTTTGCCACACCCGTGAGCGAGCAATCGCGGCTGATGCCCGGCGTGGAGGTGGTGGCCCAGGTGCTGGACGGCCGCCTGTCGGGCGTGCGGATCGAGCCTGCCGCCACCGCCCTCAACACCCTGTTCAACCTGGCGCCCGTGGTGTGCGCGCTGCTGGCTCTGCTGTTGCTGGGCCCCTTCGTGGCCTTGCTCACCAGCGCAGCGCTGGGCGTGGTCACCCTGCTGCTCAGCGTGGCCCTGCCTTCGTGGATAGGCCTGCAGTTCGCACCCGCTGCGGCTCTGACCGGGCTGGTGCTGGCCTATCCGCTGTGGAGCTGGCGGCGCCTGAGCGCAGCCGCACACTTCCTGCGACTGGAGATGGAGCGCCTGCAACGCGACGGCCTGTCGATGCGACTGCTGCACCGCCCCGGGGATTCCGGTGACTTTCTGGAAAAACGCATCAATGCTGTGGAACGCGCATCGCGCCAGTTGCGCGACCTGCACCACTTCGTAAGCGAAAGCCTGCAGCAGCTGCCCTCCCCCACCATCGTCTGCGACCCGCAGGGGCGCATCCTGCTCACCAACATGGCGGCACGCCGGCACGTGGGCGGAGACCCCCAGGTGCCGCTGCAGGGCCAGTCCGTGGTCGAACTGCTGCACGACCTGGTGCACACCGGCACCGGCCAGCCCCTGGTCACGCAGGACAAACTGCACAACCACCACATGCCCGAACAGAGCGAAGGCCGCGATGCCCAAGGCCGCAACCTGCTGGTGCTGTGCAAGCCCTTCACCGACTTGGCCAAGGCCGGCTGGCTGCTGACCCTGGTGGACCTGACAGACATGCGCCGCGCCCAGCTGCAGCGCGACCAGGCGATGAACTTCATCTCGCACGACATCCGTGCACCCAATGCATCCATCCTCACGCTGCTGGAGATGCAGCGAGCCTACCCTGGCCGCATGCCGGATGACGAGCTGATGCTGCGCATCGAGCGCTATGCACGCGCGTCGCTGGGCATGGCCGAAAACTTCGTCAAGCTCGCCAGCGCCGAGTCGCAGGAATACCGCATGGCGCCCCTGGACCTGGTGGCCGTGCTGGCCGAAACCGTGGACGACATCTGGGCCTTGGCCCGCGACCGGGGCGTGGAGGTAACCATCGCCACCGCGCCGGAAACCGCCCCCACCGTGGGCGACCGCGCCCTGCTGTCCCGCGCGCTGGCCAACGTGCTGAACAACGCCGTCAAGTTCAGCCCCGAAGAAGGCACGGTGCAGTGCTCCATCGTGCAACGGGGGGCCCACTGGATCGTGTCAGTGCGCGACGAAGGCCCCGGCATCGCACCGGAACTGCAGGGCCAGCTGTTCGCACCGTTCCAGCGACTGCACGACCGCAGCCACCCCGCCATCGGCGGTGTCGGCCTGGGGCTGGCCCTGGTGCACACCGTGATCCACCGGCACGGCGGAACGCTGGAAGTGGACAGCGATGTGGGACGGGGAGCGGAGTTCAGGCTGGTATTGCCCCTGGGCGCCTGACTCCAGGAGGCAAAACTCGCAAACCCCAGAATTGCTACGATTTTTATAGCAATTAATTCATGACCATAAAGCGCTAGAGCCAATTTTTATCCGAGATCAATCGATAAATCGACCACTCCCGTGCATGAATTCGCACAGAAAATCACCCCACCTACAGGCCGCACCGATCCAGACCAAGACGGCGCTGCACTCGCAATGACGGGCACGGGCCACTTTCATTGGCAGCGACCGTGCGAAGCCCCCCCCCTTGCGGTGGGTTCGGCCTTGCCATCTCCCTACCAGGGGCCGAGCGTGATCGCGACGGTCGAGCCCGGCGCCACATTGCCCTGTGTCTTGGAGGGCACATTGGGACCGCTGTACGACCCGTTGGGATTTTCATCGGCGCTGAATCCATACGCCGCCCCGCCGAGGAAGATGGGGGGGCCATTGCCTGCGATCCGTGCATCCTCGCCCTGCGCATTCGCGCAATGAAGGAATTTGGCATAGTAGTTGCAGGTTGAACCTGCACCGTACCACTGTGCCGAATCATTCCAGGCGGTGGTGGAGAAGCCGCTAGGGGGACTCTGGGTCGCAACTCCCGCCACCGCAACGCCCCTGCACAACGCTTCCCAGATGTTCATCTGCAGCAGCCCGGCATCGCCGCCGGATCCTCCCTCCTGGTACTGGCTGAACGCCTGCTGGAAAACATAGAGCGCACTCTGAAGGCCCTGCGGCGGTTGGTAGAACGTGTAGGTGTTCGTGCCATTCGAGAGCGTATAGGCCGCTGTGCTGACGGTGTTGAGGCTCTGCATCGTGCACTGCCCGGTATAGACATTCGTGCCGTCGCCACTGAGATCAATGCTGAGGTAACTGTTCACCGCAAAGAAAGCGTTCAGCGTTGCGTCCCAGTAACTTGCGAGGGAATCGGAGTCGAGCACCCCTGCCGCCTGTTTCGCGATCAGCATGTCGCTGGGATCAGAGATAGCGAAGAACTCGCCCTTCACCGTGGGCGGCGTGTAGCTGGAGCCAAGCGCACCGACCGTCAGCAGTTCGCCATAGGCTGCTGCGCTCGCGCCCTCTTTGGCAATGAAGTCCGTGTACGCACTTGCCATGGTCGCGCGGCTGATGCGGGGGTCCACACCGAAACTCTCGCCTGCGGAGCTGAACGACAGGTTGAGGCCAAAGCCATTCACGGCGCTGACATCGGCTGCTGCGTTGTAACCGAACTCGAAGAAATCGAACGGTCCGGGAGGTGAAGGCTGTGGCTGATTGCCGTAGGGCGGCGGCGGATACTGCATCACGGCAAATGCCGGGACCGCTTGCGTGGGGGCAACGGGCGGTGGAGTCGCTATCGGTGGTGAGGCTGCGTAAATTGGCAAAGGTGCCGGCTGAGTCGGAGCGACAGCGAAGACCAGCCGTTCGTTGCCATTGGTTGCCGTCGTAAGCGCAATGCTCGGAACCGAGGACATCTCAAGGAAAGCAAGCCCCTGGTTGAAGACCGCAACACTCACGCTGCCGCTGTTGTCTTTCAAGCCAGGACCATATGCACCCGTCAAATCATCGTTGATGCAGAGTTGGAGCTCGCCACTGGGAAAGGTCGATGGCATCAAATACGGCCCCCTGCCAATGAAGAACGGTGAACCTGTACTGCCAATCCTGCCGATGAGTCCGCCCATCGGCACACCGACAATGGGGTACTGCGTCTGATCGGTCGGAACATTGAGATCAGGACAACCGGCCGCATCGTAGAGCTGTCCGCTATTCGTGTCGGGGTCCGCACTCCAACCACCGCCCACATACGCAATCGTCACCGGAGTAGCGGATGGATTGACGTCGATACCGGTACTCTGCCAGGCCTGTATCGCGAGCACGGCAATCGGCAGCACCGAGGGCGCCGCGACGAATGCTCCACCGCTCCCGAGAAATTGAAACTGAAACGCCCCGCTCGGCGCTGCGTTGATCCAGCCTGCCACATAGGCTATTCCATCAGTCGCCTGAAGACCCGTGTTATCGGACAACACGATCGTGATTGATTCGGTGTTCATGGCTACTCCTTCTGTTGGAAAAATTGGGCCGTTGCCCTTCTCAGCAAACAAACGACATCAGCCCAGCGTGGCAAGCTGCGCCTCCGAGCCTGCAAACCAGTTCTGGTCCACGGCACCCACCACACCCGCCACCGGGCTGCCGCCATTGGAGGAGCCATCGCTGTACTGCCAGAACGTCCAGGACGACCAGGGCGGTGGCACGTGCGGGTAGGCCGAATACGCGGCCAGCCACAGCGGGCGGGAGGCCAGCACCTGGCAACCGGGCAGCGCCTGAAGCGCCTGCCAGAAGCCCGTGTCGGTGTAGACCATGGTCTGGCGCCCGAACAGCGCATCGGCCTCAGACAGGAATGCCAGGGCCCACTGCAGGACTTCGGCGGGGCTTTGCCCATCCAGGGTTTCCAGATCCAGCACCGGCGGCAAGTCCCCGGGCCCCAGCGTTCCATCGGCGCTGACCGTGTTGTAGAAAAACTGTGCCTGGGCGACGGCATCGCTGCCAGCATGGCCGAAGTGGTAGGCGCCTCTGCGCAATCCTGCGGCGGCGCTGCCGGACCAATTGGCACGGAAAAGCGGGTCCACATAGGCGATGCCTTCGGTGGCCTTGATGAAGGAAAAGGCCACGTTGCTGCCAGCCACGCTGGGCCAGTTGACGTTGCCTTGGTAGTGACTGACGTCGATGCCACGGGCTTGGACTGTCATGGCATCACACCACGCGGTTGAGCATGTCGACCTGCGTTTGCAACAGGCCATCAATGCGGATCGTCGTGGTCAGCGGCTGGCCTTCATCCCACATCACGCCGCAGTTGTATTGCAGGGTGTTGGGGTTCAGGACGCTGCCGTTGACCTTTTGCTGGTAGGTCGTGTCCCCACCGCCTGCTCCCTGAATGCCAATGCCCCAATGGCACCAGCCGTACCAGCTCGGCGACTTCATGACCATGGTGTAGACCGCTGAGCCGTTGTCGGGCAACACCGTATGCCCATTGAGTTCTGCCGTGAGCTTCATCAGGGCAGAACGGCAGGCGTCCTGCGCTGCCACATTGCCACCCAGTGCGTTGGCAAAATTGGCGGCCAGTGTGGTGTGATACGGCATCGTCTGCGGAAAAATCACATCGGTGACCGCAAAAAACTCCGCATTCAGACCGGTGGGAACACGCTCGGCATTGAACACGAAGGCGCCGTTGTCCGAGGTATAGATGGTGGTGGCTGCGTAGGGGTCGTCGGCATTCACGTATTCACCATTCAACGCCCAACCCCAGCAGGCGGCGTTCACAAAGGGCGCCTGCTGCGAGGTTGGCACCGTGGCACCGTTGCGAGGATGTGGCTGGCCCGCAGGAGCCAGCAAATTGCGTTGAGTGTCAGACAGGTAAGGCATGGTTTTCTCCGTCAATGGATCGGTGCGGATGGCAAGCTCATCTCGCTCGATACATTGTGGAGACCCTTTCCTCGCTTGGCGATTACAGCCCATTACACGCCATCACAGGTACTGACCCACCGCTCTGCACACCAGTCTGCAGCCGGCCTGGGGAGCAGATTCTTTGCACCGTCGTGCCGCTGCAGTCAATCCCAAAACTACCTGGCCCTGCAAACAGCGGGGTCAAAAATCAGTTGAACGGCTGGGCTGCGCGATGCCTTGCAACGGGGCGTCACGCCGTTGATATCCCGCGCAATTGCAAGCAGAACGTTAACTACCAGATTTGGTAGTTGCGTGGGGAGGACAGCGCCAACACACTCATTGGGCTGCATCGGGAATTCTTGGCGAACGCCCGGACAGGAAACCCGCGTCCGCTGCACAGCGGCATGCCACGGGCTGCGAGGCATCACATTCAGCCATGCGCGGGGCCAAAGGAAACCGCGCCGCAAGGTGTGACGAAGAAAAAATGAGGGACTGACTGATGGCAATCCTGAAAAACCGCGCAACACAGCGCAAGATCCATTTGCGAACACTTCACGTGTTTGGGCGAGGCCGTTCCTCGGACACCTTGCTGGAAAACCCGGATGCCTCGCAACTGCATGCATCGATCCGCTGGACGGGCAGCACCTGGGAACTGCACGACCACAGCCGCAACGGAACCCTGCTCGATGGCGAGCTGCTGTCCCACAGCGGAGCCTTTGCACTCCGCGTAGGAAGCACCATCGGCTTCGGGCGTGACGACGGCTCTGGCTGGGTTGTGGAAGACCTTGCAGCCCCCGCCAATCTGCTCTGGCCGCTGGGGCACGACAGCGCTCCCGTGCCACTGGAGCGGTCCAACCTGCTGCCCCAGGGCCAGCATGCCGAAGTGTCCATCCACTGCGCCGAGCAAGGCCGGTGGATATGCACCACGCCCCAGGGCAGCTGGGTGCTGGAAGACGGCGACGAGGTCCGATTTTCCAACCAGGCCTGGTGCTTCCTTGCGGCGCAGGAGGTCACATCGACCATGGAGGCCATGGTTGGCGCAGCGCCGTGTATTCGTCCACGCACGAGCCTGCATTTCAACGTCAGCCTGGATGAGGAACATGTGCGCCTGCAGGTGCAGGAGGGAGAGCGGCAGTTCGACCTGGGCGAGCGCACCCACCACTACGCACTGCTGACGCTGGCACGTTTGCGATGGGCCGATGCGCAGCGCCACCGGGACAGCCAGGCCCATGGCTGGGTCGAGCTGGAGCGCCTGGCGAAGATGCTGGGTGTGGAGCCCGGGCACCTCAACATCCAGATCTTCCGCATGCGCAAGCAACTTGCACTGGCCATGCCCGGCGACTCCCATGTCCCCGAGCTGATCGAAAGGCGCCGTGGCTCATTGCGCTTTGGTTGCCTGCGTTTCAGCATCACACGGGGTACCCAGCGGGAAGCCGATTTCGACCCCTTGGCCCTGATCAGCCCCATCCACGCTGAAGAGTCGCTTGCGGCCTGAGCCTGCCCCCCATCGCAATGACACGAGTGCCCACGCACGGTTTTCCCGTGGGTGTGCCGGGCTATCAATCGTTGGGTTTGCTGGGCCAGGGCGCATCGGGCCAGGTTTTCAAGGCCCGGCAGCGCAGCACCGGCCAGTTCGTGGCCATCAAGATTCCAAGCACCCCAGCCGCGCGCGATCCCGCCAACCGGCGGCGTGTGCAGCAGCGGCTGCACCAGGAAACCCGGGTGCTGTCTTTGTTGCACCACATCAATGTGGTCCGGCTCATCGATAAAGGCCTGGCCCAGGAGGGCGTGCCGTTTGCCGTGCTCGAGTACGTGACTGGCGAAACGCTGCGCGAATTCCTGCAGCGCCAGGGCCGGCTCTCATTGCCGGACACGGTGGGGCTGATGGCGCAGCTGCTCGATGCCCTGGCTTTCCTGCATGCCCACCATATCGTGCACCGCGACCTGAAGCCAGAGAACGTGATGGTGATCTCCAGCGGCACCACCTTGCACGCCAAGGTGCTGGACTTTGGGCTTGCCAGCCACCACGGAGAACCCCAGTTCACCGCGGGAGCCGAGGGCACGCCCGCCTACTGCGCACCCGAACAGCTGCGCGGCGAGGTGTGCGGGCCCGCCACCGACATCTATGCCTGGGCCTTGATGTTCGTGGAGTGCCTGAGCGCACGACCAAGCATCCAGGGCTCCAGCCTGACCGAGGTGCTGCAGCGCCAGCTGAGCACAGATATCGTCGCCTTGCCAGAGGAACTAGAGGGCAGTCCGCTGGCCGCGCTGCTCCAGCGGGCCTTGCAAAAAGACGTGCGCCGGCGTACCGCCGATGCCGCGCAACTGTACGGTGACCTTGCCCAGTGCGCAGCGCAGGTGCGCCAACTTCGCCCACCCAGCCACGCGGCAGGGCCGAGCCCTGCAGGTCCGTCCACATCCGGCCAGGCGCAGCAGGCCACCATGGATTCGCTGGAACGTCCCAGGTCGCAGAACGTCGATGCTCCTTCGCGCGCCATCCTGTGCCTGACCCTGCGCCTGTACCCCGCCCGCGATGCTTCCCTGGCCCTGTCCGACCTGCAGGAGATTCGCGAGCAGCAGCTGCGCTGGTGCGCCAACGCCGTGCAGTCGGGCCAGGGCCATGGCGCGGGGACGCTGGGAGACTGCATGCTGTTCCACTTCGAGCAGGGCCCCAGCAGCGCACAGAACCTGCAGCAGGCAGCAGCCTTGGCACAGGACCTGTGCATCCGGGTGCAACGAAGAAGCCGCATGCTGGAGGTGCAGCATGGCGTGCGCCTGGAAATATCAGGGAGCATGCACACGGCCACCCTGCAAGCCCACGGTGAGCCGTTGGACAGCCACCACGCGGCCAACGTGACGCTGCACCTGAACAGCCTAGCAGGCCCCGGAACCGTTCTGCTGAGCCACCGCGCGCACCATGAGCTGGCTGGCAGCGTGAAAATGGAGGCCTACGCCAGCACCAGCAAGACCCACCCGCCGGAACCCGAGCCGGTGTACCGGCTGGCACCCGTCACCCTCCAGTAGGCCTGAACAGAGTCAGCGAATGAGCCTCTCGACGTGCTCCACCGGGTAACTGTGCCAGCGCCGGTTCCATGTGTCTTTGGGGCTGGTGTTGCGGTCGTGGACGCGGGCCACATACAGGTGCTGGTCCGGGTTGGTGGCAATGCGCTTGTCCCGCACCGACCAGACAAAAGCGTTGTCCTCCCCCACATCGATATCGGCGAACGGCGCACTGCGCCAGAACTCGCGCAGGTAACACAGCGTGCCCCCACACACCCAGGGTGTGCGCCCGTCATACACATACTGCCAGGCCCGGCGCGCGTCTGGCGCATAGAAGAACACCTTGTCCAGGCCGCAGATGTCGGCCCCCTGGCCGCGCAAGGCCTTGACCTGCGAACTGAGCCAGGTGGGCGCCATCCAGTCGTCGTCGTCCCAGTGTGCAATCACCTCGCCGCGCGCCAACTCGCAGGCCATGTTGCGCTTGGCACCAAGGGTGGATTTGCGGTCCAGGCGCAGGTATCGGATGCTGCCGTGCGATGGGATCAGATCGGCGACGCTGTCGCGCCCGTCGTCCAGCACGATCAGTTCGCGGGGCTCATAGTCCTGCGCCAGAAAGTTCCGAATGGCCTGGGGCACAAACTCACGCCGGTCTGCGGTGGGCATGATGCACGACACCAGCGGCATCGCGGGCGTCGGCGAGCCCTCTGTGCCAACTGCGCCAACAGCGCCAACAGTGTCGCCTGTGCCACCGGGGGCGGCAGGAAAGTAGAAATCGCGATCATCGTCCGACAGGCATTCCGGGGCAGGCACCAGGGTCCAGGCGGCCTGCTGCAGGTAATGGCCTTCCTTGAACTTCCAGGTGTTCCCATCGTGGCGCACATAGATGCACAGCGAACGCCCCGAGATGCGGCACAGCCGCGCACCGCCCCGCAGGGTCTTCAGCAGGAAATCCGCATCCTCCCGCAGCGAGGTATCGGGATACCGCCCATGATGCTCCCACAGGCTGCGCCTGAAAACCAAAGTGCCGCCGCTCACGTTTTCTACAAACAACCGGCGAAACAGTGCCCGGCTGCTGGCCCAGAACTCCGCCAGCGGCCGGGCCATGAACAGCATGTCGTTGAGCCCGGCGACATCCGCCAGGTTGTGCAAAATGGGCGCGGCCTGGCGGCTCAGGCGCTGCGCGCCATACCAGTCGTCATCGTCCCAATGCGCGATCAGTTCGCCCCACGCCACGCGGACCGCTTCATTGCGCTTGGCGCCGATGCTGGTGCGGGCCGGCATTCGGATGCAGCGGATGCGCGGGTCATCAATGCCAGCAGGGAGGTCGGACTGCTCCTCGTAGACGATGATGAGTTCCAGCGCGGGATAGTCTTGCCGCTGGAAGTAGCGGATCGACTGCGCAACAAAGGCCGCTCGCCCCCGCGTGGGCATGACACAGCTCAGCAAAGGTGATGAGGTGGCCGCAGGCACCAGTGGTGCGGGATCCACATTGCCAGGCAGTGGCACGAAGATACGCATCTGCTCGGGCACGGCAAAGTAGCGGCAATCGTCTCCCACGCAGTGGCCGTGGTAGGGCGGCGCCTGCGGGTGGCTCTCGCGGCGCCAGGCACAGAACCGGTCCTGGTACAGCCGTTTGTTCGCCTCCAGCAGTCCATCGTGGACAGGCGCCAGCACCGCGCAGCGGGGCGCACGGTGCACAAAGGCGCCCTGCACCCAAACACCCAGGAAGCCGGCGCGGGCGGCGCGCACGTTGTAGTCCATCTCCCAGCATGGGCCTTGCGTGTACGCCGTGTCCGCTGCGCCAATGGCGGCCACCACCTCGTTCTTCACCACATAGCAGAAGTCCGCCAGGCTGTGCAGAGGTGACAGGGGTACCCAGGCATTGCCATAGCGCGCCAGCAAGGCATCCGCTTGGTCCCACAGCGCTTCCTGGGTGCTGCCACAGTTTGGTGCCACGGCCTGTTCATTCCACCCCCGGTTGGTGGAGGGGCCCGCCAGGCCATGGCTGGCGTCGCTGTCCAGCGCGGCCAAGAGCAGCTCCAGCCAGCCGGGGCAGACCCGCACGCCGTTTTCCAGAAACACATAGATGTCGGCAGGCTCGCTCACCAGCTGGTTGAAGCAGGCAGCGGCCCCCGGCTGCGCCGGGCTGAGCCGCTGCACCATAGACACAGGGGCAAGCCGCAACTGCAGCAAACCCGGGTCCTGGGATGCGGCGGCACTGTCCGGCAATATCCGCAGCCCGAAGGGCAGCGGCGTGTTCTCGAAAACACTGGACAGCGTGGCGGCCAGGCCTTCGCCCGCCCCTGTCACATGCACCCCAATCAGGATCTGGCGATCTGGTGCAGCAGTCATTCACCACTCCTCACTGGTCGCCACCAAACCGGCTCCGAGCAGCGCTTCCAGCTTGCGCCAGGGGCTGCCAGGGGCTTCGTCGCCCCAGTCATGCACCGCGTCCGCCAGTTCTTCGAGCGCAACGGCCTTGGTGTCGGCAGCCGCATAAAAGCGCGGGTAACACAGCAGCAGCTCTTCGATGCAGGCCCGCACCAAGGACTCGCGCCGGGCGATTTCCGGAGCATGGAAGGATACACAAAGGGTGGGTGGCCCCCACCGCCACAAACGGCGCCAGAGGCCGGGAATCACAGCGTATTCGCCACCCTCTATGTCCATCTTGATGAAGTTGCAGTCCTTCCCGGCATACATGTCCAGAAAGCGCTCCATGTCCACACCCCGCGCCTTTTGGCAAGGCTGGCCAGGCACATCCGGCGCGGCCAACATGCCCGACATGCTGTCCCCGAACTCACTGTGCCCTGCGTAGTAAAGACCACCGGCGTAGAGATGCAGCGGGCCAGATTCGGGGCCAATGCCGAAGGGGTGCAGGTGGATTTTTTCGCACAGCCCAGGGTTGGCTTGCACGTTGCGGTCCAGCTCTGCGAAGGCCACCGGGTCGGGCTCCAAGGCATGCACGCAGCGCGACAGTGCTGCGCCATAAAGCACCGTAGGGCCGATCCAAGCACCCAGGTCAATGTAGGAGCGGTCGGGCTGCAGGAAGCGCCGGAAGACCTCGAAGGTTTGCGGCTCCCACGCGCCGGCCTGCACCCGGTGCCAGAACGCGCACCGGGCTGCATTGGCGCGCACCAGGAAGGCCTGCGGGCCCACCGACACGCTCAGTGCTTGCAGTGCGCTCTCGGCGCCAGGGTCACAGGTTGTCATCGCCCGCGCCATCCGTAGACTGCCAGATGGTGAACGGCGCGGGGCCGCCATACGTGGCGCTGAACTCAAAGGCATTGCCTTCAAAGATGAATCCGGGCACGTTGATCTTGCACCACACGGCACCAGCGTAGGGGCTGCTGCCCGCCGCCAATGTCATCTGGATGCGCACGTCCTGTTTCCAGGAGTCCTGCGTCTGCAGCGAAAGCGGCAGGAAATAGTTGTTTCCGTAGAAGTTGGCCTTCTTGCTGCGTATCTCGCACACCAGCGTCACGAAGCTGCCACTGCTGTTGTAGACCAGCTGGAAGATGAAACGGTAGTCGGGGCTGGCGGGCCAGTCGAGGCATACGGTGTTACCCACCACCACCTGCTGTGCAGGCAAGGCCTGTGCCGGATAGATATTGACCACGCCCGGTCCCCTGGCGTACAGGGCACTGAGAGCAACATCCTCCACCGGCGAGGTGCTTTGCAGCGCGACATCGGCATCGCTGACCGGCGCACTGCAAAGCATGGGCACATTGGCCAACGGTGGCACCTGCTGCACCAAGGTGGAGTGGCTTGCCGCGCCCGAGCCATCGCAATTGAAGACATAGCCGCCCGCCTGCGTGATCACGCTCGGCGCCTGGATGCCCATGCCACACGATGGCACCACCTGCAGCTGAATCAGCTTCTGGCCCGGCAATTGCGGCGACCTCTGTAGTCGGCGCACCGTGCCGCTGTGGTCCAGGCAGACCTCAAGCCCCCAGGTGATGCCTGCCAACTCGAACACGCCGGCACCGTCATAGTTGACCTCTTGCTGCTCACGTCCCAGCCCACCGCCGGTCGATGCAGGCCAGTATTCCACGTCGCCCAGCAACAGGCCGCCCGGATTCACGGCAGTGGCGATGAAATCAACCCCCGACATCAACTCCTTCATCACCATCCGCGCCCCCGCATCGCCCTGCGCCGCCACGCCCCCTTGCTGCACCAGCGCAAAGTTGTAGATCTCGGTGCTCGCGAGTGGGTCAATGTCGTACGGCGGCGTCTGCTGGGTGGCCGACGACGCGCCCAAAATAGTGCCAAACACAAACACCCAGTCCACCCACTGGTCATCGGCCGCCATGCGCTGCAAGGAGGTAATGGCGCGTTGGACATCATCCATCAGGTAAGCCCCCGAGGCACCTCGAAAAAAGAACTCAGGGGCCATGAAGACCTTCAGGGTTTCCCCCTCGGGTGTCGGTGGAGACGCCTGCGGCAACGCATCCCGGGCCGTTTGCATGGCGCGCAACATCACATCGCAGCGCGCTTCAATGTCGAGCTTTGGATCGTTCAACCCCAGATAGGTCTTGGATCCATCGGGGTTCACCTGGGGCGCCGTGTCGAGCACGTAGCCGATGAATTGGACGTTGGTGTATGCCATGCAATTTCTCCTTGGAAAGGGTTCTGGGGACACGTGCGCGGTCATCTCAAAAGCGGGAGCAGTCCGTAGGTGAACTTGATGAGGTAGTTGACGTACACATTGAGGGGGCGCGTCTCGTTCGGGCTCACCTGCACCGCCTGCGCCTGGCCCGCGCCCGCAACCGGACCACCCGTGGTCAGCGTGCTGGCGACGCTGGGCGCGCCTGCTGCTGTTCCACTGGGGGATGTGGCCGAAGGGGCTGGTGCGCTGCTGTAGGTGTGCTCATGCGTCTGTACGGCAAACGGCTGGATGGAACCCACACCATCGCTCGCACCCTGGCCGCCAGGCGGCTGGCTGCGTTGGTCGATGTCCGGATCGTTGCGGGTGCCCGTGCCAATACCGCGAAGAAAGTAACCACGGTAGTCGGGGATGTTGAAGTTGTCGTCAGCACCGCCATACACGTAGCCCAGCACGGCAAACAGTTCGGGGTAGTCCACACAGGGCAACGATCGGCCATCGCAAACCATCCATCCCCACGCCTCCAGGGGGTTGGTGGTGTATGCGGCTGGGCTCACCGCAGCAGCAGGGCTCGCGCTGTCGGGCGGCCCCAACGTGCCAGCAAACGCCGTCACCGAACCCACGGGGAGGTCGCCAAAAGCTGGCCGACAGAAGAAGGGGCTGGTTGCCCCCGGTACCACGATCATGATGCAGCCCCCCCAAGGGCGGGCAGGTCCGCACCCCCTTCGTCGCCCGGCGCATCCAACACCTGCATGGAGGTAGGCACCACCACCTGCCAGCACGGCCCCAGGCGGTGCGCAGGACTCTGTTGCCGGGGCTCTGCATGCTTGAGGTCGTTGACCAAAGCGATGTCGTCCGCATTGACAGGGGCAAGCCGATCCGGGGCGCTCCAGAGCATGCCCGCCGAGTAAAAATAGAGAAAGGCCATGACATACGCTGGCTGCACAGGCAACAGGACACGTGCCTGTCCAGCCTGCAAGAAACTGGCGAACAAGGCATCGTCGTCGGCCGCAAGGCTCCCCAGCTCCGGCACCCCGCCTGCAGCGCCCAGGCCGGGGCTGGCATAGAAGCTGTAGGCCATCTCGTTCCACTCCAGTACTTCGTCGAAGAACTGCAGATAGCGGGGCTCATTGACCATGAATTGCGATGGCGGAGACCCCCACACGGCACCTGCGGACATGCCGGTCAGGGTCAGCAGGCGTTCCAGCAACAGGCGCAGACAGGCATTCTTCAGCTCGCGCTGCTCGATCTGCCGACGGGCCAGCGGCGAACAGACCGGTGCGGGAGACGGCGCGCCGCCGTGGGCGCGGCCATGGTATGCCGCCATCCGCTCCTGATAGCCACGCACGATGCTGGCGTAGGTACGGATGCGCCACTGGTCCATGCATCGACTGGAAGGTGCGCAGCCGATCTCCACGTTGACCTGCAACGGTTGGTCGCCGGGTGGCGAGAAGCCGGGTGGATAGTCCATCACGGACACCGGTACGGTTTCGTCCTCTCCGTGAAGAGCCACGGGACTGGCCGCAGCGCCAGGGGTCACGGTTTGCCGCCCCACCAGCACGACAGGCGCCTGTTGGCCAGGGGACGCTCCTACCCAGCTGACAAAGGCCTGGGTAGCGCCGTACCCTGCGGGAACGGCGATCTGCTTTTCTTCACCGTTGCGCAGGGTGGCCGAGGCGAAGCGCTCTGCCAGCGGGGGCGGATCCAGATCCAGCACGCCGTAGTAGGCCCCGAGCCGTGCGTAGTTGCGAGGGCCGTCCACCTTGATGTCCTCAAAGGTGGCAACCCCCATTTGCAGCGGAGACAGCGGCTTGGCGAAGTCCTGCCCCGCCAGCGCCTGCTCCTGCGCAATGAAGCCCGCTGCGGGCTGGCACACCATGAACTCCGTCATCAACCGCCGGCCGTAGTTCACAACGCACGCCTCGTACACCTTGTTCACCCAGCGGAACACGGCGCGCATGTTCCGGGTGCCCGAGGTGTTGTCGATCAGGCTGACCACCGCGTCCTCGGTCTGGCTCATCGTGCTGCTGGAGCGCGTGTGGCTGACACTGCGGCTGATGCGGTTGACCGTCTTGTTCAGGATGTCGCGTGCAAAGCGGGTGGTGTCGTCCAGCCCCGGGTTGGCGCCTTGCTGCACGGCCTTGGTCCAGGAACCATCCAGGGTGGCCTGCGTGGGAGGGCCGTAGCTGCTGGTGAACTTGTTGTACTGGTGGGTCTCGGTCGCCTCGGCCACTGTCTTGCGCGACTCTTCCTGGAGATTGCTGCGTTCGTCCGCTGCATCGTTTTGCAGGACCTGCATCTCGGCCAGGGTCTGCTTTTGCTCATCCTTTTGCCGGTGGGTTCGTTTGTGCGTGACCTCCCGGCGCTCACCGCGCATCACGTTTTCTATGCGTGCGATCTCTCCGCTTTGGTAGCGCAGAAGGCGCTGGCGCACCATCTGCAAGTCGCCAATGGCATAGGGCTCGATCCAACCGTCGGGGGCCACGGGCGGAGATCTTTCTGCAGTGCGAGCCGGTGGCAAAGGAAAAACCTGGGCCGGCAGCACCACAGTGGCCTCGCGCAGCAATGCAATTTGGGCGGCACTGATGGGGGCCGGCTGCAAGGGCGCTGGCGTCTCTGATGCGGCGCCGACTGCAGCTATGTCCTGGGCTTTGGGCTGCAATGCCACCGCGATCAGATGGGCCATCTGCAAGGTGCGGGTCAACCCATCCAGCAAGGCAGCGTCATACCCCAGGGTGATGACCAGGGCGAAGTAACTCTGCCAGACCCTGTCCAAGGTCTGCAGGTAGTTTCCAGATTCCAAACAGCTCCAGGTCAGGGCGTACCGCTGCAGCAACTGCACGACTTCTGCACGGGCGGTCGCCAGCCACTCAAGCGGCTTGTCATGAGGCGCGGGTAATTGCTCCAGCAAGGACGCAAACTGGCCCATGGGCCCGGGAAGGCTGTCCAGGTCTCCGATGAAGAGCCCCTGGTAAGGGGCATCTCCGTCAATGAACCGCAGCGCCAGTGACTGCACGGCTTCACGGCCTTGGGCGCGTGCCGCTACCAGGTCCTCAAAGAAACTGCAGCAAGGAGGGCTGGCACTGGCGTACTGGACAAAGCCATGCAAAAGATCCGAGGCTGAGATCTTGGGCCAGCGGCGCACGTACACGTAAGGAAACAGCTCCTCCGGATGGCTGTTGAGGACAGGCAGCGGCTCGACGGGATCGACCGGCGGGGCTGGCGGCACCGGCGTGGGAACAGGCGGCAATGGACTGGGAGGCTGAGGGGGCGGAAGGGGCCCACGCATGGGGCACGCTGCCATGAGGCCTTCAAAGTGGTGGTCATCCGCCTGCCCTCGCATTCCATAGTGGATGTCGGCAAAGATGGCCGTATTGGGGACGCCGTCGATGTGCACCGGCGTTTTTTGCTGCAGGTAGCCCGACACATAGCAGCCCGAGGAGAATCTGAATTCAAACGGCTGTGCGGGCCAGTGTCTGGTGACGGTGACCCGCTGGCGCTCCGACTCCCCCGAACTGCAGGACACGCTGACACAGGAAGGGACATCGTCGTGGGGTGCACGGTTGATGGTGATGTCGAAGATCAGGCAGCCATCCATGGCGCTCCATCTTCTTTGGACCATTTCGTTCACGGCATGCTTCCTGGGTGGACGGCGAGGGCTGCGGAGCATCGGCGCGGGGGCGCTGAACAGCCCCACGCACCGACGCACCGCTTCAGCACATCACAATGTTTTCGAGGTTGAACGCGAACGGCGTCGAGTTGGCGCCAGGACCGCCACCCGTCATCACAATGTCCGCGCTGGCAATGCCCAGGAGGGACAGCTCGGTGTTGATGTTGGAGATGATGGCCGAGTTCATGACCTGGCCCTGCACGACCTGGGAGGCCACACCAATCCATATGGTGGGTTTGAACTCAAACACCGCTTTTTGCTGGGGCGCGATCGAGGTCTTGATGGCCAGGAGCTTCCCGTCCTTGTAGCAACTGGCGTTGATGGCCCCCTTGGGCAGCGCGTTGAGCACCTGCACTTCCTTGGAACTGGTGCCGCTGCCTGCGCGCACGAGCCGGTCGCCAGACGTGGTCAAGGACATCTGGAACAGCTCGCCGTTCTGGGCATCCAGCTGTGGCGTGTAGTTGCCGTAGCTGTCACTGGCCCCCACCTGCATGCCCATGGGAAACGTGAACGGATGGTTGTCGCCCTGGCCACAGTACTTGATGACCTGCCAGGCCACCGACAGCTCGTCGAAATTGGTGGCGACATTCTTTTGGAATATCACGACCTCCGAGTTGTTCGTGTCGTTGGAGTTGTTGATGAAGTTGAGTTGAACGCCCATGAGTTTCTCCTGTTGGTGAAAGTGGTGGCAACACGCCATGCGTTGCCCGTTTGCCCCCCGGCCTTGAAGCCCGAGAAGCGAACTCTGTGGTTGCGGACCTGCCCGGATGGTCAGATCTGCACGATGTTTTCAAGATTGAATTCGTAGGGGGTGGAGCCCTCGCCTGGCCCACCGCCCGACATCACGATGTCTGCGCTGGCGATGCCCAACAGCGACAGTTCCGTGTTCGCATTGCTCATGACTGCAGAGCTGATCGCCACGCCCTGCGCCACCTGGGATGCAACGCCAATCCACAGCACCGGCTGGTACTGGAACACGGCCTTCTGGCCAGGTGTGACGGCAGTCTTCATGCCCACCATCCGGCCATCCCTGAAGACGCAGATATTGACCGCGCCCTGGCCCAGGTCGTTGAGCACATCGAGCTCATTGGAGGCACTGGCCAGCCCCGCACGCCGCAGGCGTCGCCCCCCCGATGCGGTGGACTCCAGCCTGAGCATCTGGCCGTTTTCTGCGGCCATGCGGGGTGAAAAATTGCCGTACTCATCGGCAACGCCCACTTCGAAACCCGCTGGGAAAACAAAGGGGTGGTAACAGTCACGTCCGCAGAACCGGATCACCTTCCAGGCCATTGCCAGCGAGGCCATGCCGGTGAGCTGGTTCTTCTGATACATCACCACCTCCGACTTATTGCCGTCGCGGGACTGGTTCACAAATCGCAGCTTGATATCCATGGGGACTCCTACCTGATGTCCTGTCGCTGGGTTGCTTGGCACTGCGTTTTTGAAGCAGTGATGCGACTGTAGGCAGGCCCGCAAAGCAAAGCGATTACAGGCAATTACAGGCAGGAGCTCCACCAAACGGCGCGCGCTGGCCCCACGGCAGGAGACCGCATTTGGCGTGGAAGATAGAGAGAGAGGCGCTGGTGTCCCTGAAAATCTGGCTATAATCGCAGGCTTCGACACACAGGAGAGGTGGCAGAGTGGTCGAATGTACCTGACTCGAAATCAGGCGTAGTGGCAACACTACCGTGGGTTCGAATCCCACCCTCTCCGCCAGTACAAAAGAAACCCCGCTATCAGTTTGGTAGCGGGGTTTTTCTTTTGCCGTTGCTTGTAGGCAATCTGTAGGCACTTCGTCCAATTCCACCTTACCTTGGCGCGCATCTTTGGACACAATATCCAGTCTGCCCTCGCAATGAGCACGGGCCTAGCGTCATTGAATCCATGAAGAATCGGCCCCTCGCCATTGGCCTTTCTATGCTGTTCCTCGGCGCTAACCATGCAGCAGCGCAGCAAGAGCCAGTTCACATTCGCGGCGCAGGCTACGTCTCATGCGGCGAGTTCATGAAGCAACGGGACACCGCTGGTGCTGATTTGTTCTACGGCCAATGGGCTATGGGATATATCTCTGGGTACAACCTGAATTCCAGTCTGCAAAAGGTTCTTGTTCCAGAAACGCCAACCATTCTTCTTTACGCAGAAAAGTTTTGCCGAGAGGACCCACTTAAGAGCTTTCACGTAGCAATTTTTGCTTTGGTTTCGGAGCTTCGTTCCGAGCAAGCCGCCTCGCGCGCGCGTAACGTTCGACCGGGATATGTCATCCCCTAAAAAGAGCTGTCCAGCACCAGCACGAATCCCACAGCGGGGACTCTCCTTTATGGACTCTGAAAATTCGTTCCATTGCCGGACTCTGGCCTGTACTTTGCTGTACTTTGCGGGCTTGGATGACGAATTCCAAGCAAACCCTTTTGGACCGTGAGTTGTTCACGCAGGCCTTGCACCACATGGGAGAGGAAGACCAGCTCTACCTCAACGGATGGTTGTCGAGCGCTTGAACCTGCTGGCACAAGCCCACAGCGCGACGCAATTGGCCCAGTTCTCTGAAGGCGACGGTGTCCAATTCACGGCCAGATGGCAGCATCAAACTTGGCGTTGTGCTGCGCCAGAACAAAAAAACTCCCAGCGTTCATACCAACGATGGCCAAAACTGGAAGGTCTCGCCAAATCTGCTGCGCAAAAAAGCCCTCGATGAGCAAGGAGCCCCCAAGCACCACGCGTCAAGGGCTCGCTGACGCATGGCCATCGCAATCTGATCAATCAGGGTATGGAGCGCCCCACATAGCTGCACACCTGTGCGCGTGTGCGGTCGCTCCAGTCCACGGCTTGGAGCTCGCCCGGGTCAACCGATGGCGCGGGCTCTTGTGCCGCCCAGATGAATGCCACGGGGTAGCCCTGCCGCTCCAGATAGCGCAAGCGGTTCACGACGATGTGCCCTGGGTCTCTTGCTTCCTGGGTGGCAATGTCGGGCCAGGTGCGATGCAATGCGCTGGCAAACTCTCCCACGATGAGCGGGTAGTCCGGGTGAAAAGTATGGTGGGGTAGCGGGTCTGAGCCGTAGTAGTGAAACTGGTGCAGTCGCACTTGTAGATCGATGGAGTTCCAGTCGTCCACGGTGGCGCGCTGCACAAAACCAATACTGGAGCGATAGTCGGCACGATTGATCATGGTCACCCCTTCGCGCAAGAACGCGAGCATGGATACTCTGTCCAGCGTCGGGCTTCTGCCTGCGCGAATGTTGCCGCCTGGGTTGGTCACACACCATTCTGGTTCATTGATCAGGTCCCAGGCGTAGATCACATCCCGAAAGGTGCTGGCCGCATCCAGCAAAGGGCGCAATGCGTTGTGCAAAAACTGGGGGCGCTTGGTTGCATCGGCGATCAGCTCCCGCCTGCCGCCTTTGACAAAGCCGGATGCCAACCCATCTGCACGACCCGCCAGAAACATATGAAAATCGCAGAACACTGGCATCACTTGCATGTTGGCGGAACGAAAGATTCTCAGCGCTACCCGAAAGTCATCAATGAACGCTTGCGACAAGGCTGGAACCGTAGTTACGCGCCATGTGCCGGCCACCGCTTGTGGCGCGTCTGCCCCGACACCATAGGTAAGACCACTGCCCAGCAGCCACCACCGCACGGCAAAGAAGCCCATGCGGCGAAAACGATTCAGGTCATCCTCAAGCCGTGTGTACCAGTCCGCCCGGGTGCCCCATGGGTGTCCGCTGACACCTCTGGGCGGTTCACCAAAATCCCAGTCGTAGTGGATCCAGGGATAGTTGATGCCAATCCGCATTGCGCTACACCGCCTCAAAAAAGCGGGCATCGGTAGGCGACAGTTGTTCGATCACCGTGCCAGTGCTGCCGCTGGGGTAGAAGTTAACAAACACTTGACCATTGCTGGGATTGATGATGGGCTGCACCACCGTATATTCGACCCGGGCTGCGTTGAAGTGCAGCAAGCGCTGCGCGGCGTCGTAGCGGAACTGCCAGGTCCAGCTATCCATGAATTCATCCATGGTGGCATGCCCATAGCGCACGTATTCAGGAAATGGGTGAGTGGTCTGGTAGCGCGCATACTGCGCTACCAGTTGATCGCGGACCACGCGCTTTCTTGCAGTATCGCTACCGGGATCCGACGTGGCTGACACCGAGCCCTCCTGATCCAGAAACTGTCGGGAACGCACACGAAATTCCCCCAAGAATTGGTCGCGAGCGCCGGTGATGGGAGAGACTGCGCGTACCGCCAGTTGCGATGTGGCCCGGATACTGCGCGGCACCCAGTCGTTCCAGCTAAGGGATGGTACAGGTGTGCCATCCACCCGACTGAATCCGCCTGCGGTGAACGCAGCAATGGCACCGGCGCGGTTGGCAAACACCTCTGGGCGAGCTAAGGTAAACCCATAGTCCATGTATTCAACCCCGCCAGCAGGACGACTTTGCCGTGCAACCACATGAAAATGCTTGGGCGCCACCACCGCCAGCCGATTGCCCAGCGCCTCTTTGAGCTTGCGCAGGTAGGGCGGTGCCCGCCCGATGCGGCACCCTCGAATCAGCACCTGCGCCGGAACAGGATTACCCGAAGCGGCGTCATGAGGGCGTGGATTCAGCCATTCGTTGGCGATTTCGAGGTAGCGCTGGCTCACCGCCTGCTCCAGGTCTTCGTAGGTGATGTGTCCCACGCCCAAACTATCGAGCTTCATGAACAGCAACCCTTCGGGATTGGCATGCGAAGCAAGGATCACATGACGGATGGGTTGCGTTACTTGATCACTGCGTGCAAGGGCTTGAATCAATGATCGCAAGCTATCCACCAAAGGATCTGCAAATACCTGGGTAGCAGGCCTTTGCGAAAGCACAAAGCGCATCTGAAGATCGAATGCCGAAGTCCCCGGCACGAAAGCCAGGTCACGGGCATTGCGATCCACCTCGCGCTGGAGCGTGGCAGCCACCGAAGACGGTAAGGGATCCACAATCCGGACAAAATCGCCTGCTTGCAACCGGGTGTCTTCTGCGATGGGTGTGAGCCGGCTGCGTTCGCGCATGACCCATACCGCATTGCCCGCAATCAGCAGCGGTATGCGCCATGCCTGCACGCCACTTCGCCTCAGCAGGCGATCCAGGCGCGTGGAGCTGTCAACGACGATGTCCACGGCAGGATCAGGCCGATGGCAAGGTGTCGTCGAAGGCGATGTCCAATGCGCTCGTAGGCGTGTATTCGTGCCAGCGCCCGATCAGCGTGGCATCTGCGGCGCTGTGAATGTCGGCATCTTCGCCCTCGCCGCCCGGCTCGCCATCGGCGCCCAGGCTGCTCAAGTCGTAATCGCTGACTGTACCGGGCGACTGGTAAACGTAGGCATTGCCCCAGGGATCATTGGCCGCCAGCGGCCCATAGGACGCGAGTGCAGCCAGCCCCTGCGCCGTGGTGGGGTAACTGCCACGGTCATCCCGGAACCGATCTAGCGCACGCATGATGGCCTGCATCTCATCCCAGGCGCGGCGCTGCAACGGAGTCAGTTGCGGCCGCGCATCCTCGACCGGATTGGCCGGGCGGATACCAGGGTAGTTGGTCTTGGCATAGGCTTCCATTTCCTGGGCGATCGTCAGGTAATGCTCGGTCGCCGATGCACCCAGCACTCCGCCGTCGATGAAGGCCATGAAGTCTTTTTCAAAGCCAGGCCGAATCGTCAGCACCACGCGCGCGCTGCCGGCACGCAAAAAGGTGCGGTGCATGAAGTCCGGGTGATCGAGGTATTTCTTGAGCTCCCAACGGCTGGTGTGCGACCAGAAGTAGGGGTAGAGGAAATACAGCATGTTCTCCCACTCGATCGCATGGTGCAAGAACTTGATGATTTCGCCCTGCGCCATGACCTTGGCCCAGATATCTGGCGTGGCCACCGTCTGCCCGCTGCCATACAGATTGGCCGGAACGCCTGGCGGTACAAAGTGAAAATCTGGGCCAAAAATCCAGCGCAACACACCTTTGGAGACTTCTTCGCGCTCAATCTTGCGCAGAGACAAGGCGTCTTGCGCTCCCAGCTCTTCTTGCAACTGCGCCAAGCGGGACTTGAGGTTGGCCCGGTTGGATTCATAGCGGGCTTGCGCAGCGTCCCGGAGCGAACCCCAGGCCCGCATCTGCCAGGACTGGAATACCTCTGTCTTGAGGTGTGCCACCACCACTACATCCAGCGTGAATGCCGAGAGTTGCCAGCTAAAGACCGTAATGGTCAACCGCCCCGAGGCATTGATCCAGCGTCCAACGTCGGTATTGAGGAAGCAGTGATGATCCTTGCCTTCCCACCAGCTGTTGGGCAACTCGGTCTGCACCGAGGAGACGAAGTAGTCCTGGGGCACTTCGATGTCGTAGGAGGTGTTCTCGGCCCGCTTGGATTCGTCGAACGATGACCATTGGCGCGAAAAGCCGCGCACGATGCGAACTTCAGCAGCAGGCGGCGGCTCGATGGCGACGCCATACGTTGCGGCCAGCGCCTGGTAGTTGCTGCGCGATAGCATGGTGGGCTGGAGGTCAAAGCGCGCCCAGGGTTGCGTGGATCCGGATGCGCCAAAGCCTTGACCCAGTGCGGTCTGAATCTCTCGGATTTCCACGATTTTGGAGAGGATGTCCGACCCCGGCTCGGGCAACGTTACGTCGTAGGTGAGCCGGATGCCGTAGCGAAAGAGATCGACCTGCCACTTGCGGATGAGTTGATAGTAGTCCGCACGGGTGGCGCGATCAAAAGGGTTGACGATCTTGCGAACCGCCTGGTCCTCGGTGCCGGAAGCCGACGCCACCTTGAAGCTGACTTTGTGCTCTTTTTTGGTTCGCGAAGAAGCCTTGCGCGTGAACTCATTGCTCTGGTTGCGTGCAAACTGCTGCGAACTGCTGGCCGAATCCGACGCGTTGTACCCAGCGCTGGCAGAAATGCTCACCGGGCCATAACCGCCAGACGCTGTGACCGACATATTAAAACCGCTCGAATGCTGCTGCTGCGAAGCAGTTGCCTGGGACAGCTCGGACTTTTCAGTGACGCCCTCTTCGCTGAAGGTTTCCAGGTAATCCGTGACGATGCGCTCGAACTCCTCGGAGGTATTCGACCACTCCTTGTGCGTGATGTTGACTTCTTCCTTCGGACTCAACGGAACCGAATAGACCAGTTCACCACGCTCAATGCCCACGGGGGTGAATCCGATGCGCTCCAAATGCAGATAGCCCACGGGCTCGATTTCGAGTCGCTTGCCAAAGGCAAACAGCGCATCCTTGGCCACCTGGATCGAAGCCAAGGCCGCCGCCGGCACCGTTTTCAGCGACAAGGATTGAAGGTTAGCCCCCGGAAAAAATGACTGTGCCACCGCCTGCACCACCTCATAGGCCTGCCGTCCCTGCGCACTCGACCCGGCCACCTGGGCCAAATGTTGCATCTGCATGGGCAGCGCGTTCACCGGCAGCGGCAGCGTGGTCTCGTAATCCTGCGGCAGTTGCATGACCACATGCTCTTGCAGCACTGTGCCCATCGCTGCGGCCCGTGCTGCCGCACTGCCAGAGGCGGTCGCCTTGAGCGTTGCCGTCTTGCGAAACAAGGCGGCGCCCGGAAAGCGCTCGTTGATGAAAGTGGCATCGACCTTGTAGGCTTTGCCCAAGGAGGCCGCGGTGACTTTGATGCCCTGTGGCTTGGAATCCATGCTGCCCTGCATGTGCGATTCCAGCGTACGTGCGGCTTTTTCAACCTCCTGCGCCTTGCGCTGGCGCAAGGCCAGCAGCGCCTGCCCTACCTGCACGATGTGCGCCGGATCAGCCTGGGCCAGTTGCGGTAGCGCGCCGAGATTGCCCGATGCCGTCGGCCCAGCGGTGGTTGCACCAGCCGCTTCCACCACCTCCAGCACAGCCAGCGCAGCCTTGTTGCGGCTCAGGGCCTTGCGCAAATCAGGCAGCTCGATAGCGGCGATTTTCATGGCCGCCAGACCGCTCCACTTGTCCAGCGCCCGCCGCGGAGGCCTGCCCCCAGGCTTTTTATCAGGCTTGATAGGCGTGTAGGTTGCCCTGTTAAGGGTTCGTTTGGAATTGCCAAGCTCTGCCATCGTCGCACTCCCGAAGTTACCGGTTGACCGACACCTATGAGGGATTCTCGAACGCACGAGCGGGACTATATCGTCCAGGCAGAATGGACGTAAATGGAAAAATTAGCCACTCTTGTAAGCAAATATGACGAAGTTAAGAGCAAAAGAATTTGAATGAACTCTATACACCGGCCAAGGCATGCACAGCGCCCTATTCCTTTGGGGCCGTCGTGGATGAACAAGGGTGGCCCCACTGCGCCGCTCCCTGCAATCCATCCCTCAGCTTCTCTGGCGCGCGATGTGCTGGGGCCCCAGTTCGCTGCAACCCGTGGCGCCGAGCATGGCGAGGTTGCGATCGACCTCGTCGCGCAGCAGGGTGATTGCGTGGAGCACCCCCGCTTCACCGGCAACGGCGGCTGCATAGTTGAAGGGTCGGCCCACCAGAACCAGGCGCGCGCCCAGCGCAATGGCCTTGAGCACGTCGGAGCCGCGCCGAAAGCCCCCATCCACCAGCACCGGGTAACTCGGGCCCACGGCCGCGACCACGTCTTCCAGCACGCGCATGGGCGATATGGCCCCGTCGAGCTGGCGCCCCCCGTGGTTGGACAGCACCACGCCATCGGCCCCGGCATGCTGCGCCTGCAACGCGTCCTCCACGCTGAGCAGGCCCTTCACGACCAAGGACCCCTTCCAGCGGCGGCGAATGGCCTCAATGTGGCGCCAGCTCAAATGGTCGCGCGCCGAGAAGTCGCGCAGGACCGTGGAAGAAACGATGGGCGCACCGCGCGTGGCGAACGAATTTTCAAAGTGCGGCATGCCGTGGCGCAGCAGCGTGCGCAAAAAGGTTCCCGCCACCCAACGCGGCCGAACGAGACCATCCCATGCCAGACGCAGGCTGGGGCGCAAGGGTGTGGAGAAACCCGTGCGGATGTTGTTCTCACGGTTGGCGGAGATGGGGATATCCACCGTGACGACGAGGGTGCGAAAACCCGCACGCTCCACGCGATCGATGAGCGCTTCAATGCGTGCCTGATCGCCAGGTAGGTAGGCCTGGAACCAGGTGCCCGGGCTGTCGCGGGCCACGTCTTCCATCGGAATCAGCGACGTACCGCTCATCACAGACGCAATGCCCATGCGCCGTGCAGCACGCGCCAGCACAAGATCGCCCCGGTAGGTGGACAGCGCATTGATGCCCATGGGCGCTATCCCGAAAGGGCTGCTGTAGCGTTCGCCAAAGAGCTCGACGGATTGCGACCGTTGCGATACATCGCGCAGGACCCGCGTCACGAAGGCAAAGTCTCCAAACGCCGCGCGGTTGTCGCGCAGCGAGGCGTTGTCCTCCGCCGCACCGGCGATGTACCCGAAGATGGGCCGGGGCAGACGCCTGCGCGCGGCGTCCTCAAAGTCGTGCAGCGACAGCATGCGGCGCAATACAGCAGGCGAGCGCGGCGCGGTGGTAAACGGCGTAGCAGTGGAGACGGGCATGGCAGATGGTCATTGCGTTGAGGGATCAGCGCCACTGTAGATTTCCGCATCAGTGAATAAAAGCGGAATATTTAGAATGACTTTGTTCGCTTTTTGCCAATCTCTCTGCACATGCCCCATCCCTCGGTCAAACAACTTGAAGCCTTCTGGTGGGCGGCCACCTGCGCCAATTTCGCCACGGCAGCGGAGCGGGTGCACCTGTCGGTCTCCTCGCTGTCCAAACGCATCAGCGAACTGGAGTCCACGCTGGGCCAGTCGCTGTTCGACCGCAGCGGGCACCGTGCCGTGCTCACCAAGGCGGGGGAGCGTCTGCTGCCGGCCGCACTGGAAGTACTCAACGCCATGGCGGCGCTGGGCCATACGCTGGGCTCCCGCGAGGAGCTTGCGGGCCGCTGCCGTTTTGGCGTGGGCGACCTCTCTGCGCTCACGTGGCTGCCCACCTTTGTGGCGGCAGTGCGGCGAACGCACCCACGCCTGGCTCTGGAACCTTGCGTGGATGTGGGCGGGGTGCTGGAGCGCCGCCTGGACGACGGCGAACTGGACTTCGCCGTGATCGCAGGACGCTCGTCGCGCAGCACACTGCTATCGCAGCCCGTGGGCGCCGCGCGCTTCGCCTGGGCCCTGTCACCCAGCCTGGCGGGCGCCAGCCGCCTGGGCATCAAAGCGTTGCTGCAGCAGCATCCCCTCGTCACGCTGCCGCCAGGCGCTGGCACCACGCGGCTGCTGGACGACTGGTTGCTGGCGCAAGGTGTCACCGTCCGCGAGCACATCCTGTGCAACAGCCTGGGGGCTGTGGCGGGCATGCTGCGCGCAGGAGTGGGTGTGGGGTTTCTGCCCTCGGGGTGGGTGGGCCCGCTGGGCTTGCGCGCCCCGGGCGCACGCACGCCACTAGCGCCGCTGCAGTACAGCTTCCAGTGGCGCCGGGGTGATGCGCGGGCACTGATCCCCGCCATGCAACGCCTGGCGCAGGCAGAGGTGGACTTTTCGGTGTCGCATGCGCTAGGGATGTCCTGCATAACCCTCGCGAGTCGGTGGTAGTGCGGATCGGGTGGGGCCGCAAGGCGTCTTTTGGCAGCCAATAGCCGGGCTATTGGCAAGAAAAGCAACGCAGCGGACTGCCCGAGACCGCGCTATCACAGACCGCAGGGAGTTATGCACGACATCCCTAGGGATCCTCTGCACGAATTGAACGGCAAGTGGGCGCTGCGGAGCGGGATGGGCTGCAAGGCGCAAAAACGCAGCAATAGCCGTAGCTAGCGCGAGTATTTGCAACGCCACAGACCGCCCGAGGCCGCAGATGCACACGGCGCGGTGATTCGTGCAGAGGGTCCCTACGATTGGCAGCTTGAGAGCCCGGCGCGTTCCCGCAAATACGCCAGGACTTCACCGTAGGTCCCTTGAAACTCAGTGCGGCCTGCCCGGCTCTCGCGCTGGTAGGCGTACATGGGGTCGTAGTAACACCGCAGCAGCGCCGTGATCCAGTCGCGGTGCTGCGCAGCATCGCCCTGCGCCTTCTGCTGGGCCAGGGCGCGGAGCATCGTCGCCCGCAGCATCTGGTGACGATCTCCCCCCAGGCGCTTGTGCAGTTTGTCCAGGCTTTCCAGCAGGCGGGCAGAGAAGGCGTCAAACCCCTGCACCTCGCCCTGCGCAGCACAAAACTCGGCGCACTGCGCGACCACGTAGTCCCGCAGGATGCGCTCGACCCTGGCTTCAAAGGGCTCCTCGACATACACCATCGGGGCCTGCTCCAGGCACAGCCTCAGCTCCAGCGGCACAGCGCAGCGCCCCACATGCCGGCCCTCGTCCTCGACGACGAACAGCCGCTGCCCTGCCGCGCGCTTCTTGAGGATGTCGATGGCCAGCTGGTTCTCGAAATCAATCTGCGCGGGCTGGCCGCTCACACGCTGGCCAAAGCTGGATCCCCGGTGGTTCGCGTGCCGCTCCAGGTCAAGTCCGCTGGCCAGCTGTTCAATCAACTCGGTCTTGCCGGTGCCCGTGAGCCCGCCAAGCACCACAAACCGGCATTCCTGGGCAGCAGCCTGCGTGGTCTGCAGCAGGAAGGTGCGCATGGCCTTGTAACCACCAATCACGCGGGGGTAGTCGATGCCCGCTTCGCTCTGCAGCCACTGCTGGACGATCTGGGAGCGCAAGCCGCCGCGAAAACAATAGAGCACGCCCTGCGGATGTGCCTGCGCAAACTCGGCCCAGGCCTGGATGCGCGCCCGCTTGATGTCGCGGGATACCAGCGAGTGCCCCAGCGCAATGGCCGCCTGCTGGCCCCGCTGCTTGTAGCAGGTTCCCACCTGCTGGCGCTCGGCATCGTCCATCAAGGGTAGGTTGACCACTGCAGGGAAAGCCCCCTGGGCAAACTCCACGGGTGCACGCACATCCATCATGGGCACATCGTTCAGAAAGATGTGCCGGTAGTCGGCCAGGTTCTCCATGGTCAGCCCAAAACGACAGCGAAGGCCTGTCGCGCCGTCAAGTGGCCGATGGGCGCAAGCTGCAAGCCACACCCGGCTGCCACTTGCAGAAAATCGCTCTCGCCTTCGGGTGCCACGGCAACCAACAAGCCGCCGCTGGTCTGTGGGTCGCACAACAGTTGCTTCTGCATGTCGTCCAGCGGCGCAATCCTGGCGCCATAGCTGTCGAAGTTGCGCTGGGTGCCGCCGGGCACGCAGCCTTCGGCCAGGTAGTACTCCACGCCGCTCAGGCGCGGTACGGCGGCATAGTCAAGGACCGCCGTCAGGCCACTGCCATCGGCCATCTCGACCAGGTGGCCCAGCAAGCCAAAGCCCGTGACATCGGTCATGGCCATGACGCCCGGCAACTTGCCAAAACGGCTGCCGGGCTGGTTGAGGGTGCACATCAGGTCGCGCGCGCGGCCTACGTCCTCGGGCAGCAGCTTGGCCTTTTTCTCTGCGGTGGTGAGGATGCCGATCCCCAGCGGCTTGGTCAGGTACAGGCGGCAGCCCGCCGTGGCGGTGTCGTTGCGCTTGAGGTGGCGTTTTTCCACCACGCCCGTCACGGCCAGCCCGAAGATGGGCTCCGGCGCATCTATCGAATGCCCGCCGGCCAGCGGAATGCCTGCAGCGTCGCACACCGCGCGTCCGCCGCGTACCACCTCGCGTGCCACCTCGGCCGGCAGCACATTCACCGGCCAACCCAGGATGGCAATGGCCATCAGGGGGTCTGCACCCATGGCATAGATGTCACTGATGGCGTTGGTGGCTGCAATGCGCCCGAAGTCGAACGGGTCGTCCACGATGGGCATGAAAAAGTCGGTGGTGGACACCACACCGCGTTCGTCGTCCAGCGCGTACACGGCAGCGTCGTCCCGCGACGCATTGCCCACCCACAGGCGCGGGTCCAGGTTCTGGGCGCCGCTGCCCGCCAGGATCACGTCGAGCACCTTGGGGCTGATCTTGCATCCACAGCCTGCACCGTGGCTGTATTGGGTGAGACGGATGGGGGTGCTGGGGGAGGCGATGCCAGGAGGGGTGTCGGGAGAAGTCATGGCCGCATTGTCCCGAATCGGCGGGCTACTACCATTGCGGGGCCGCAAAAACACCAGGGCCTGCCCACGCATTTGATTTGCGTGGGGAGGCCCTGAGGGGTGCGCCCGGCCAAAGCCGATCCGGGGCGCAACACGTGGCCGGTCAGGCCGCGGGTGTCAGCTCCGGCACTCCGCCCATGTAGGGGCGGAGAACGGCCGGAACCTCGACGGTTCCGTCCGCACGCTGATAGTTTTCCAGCACCGCCACCAGCGTGCGGCCCACGGCCAGGCCGGAGCCATTCAGCGTGTGCAGCAGTTCGTTCTTGCCTTGTGCATTCTTGAAACGGGCCTGCAGGCGGCGGGCCTGGAAGGCTTCGCAGTTGCTCACCGAGCTGATCTCACGGTAGGTGTTCTGCGCGGGCAGCCACACTTCCAGGTCGTAGGTCTTGGCGGCGCCAAAGCCCATGTCGCCGGTGCACAGGCTCATCACGCGGTAGGGCAGGCCCAGCTTCTGCAGGACGGTCTCTGCGTGGCGGGTCATTTCTTCCAGCGCTTCGTAGCTCTTGTCGGGATGCACGATCTGCACCATCTCGACCTTGTCGAACTGGTGCTGGCGGATCATGCCGCGCGTGTCGCGGCCATAGCTGCCAGCCTCAGAACGGAAGCACGGCGTGTGGGCCGTGAGCTTGATGGGCAGGTCGGATTCGGCCACCACCACGTCGCGCACAAAGTTGGTCAGCGGTACTTCGCTGGTGGGGATCAGGTACAGCGCAGCGTTGTCCGGCACAGGCTCGCCGTCCTGGCCGCCCTTCTTGGCGGCAAACAGATCGCCTTCAAACTTGGGCAGCTGGCCGGTGCCCTTGAGGGAATCGGCGTTCACCGCGTAGGGCACATAGCACTCGGTGTAGCCATGCTCCTGGGTCTGAACGTCCAGCATGAACTGGCTGAGGGCACGGTGCAGGCGGGCAATGGGCCCCTTCATCACGGTGAAGCGCGAGCCCGAGAGCTTGACGCCCATGTCGAAATCGAGCCCCAGCGGGGTACCTACGTCAACGTGGTCTTTCACTTCGAAGGCAAAGGTGCCGGGCGTACCCCAGCGACGCACTTCCACGTTGCCCGCTTCGTCGCTGCCCACAGGCACCGATTCATGCGGCAGGTTGGGCACGGCCACCAACATGGCCTGAAGTTCGGACAGGATCTGTTCCAGGCGGGCGGCGGATTGCTCCAGTTCCACCTTGCCTGCAGCCACTTGGGCCTTGATGGCTTCGGCGCCGTCCTTGTCGCCCCGGCTTATGAGCATGCCGACCTGCTTGGACAGCTGGTTGTGCTGAGCCCGCAGCTCTTCGGTGCGGGTCTGCAGCGTCTTGCGCTCGGACTCCAGGGCCTGGAAAGCGGAGACGTCCAGGAAGGCCTGGGGCTTTTTGCGGGTTTCCAGCCGCGCGATGGCGGTGTCGAGGTCTTTGCGGAGGAGAAGAATGTCAAGCATGGCTGGATTTTAAAGGTGTGGTCGGACTGGGCTCAGGCAAGGATTGCCGGGTCGAAGTTGGCGCCGCAGAGAATGAGGGCCACCGTTTCCTGCGGCTGGGGCTTGTAGGCACCGATCTGCAACGCCGCCAAACCCAGCGCGGCAGCGGGCTCCACGGCCAGTTTCAACTCTTTCCACAGCCACAGCTGGGCGGCGCGGATGGCGTCGTCGGGCAGCAGCAGGGCATCGTGCACATGGCGCTGGCTGACCTCCCAGCCAATGGCGCCGATGCGGCGCGCGCCGAGGGAATCAGCGGCCACGCCACCCACGTCCACATCCACCGGCTGGCCTGCGGCGCGCGCCGCGTGCAGGGTGGGCGCAAGTTCCGGCTCCAACGCAACAACATGGGCGCGGCTCTCCACCCACGCGGCCACGCCGCCGATGAGGCCACCGCCGCCCACACTGACCAGCACCGTGTCGGGCAGACGGCCACCCTGCTCTTCCATCTCCAGTGCCAAGGTGCCTGCACCGGCCACCACCTCGGGCTGGTCGTAGGCGTGGGCCTGCAGCGCGCCGGTGGCCTTCTGGCGGGCCACGCAGGCCTCGAAGGCTTGTGAATAGGCAGCGCCGGTGACGACCACCTCGGCGCCCAGCGCGCGCAGCCGGGCGCGCTTGGCCTCGGGCGACACCTCGGGCACAAACACCTCGCAGCGCACACCCAGCGCCTTGGCGGCAGCAGCCACGGCAATTCCGGCGTTGCCGCCTGAGGCAATGATCACGCCACTCTCGGGCACCGGGTTGGCCAGGAGGCGGTACAACATGCCGCGCGCCTTGAAGCTGCCGCCCACCTGCAGGTGCTCCAGCTTGAGCCAGACCTCGGCGCAATCCACGCCCAGGGACTTGCCAGAAACGCGCATCAGCGGCGTGGTGCGCAAAAAATCAGGCTGGGTGGCCAGTTGGTGGCGGGCGGCGGCGATGGCGGCGCGGTCGATCATGCAGGGGCTCCGGTGAAGCTGGTGGGGTCAAAAGAAGGGGCAGTGTAGGGGTTGCCCGCAACATGCAGACACAACGCTGACTGCACGCGCGCCGCACAACTGCCGATAACATGGGCAGAGCAGCCCCCACCCCAACGCGGTGGTCGGCTTGCGCGCAGGAGAAAAAGCATGTTCTTTGTGTTCGGCCCGTCGGGCCAGATGTACCGGGGTGGCCCTGAAAACCTGGCGCGTATTTCTGCGGTGCGCAGCGTGCAGCGCCCGCAGGCCCTGCGCACGCGGGCCATGGACGCGCAAGATGGTCAGCCGGGGCCCATCTTCACGGCCTCGCCCCGTCCCACTGCGGCCCATGCCAGCGCTGCCGCACCTGCCGCCATCGTCAACCTGCGCATGCACGACGCCGTGAGCGCCTATGCGCAAACCGAACAAGGCCCCCAGGCCACCGCCCGCCAGCCGCTGACCAAGGTGAGCGACGTGATGACCACCGGTGGCGTGAGTGTGGCGCCCGGTGTGCGCGTGAACGATGCCTGGCAGACCCTGGCCGAGCATAAGGTGGCGCAGGCGCCGGTCGTGGATGCGCTGGGCCGCGTGATTGGCCTGCTGCTGCGGGCCGACATGGCGCCGCTGGACCTGCTGCCCGAGCCCGGTGCCGTCAAGCAGGCCATCGACCTGGCGCGCCGCCCGGTATCCGAAGTGATGGTGAGCCCCGTGCCCACCGTGTCGCCCGACACCGAGCTGCGCCGCGTGGCCGCCGTGCTGCTGGACACGGGCCTGCCCGGCCTGCCGGTGACCGACGAGGCGGGCGTGCTGTCGGGTTTTATCTCCCGCACCGACATCCTGCGCGCGGTGGCGGCGGACCCACCGCTGGATTTGTGGAGCGGGCCTGCGATGGCGCTGTAGCGCAACCCATCCTGCACGGCGACAAAATAGGATCCAAATCAGGCCCTATCGCTTATCCATCAAGCGCTAGCAGCTATCAATTAAGAAGCAAAAACCAACGAACACCTTCCCATAAGGCGCCCGCTGCCCCCAGATCAATGCCCCGCAGGCCCGGTCTCTGGCGTGCGTTCGGTGATGCTCAAGCCGGTGGTCGCGTCGATTTTGAGCCCCTTGGGCAGCGGGAACTTGATGGTTTCCTCGATGCCCGCCATGGTGCGTACCGACACAGCGCCCAGCGCCTTGATGCGGTCGATGACCTGCTGCACCAGGATTTCCGGCGCCGAGGCTCCGGCGGTCAGCCCCACGCGGGCGAGGCCGTCAAACCACTCGCCTTTGAGCTCTTCGGCACTGTCCACCATGTAGGCGGTGGTGCCCAGCTTGGCAGCCAGCTCGCGCAGGCGGTTGCTGTTGGAGCTGGTGGGGCTGCCCACCACGATCACCACGTCCACCTGCGGACTCAGCACCTTGACGGCGTCCTGCCGGTTCTGGGTGGCGTAGCAGATGTCCTGCTGCTTGGGCTCGCGCACGCTGGGAAAGCGCGCGCGCACGGCGGCAGAGATTTCGGCCGCATCGTCCACGCTCAGTGTGGTCTGCGTGACCACGGCCAGCTTCTCGGTCTGCCGCGGCTGCACCCGGGCCACGTCTTCCACGTCTTCCACCAGGTGGATGCCATGGTCGAGCTGGCCCATGGTGCCCTCGACCTCGGGGTGGCCCTTGTGGCCGATCATGATGAATTCGTAGCCCTCTTTGGCGAGCTTGGCCACTTCGACGTGCACCTTGGTCACCAGCGGGCAGGTGGCGTCAAAAATGCTGAAGCCACGCGCCACGGCCTCTTGCTGCACGGCCTTGCTCACGCCATGGGCGCTGAAGACCAGCGTGGCGCCGGGCGGCACGTCCGACAGCTCTTCGATGAAGATCGCGCCCTTGGCCTTGAGGTCGTTGACCACGTAGGTGTTGTGCACGATCTCGTGGCGCACGTAGATGGGGGCGCCAAACTTCTGGATGGCGCGCTCCACGATCTCGATGGCGCGGTCCACCCCTGCGCAAAATCCGCGCGGCTCGGCCAGCAGGATCTCTTGCGGCGCCTGCATCACAGGATCCCGATCAGCTGCACTTCAAAGGTCACCGGCTGGCCCGCCAGAGGGTGATTGAAGTCGAACAGCACGGCGCCGTCGTCACGCACCTGCATCACGGCCCCCGCGTAGCTGCCCTGGCCGTCGGGCGTGGGGAACTGCACCACGTCGCCCACGTTGTACTTTTCGTCAGGGTCGCCCAGCTCGTTCATCAGCTTGCGCGCCACCCACTGCTGCATGTCGGGGTTGCGCTCGCCAAAGGCCTCGCCCGCAGGCAGCTCGAACGTGGTGCGCGTGCCCTCGGCCAGGCCCAGCAGGCGCTGCTCCATGGCGGGCGACAACTCGCCCGCGCCCAGCGACAGGGTGGCGGGTTTGTCGGCAAAGGTGTTGATCACATCGCCTGCAGGGCCCGCCAGACGGTAGTGCAAGGTGAGGAAAGAGCCCGGCTGGACGGTGGGAACGGAGGCATCGATAGAGGTCATGAAAGTCCCGATAAACTGGCCTGCATTGTAGAAAACCGGGCAAAGCCCTACGCCCGTCACTCCCTGACAGGCGTCAAAGACCCTCGCGCCATGCCCCTCAAAGACCTGCCCGCCGACGCCCAGCCCCGCGAAAAACTGCTGGCACGCGGCCCCGCCGCCCTGGCCGATGCCGAGCTGCTGGCCATCCTGCTGCGCACGGGGATCGTGGGCAAGGGCGTGCTGCAGATGGCGCAGGAGCTGCTGGACCCGCCCGGCATCGACCCGGACACGGGCGCCATCACCGGCGGCTTTGGCGGCATTGCCGGCCTGCTGCACACCAGCGCGGCCGACCTGGTGCGCATCAAGGGCCTGGGCCCCGCCAAGCGCGCCGAGCTGGTGGCGGTGCTGGAGCTGGCCCGCCGCGCACTGGCCCAGCAGCTGCGCGAACGCGAGGTGTTCGACTCGCCCGATACCGTCAAGCACTACCTGCAACTGCACCTGGCGGCCAAGGGGCACGAGGTGTTTGCGGTGCTGTTCCTCGATGCACAAAACCGCCTGCTGGCGCTGGAGGAGCTGTTTCGTGGCACCCTCACGCAGACCAGCGTGTACCCGCGCGAGGTGGTGCTGCGCGCCCTGCACCACCAGGCGGCCGCCGTGGTGCTGGCCCACAACCACCCCAGTGGCAGCGTGGAGCCCAGCCGCGCCGACGAGGCGCTGACCCAGACCCTGAAGACCACGCTGGCACTGGTGGACGTGCGCGTGCTCGACCATGTGATCGTGGCGCCCGGCCAGGCGCTGTCGATGGCCGAAAAGGGCCTGGTGTGACTGCGCCTGCGCCCGCACCGGCCCACCCGACGACGGCATTGCACGCCGCACTGGCACGCGCTACGCGCGGCCCCGAAGGCCCTATGGGCGCCGCCCAGCCTGCCCCTGCCCCCACCACCACCGCCGTGCCCCGGTCCGCCCGGCGCGCAGGTTTGGCCGACAAGAAGGCTGCGGCCAAGGCGGCGATGCGGCCTGTCCGTCATGCCCCCGCGCCGCCCGCCATCGGTGACAACCCGGCACCGCCCCGACGCCGCGCACCACCTGCCCCTCGCCGGGCAGGCGAACGCATCACCCAGCTGCAGGACCTGGCCACCGTGGCCCGCCGCCTGCGCGAGGACCAGGAACGCCGCGAGGCCGAGGAGAAAGCCCAGCGCGAAGCCGCCGCCCGGGCCGAGGCCGAGCGCCACCTCTTCAGCCGCAGCGTGGGCCCCGTCACGCCACTGCGCAACCCCAACGTGGCGCGGTTGCGCAAGCACCAGCCCCCGCCGCTGCCCGTGCAGCACTGGTTGGATGAAGAGCGCGTGCTGCGCGAATCCATCAGCGACGACTTTGACGTGACCACGCTGCTGGACACGGACGACCAGTTGAGCTTCCGCCGCCCCGGCATCGGCGTGGAAGTGACGAGCCGCCTGCGCGCGGGCCATTGGAGCATCCAGCGCCAGCTGGACCTGCACGGCCTGCGCGTGGACGAGGCGCGCGAGGCGCTGGCCGACTTCATCCGCCACGCCCACAAGACCGGCCTGCGCTGCGTGCGCGTGGTGCACGGCAAGGGCCTGGGCTCACCGGGAAAGAGCCCGGTCCTCAAAGGCCGGGTGCACAGTTGGCTGGTGCAGAAGAACGAAGTCCTGGCCTTTGTGCAAGCCCGGGGGGATGAAGGTGGAGCAGGTGCGTTGGTGGTCCTGCTACGCTCGGCGCAGAAGATGCTGCGGAAATAGGGCCTAGCGCTTGACAGAAAAGCACTGGGCGCTATCTATTTCAGAGCAATCACTACAGCATCATCCGCACGATACGCTTCCAGAATTTGGCCGTGAAGCTTCCGGTCAAACCGGACCACCCTGCACCCGGACGTAGCAGAAGGGGATGGCGCTGTGGGCAGGGATCCGCATACCTACCTGGCACTGGGGCAAGGTATTTGGCGTAACGATGGTGTAACCGGGGGTTGCCTGGATGCTCAGGATCAACACATCTTCATCCCCGGAGTTGTAGACCACCTCATCAATATTGGCGGGGAAGTTGTACGAGGACCCGATGTAGTTGGCCGCATCAATGCTGCCGTTCGAGTACGCATTGCGTGCACCAAAGACACCGCCCAGCACCAGGGTCACCCCCACGGCTGCCGCCAGCAGCGAGTAGAACCTGGCGCTCTGCCCCTGGCGCCGAAAGGCATTCCAAGCCAGCAATCCCAGGGCACCCACCAAAGCCAGCATCCCCAAGTCAGACAACGTGGGGATCGAGGAACTCAGTCCAAAGCTGATGACTCCGCCGGAAGCCGGCTGCGCCAGCGCTGCCAAAGAGGAAAACAACCCCAAGCCAGCACAGGCCCAGCGGCGGATAGCGGTTCGGTTCATAGTGGCTCCAAAAAGAGAATGGCGGGCAATGAGCCCCCAATAGAGGAGCCTGCTCCACCCATGGCGGTCACTCTAACACGTAACACTTTGTCTCCAAGAGCGGTATTTGTGTCCGTCCAGGCTTACTTCGAGAGGTCGATCGCGTACTTCGACGTGCCCTTGCCCGATCCATCATCGGCCGCCAGCAGCGACACATTGGCCAGCCCGCCCGCCTGTGCCACGCTCAGCGCATTGGCACCCGAGCTGAACACCACCGGGCCCGCCGCCGTGGCCTTGGCAAAGCACCAGCTCTTGGCCGCGCCGTTGGCCATGCGGGTCACCGCCGGGTTCTTGCGGATGTAGTCGATCACCACATCCCGGTTCGCATCGGGTGAGGCCCAGATCGTGCCCGAGCCATCGAGCTTGTCGATAAAGCTCTTGCCGCTGGTGGCGCGGTAGTTGTTGGTGGCGATCACAAACTCCTGCGCCACGTCGATGGGCTTGCCCAGGTAGGTGAGGTTCTTGATGCGGCTGCCCACGGGCTGGGTCACGTCGATCTCATACTGCATGTCGGCGGTGGTGAACATGTCAAAGTTGTACCCAGGGAACGTGCTGATGAGCTGCTGCTCGGTGGTCTTGGCAGGGTCGATCTGGTTGAAGCGCTTGGCGGCGGCCTCCAGCCAGTTCTTGATGTCGCCACCATTGACCTTCACCGCGTACACCGTGTTGGGGTACAGGTAGAGGTCGGCTGCGTTGTTGATGGCCAGCGGGCCCACGGCCACGTCGGTGTAGTCGGCGCCGCCCTGGAAGCCGCTCTTGAACGGAGCACTCACCGACAGCACGGGCAGCTGCGCATACTGCGGCAGGTTGGCCTTGACATAGGCCGCCACATAGGCCTGCTGCGCCTGGTTCACGATCTGGATTGCGCCCGGGTCACCCACATCGGCAAACAGCGTGCTCATGCGGAAGTCGGTCTGGCCGATGGGCGTCTTCACGTACTGGATCGCGGCCTGGTGCTGCGTCTCGATCAGCGGGGCGATGGCAGGGTCGGCATCCACGGTCACCGTCGTGCCCGCAGCGTTCTTGCTCTGGATGTTGCGCAACTCGCTCTTGCTGGCGGATTTGTTGACCACCCACTTGGTGCCATCCCACTGCAGCGCGAGCTGCACCACACCCAAGGCCTTGCCCCAGGAGCTGGCCATCACCGCTGGCACGCCGTTGATGGTGCCCGCCTTGTGGTCCACCCCCGGCAGCTTGAAGCCGGGGATGGCCGCCGTGTCGGGGAACACGCCGTGCTGGTGGCCCATCACCATCGCATCGATGCCAGCCACCTTCGACAGGTACAGGCCGGGGTTCTCCATGGTGGGCGAATACGTCGCGCCGTCCAGCCCGCCGTGCAGAAGAGCCACCACGAGGTCAGCGCCTTTGGCGCGCAGTTCGGGCACGTACTTGTTGGCCGCCTCCACCGCGCCTTCGGTAGTGACCTTGCCTTCGAGGTAGCGCTTGTCCCAGTTCATGATGCCCGGCGTGGTGAAGCCGATCACGCCGATCTTGATGGGCAGCTTCACGTCCTTGCCATCCGCGCTCTTGGCCACCAGAGTGCGCTCCAGCAACGTGTAGGGCTGCACCAGCGGCTTCTTGGTCTTGTTGCTGACCACATTGGCCAGCACCACCGGGAAGCCCGCGCCAGCGCACTTCTTGGAGCCATCCACGCCGTCCACATCCAGGCCGCCGCCCAGCACCTGGTTCAGAAAGGGCAAGCCGTAGTTGAATTCGTGGTTGCCGAGGGTGCCCGCGTCAAAGCCCAGGGAGCCCATGGCCTTGTACATCGACAGCTGCTGCGTGCAGGGGATGGGGTTGATGGTGGCTTCGTAGTCGGCCAGCGCCGTGCCCTGGATGGTGTCGCCGTTGTCCACCAGCAGCGTATTGGCAAACTCCTTGCGCGCGGCGCGCACCAGCGTGGCCATGCGCTCAAAGCCATAGCTCTTGTCCTCGGCCAGCTTGAAGTAGTCGTAGCTGCGCACGTTGAAGTGCAGGTCGGTGGTCTCCAGCACGGCCAGCGTCGCCGTGGCGCCCGCATTGTTACTGCTGTCGTCGCTGCCACCGCAAGCAGCCAGCGAAGCCGCCAGTGCCACCATGCCTAGCGCGGCAACGCGGCGCGGCATGTGCGAAGAAAGAAGCGAATGGATTGGAGTGCGCGCAGACATGAACAGTCCCTGGGTGAAAGAAGGGACCGAGTGTCTGGCAGGGGTTTGACAGCGGTGTGACGCGGCACCCCGTCGTCAGGATGTCAGTCGATGCGGTGCACGTCGCCGTTGTGCGGGGAAGCACTTTCGTGGAACAGGTCTTCGAGGAACTGCGCCAGTTCATGTTCTTCGACAAAGTCGGGGATCACAAAGCCTGAGGGTGTGCGTTTACCATCAGCGCCCACGCGGTAGGCCTGCCACAGCGCACATTCGCGCCGCACCTCGACGATGCGGCCAAAAACATGGAAACGCGGGTGGTTCATGGGATTCAAGCGTGTCAGGTGGAGCGTGTGCGCTCCATTGCAATCGCCGACGGGGCAAAACCCATTCTCGCAAAAAATTCGGATGCACCCGGACGGCCAGCGCGCAACACCCAGGTGGCTGCGGGCGCCTTGGCCAATGCTTGTTGCACCAACGCGCGCCCCAGCCCCCGGCCCCGAAACGCAGGGGCCACGACCAGCATGGACAAATAACCATTGCTCAGCCCGTCAGTAATGGCGCGCGCATAGCCCACCACCTCGTCCCCGTGCAGCGCCACCAGGTTGCACTGCGACGCAGCCACCAGCGCCTCGAACTTCGACAGGGTGCCTAGCCGGTGCGACCAGCCGTGCGCAACCAGCAAGGCATACACCTGCGGAAGGTCCTGATCAACAAGGTCTCTGACCGCCATGGCCCCTACCCCTGCGGCTCTTGCGGATAGCCATCCCCGATCACCACCCAGGGGGCTTTGGAGTCCACGTAGATGTGTTTCTGGGGCGGCGTGTCGTAGGGCGTGTCCAGCGTGCCCAGCGGCACGGCCACCCAGTCGGCGTGGGCGCCCTCGCTGTGCCACAGCAGGGGCGAGCCACACACCGAGCAGAACGTGCGTGTGACCTGGGCCGAAGACTGGTAGGTGCGCACCAGCGCCTGGCCCAACACAAACCGGTGGTGCTCACGCCGCACGCTGGCATAGCTGCCAAACGCCGCGCCATGCGCCTTGCGGCACATCGAGCAGTGGCAATGCGAGGCGGCCTGCAAAGGTGCGGTGGTCTCGTAGCGCACGCCGCCGCACAAGCAGCTTCCACGGTGAACGGGTTCCGTCATGGTCATCGGGCTCTCCTACGGTTTCTGCCAGGGAACGTGCGCAGCGCCTGGCCCCTGGCGTCTGGTGCTGGGTGGTCAGAGGGCCGAGGGTGCCACGGTGGCGATCAGGTCCACCTCGACCGTCGCGTTCTTGGGCAGTTGCAGCACGCCCACCGACGTGCGCGTATGTGCCCCGGCGTCGCCCAGCACGGTGAACAAGACTTCGGAAGCGCCGTCCGCCACCTCACTTTGCTGCGTGAATGTCGGCGCCGACTGCACATACACGGTGATGCGCAGGATAGCCTGCAGCGCATCGAGCGAGCCCAGCGCGCGCTGCAGCAGGGCCAGCGCGCGCATCACACACACCTTGGCCGCCGTCTGCGCCTGGTCCAGCGTCGCATCTGCGCCGGCCGCACCTGTGACCACCACGGTGTCGCCCACGCGCGGGATCTGGCCGCTCAGGTAGATGTGGTGCCCATCGCGGACCAGGGGCACGTAGTTGCCGCCGATCTTGATCTCGCCATCAAAGCTGTAGCCCAGGGTCTGGGCCTGTTCCTGAAAACGGGCATCGCGGGACATAAAAAACAGCTCCTTTTCTCAAAAAACAGCGCACAGCACAGCGGATGCACGCCCACAAAAACCCAGCGGTTGTCAAACGCCCTTGTTGCGCATCCAGTCGGCCGTGCCCATGAAGCTCTCCTTCAAGCGCGCGCGCAGGTCTGCGGGAACGCCGGTCTCGCCCATGGCCTGGTCCATGCAGGCCACCCACTGGTCGCGCTCCTTGATACCGATGGAAAACGGCATGTGGCGCGCGCGCAGCCGGGGGTGGCCGAACTGGTCGGTGTAGTACGAGGGGCCGCCAAGCCAGCCGCAGAGGAACATGAACAGCTTTTGCCGTGCCTGACCCAGGTCGCTGCCGTGGGCGGCCCGCAGCTCCCCGTAGCCTGGCTCCAGGTCCATCAGGTCGTAAAAGCGCTCGACCAGAGCGCGCACCCGGCTTTCGCCACCGATCCATTCGAAGGGGATGACGGCAGCCACGGCTTCGGTGCCTTCGCTACCAGCTTGGGGGGTATCAGAATTCATAGCAAAACAGGCCCTAGCGCTTATCCATAAAGCGCAACAAGCTATCGAAAATATAGCAAATCAACTACAACACAGGCCAAGGCCATGCACCTGCTCACTCTGCCGAGCGCCGCAGCGTATCGACCACCGGGCGCAGCAACACCTCACGCAGGCCCCACCAGCCCGCAGCCAGCGCCAGCAAGGCCCCAGCCACGGCGCCCGCCAGGGGCACCCAGGGGGCAGCCGTCCAGGTGAAGTCGAACACAAAGCGCGCCAACGCCCAGCCCACGCCCACCGCCACGGCGCTGGCCAGAAAGCCCGCGAGCAGGCCCACGCCCATCAGCTCGGCGCGCTGCACCTGCCGCAGCAGGCTGGCGCGGGCGCCCACGGCACGCATGATGGCGTATTCGCGAGCACGCTCTTCGCGCGTGGCCGTGACGGCGGCAAACAGCACCACCAGCCCAGCAGCCAGGGTGAAGGCGAACAGGAATTCGACCGCGCGGATCACCTGCTCCAGCACGCGCTGCACCTGGGCAATGGTGGCGCCCATGTCCACGTTGGTGATGTTGGGAAACTGGCGCACCAGACCGTTGTCAAAGCCGTTGGTCTCGGGCGCACGGTAGGCCGCCAGGTAGGTCACGGGCACGTCCTTGACGGTGGCCACGGGGTACATCACGAAGAAGTTGGCCCGCATCGAGCCCCAGTCCACCTTGCGCAGGCTGGTGATGCGTGCCTCGTTCTGCACGCCGCCCATGTCGAACAGCAGGCGGTCGCCCATCTTCAGGCCCAGGGTTTCGGCAATGCCTTCTTCGACGCTGATCGCGCCCTCTTCGCCCGGCGTCCAGGCACCGGCAACCACCTGGTTGTGGGGCGGTGCCTCCACGGCGTTCGACAGGTTGAACTCACGGTCCACCAGGCGCTTGGCGCGGTCGTCGGTATAGTCGGCCGGGCCCACGGGTTTGCCGTTCACAGCCAACAGGCGGCCCCGGATCATGGGGTACCAGTCGTACTTGGCCACGCCACCGTCCTTGAGCGTCTGCTGGAAGGCGTCGGCCTGGTCGGGCATCACGTTGATCACAAAACGGTTGGGCGCATCGGGCGGGGTGGCCTTGCGCCAGCTGTCCACCAGGTCGGTGCGCAGCAGCACCAGCAGCACCAGAGCCAGCAGCCCCACGGCCAGGCTGCTGACCTGCACCACGGCATAGGCCGGTCGCGCAGAAATCTGCCGTGTGGCCAGTACCAGCCAGCGGGGCGCGGTGGCCTCGTTCACACTTTTGCGCAGCAGCTTCACCGCCACCCACGACAGCCCGGCAAAGAGGGCCACCGCCCCGGCAAAGCCACCCACGGCAATCAGGCCCAGCGTGATGTCGCTGCTGACCGTGAGCAGCAAGGCGGCAAAGCCTGCCACCCCAATGCCCAGCACCGCCAGCGAGGCAGGCTTGAGCCCGCCCACGTCGCGCCGGATCACCCGCAGCGGCGGTACCTGGGCCAGTTGCAGCACAGGCGGCAGACCAAAGGCAAACAGCAGCGTGAGCCCCATGCCCAGCCCAAACGCCACGGGCCACAGGCTGGGCGGCGGCAGGGCCGACTCGACCAGGCCCGCCAGCAGCAGCACAAACGCGTAGTGCACCAGATAGCCCAGCGCCACACCCAATGAGCTGGCAAACAGGCCCACCAACGCAAATTCGGCCGTGTAGGCGCCCGCGATGGTGCGCTGGCTTTGGCCCAGCACCCGCAGCATGGCCGAGGCATCCAGGTGCTCGGCCGCAAAGCCGCGCGCGGCCAGGGCCACGGCCACGGCCGACAGCAGCGCTGCCAGCAGGGCCACCAGGCTCAGGAATTTCTGCGCGCGGTCCAGCGTCTGGCGCATTTCCGGGCGGCCGCTTTCGAGCGACTCCACGCGCACGCCGTGCACGTCGGGCTTTTTCGATTCGGCAACAGCCCATTCGCTGAACGCCTTGACCGCAGGGGCCGACCCGATGACGGCGAAGCGGTAGGTCAGGCGGCTTGCGGGCTGCACCAGGCCGGTGGCGGGCAGGTCGGCCTCGTTCACCATCACCCGTGGGGCGAAGCTCATGAAACCGGCGCCGCGGTCGGGCTCGATCACGATGATGCGTGCAATGCGCAGCTGCGAATCGCCCAGCAGCAGCATGTCGCCCATCGCCAGGTTCAACGATTCGAGCAGCGGGGCATCCACCCACACCTCGCCGCGCGCCGGGATGTCGCGGGTGGGCTGGTCGAGCGCGCCGGGGGCGTCTGCCACCTTGAGGCTGCCACGCAGCGGGTAGCCCGGGGGCACGCTTTTGAGCGCCACCAGCTTGCTGGCGCCGCCCTGGGCGTCACTGGCGCGGCCCATGGTCGGAAAGCCCAGCGTGGTCACGGTCTGCAGACCCAGGGCCTTGGCCTGCTCGACAAAGGCGGGGGGCGTGGGGTTGTCGCTGGCCACTACGGCATCGCCGCCGAGCAGCTGCAAGGCATCGCGCTGCAGGCCACCTTGCAGGCGGTCGGCAAAAAAACCGACCGACGTGAGGGCTGCCACCGCCAGCGTAACGGCCACGATCAGCAGCCGCAACTCGCCCGCGCGCAGGTCACGGGCCAGCGTGCGCCAGCCCAAGCGTAAAAAAGACAGGTTCATGGCGCTGAACCTTAGCGCAAATGGAACGCTCTGGCGAAGCTCAGGGCTTTGCGCCCGCTGCGGCCACCTGGGCCTCCGCGCTGCCCTCTGCCTCTGCCGTTTGCAGGCGATGCTCCAGCACACGCAGCACCGGCACAATCTGCGCGCCCACATGGATCTGCGGGTTGGAGAAGCCGTCTTGCTTGCCCGCCTCCACCTCGCGCTGCGCAATCACGGGGACGGCCTTGGCAAAGGCTTCGGTGAACGAATGTGTCTGGCGCAGCTGTTCGTGGAACACCGCCCGGCCAAAGAAGGTCAGCTCGGAGCGCGTGCCGCAGCCATATGACGTGTGCGTGGCATCGGCGGCGGTCATGATGAGGCTGCTGTCGGTGGCCAAGGGCTCGATCCAGCCGCCCGAGAAACAGGCCGACACGGCAATCACGCGGTGGCGGATGCCCGCCTCGTCCAGCATGGCGCGCAGCATTTCGGGCGTGACGGGGGGCACCTCCAGCGGCCAGTGCGAGGCCGCCAGCTCATGGTTGCGCGCACCGTGCGAGGTCATGTAGATCACCAGCACATCGCTGTCACGGTCCATGCGCTGGGCCAGCGCAGCGATGGCACGCTGCAGGTTCTGCGGCGTGGCCCAGGCATGCGTATCGGCGGTTTCTGCGTGGTTGAGCAGGTGAACCACACGGCCCTGGGCGTCAAAGCGCTCTTGCAGCAGCGTGCTGACCATGGTGCTTTCACGCCGGAACACGTTTTCGCTGGCGTAGGGGGCGAACACGAGCCCATAGACATCCACCACGCCATCGCGGCCAGCAGGCAGGGCCTGCACTTGCCGATCCCAGAGCGCCTGCTGGTTTTCAAAAACTGCTTGCGAGAGCACAAGGTGCGCGGGCTCCGGTTGTGCCTGTCCCTCCTCGCCCGACTGGGCAGATGCAGCGGCCAAGGCGTCCAGCTCCCAGGGCTGGTCCTGGAACTGCCACATGCCCACCCCGATCACGGCTGCCATCGCCACCGAAAAGATGGCCGTGCGCAGCCGCGAGCGGATGAAGCGTGCACTCACCACCACCAGCGTGGCCAGCACCCACAGCGTGAGCACGCCATAGGCCACCCAGAAAATATTGCCAGCCACCGCCCCGCCCCACAGGTCTGGCTTGTGCGCCACGGCCCCCATCAAGGCATACAGCAGCAACAAAGGCGCCAGCGGAGCCCACGCGGACAACACATACCAGGCCGCCAGCCCGCCCGAAGGCCCCGAAACACCCTCCGAGGGCTCTTGTGCCGCCGCACGCTGTGCCGGGGCCATGGCCCACCAGGCCAGCCACATCAGCACCAGGCTGCTCCACATCGGCGCCAGCCAGCCCCGCAGATTGAACTGCACAGGCCCCGCCACCTGAAACCGCGCAGCCCCCACCAGCAACGCGCCACCCAGCAGCGACAGCACCAGCACCTGCCAGGGTGAAGGCGCTGCAGCAGCAGTGCGCGGCGACAGGAACAACGCGGCCCGCAGGCCTTCACGCATCCAGTCCCACAGGGACAACTTGGCGGAAGCCGGGGCCATGGTGGATGCGGCGCCGGCAGATGGCGCGGGCGCCTGCTCCCCCAAGGGTATTTCGATCTTGGCGGACTCGGGCCCCCACTGGCTGGGCAGGGTATCGGCCCAGGCGCTCTTGGCGTTCAGGTCTTTCATGGGGCGATCATGCCATTGCGGGAGCGGTTTCTTTCAACCACCAGCCGGCAGTTCGCACTGCGATGATTCCCGAAATCGCGTAACGCCCCCTTCACACAGCCCCGCCTCCTCAGGAGGCAGTTCCAGCTCCGCCTCTGGCCACCGGTACGACGGGTACCTGCGCCAGCTCCGGCTGCAGCACCAGCCGATCTGTACCGCTGTAGCAGACAAACCGGCGATTGGTGGCGCGCCCGATGGCGCACAGGCCCAGTTGCTGCGCTACGGCGTGCCCCATCTGGGTCATGCCGCTGCGGGACACCACGATGGGGACACCCATCTGCGCAGATTTGATGACCATTTCGCTGGTGAGTCGGCCCGTGGTGTAGAACACCTTGTCTGCACCGGACATGGGCGCGTGCAGGCTCTCCGAAGCGGCATTTTCTGCAGGCGTGCCGCCGGATAGCGTGGAGGAAGCGCCACTTTCCGGACCCTTGCCATCTGTATTCATCCACATCCACCCTGCAATGGTGTCGATGGCGTTGTGGCGCCCCACGTCTTCCACGAAGGTGAGCAGCGCCTCCCCCCGGAACAAGGCGCAACCGTGCACGGAGCCCGCGGACTTGTAGGTGGTTTCCTTGAGGCGGATGGCATTGACGATGCCGTACAGCTCGCCTTGCGTCAGGCGTGCCTCAGGCAAGGTGATGCGGTCCACCTCGTCCATGAGCCCGCCAAACACACTGCCTTGGCCGCAGCCGGTGGTGACCACCTTGCTCGCGGTGCGCTCTTCAATGCGGGCGATGCCGTGGCGCGTGCGCACGGCGGCGGCGTGCACCTCCCAATCGACGGTGATGGATTCGATGTCGAACACGGACTCCACCAGCCGCTGGTTGCGCAGATAGCCCAGCACCAGCAGTTCCGGCTGCGCGCCCAGGGTCATGAGGGTGACGAGTTCACGCTTGTCGACATAGATTGTGAGCGGTCGCTCGGCGGGGATCTGTACCTGCTCGCGCTCGCCCAGTTCGTTCACGACCTCCACGCTGTGGGTAAGGGGCGCATGCGCCTGCGTCAGGCGCGGCAGCACGGGCGCAGCCGGGGAGGCGGACGGTGATGAAAGAGACATGGTGCGAATATACGCAGTACCTCTCCCCAAGGAGGGGCATGGGGCATCTGAATCGGGGAAAAGCACGTACGGCGACCACCAAAAAAAAGCCGCGCTCCACCAAGTGGGCGCGGCTCTTTTTGACGGCGGGACAGTGGTTGGCGTCAGGATTTGGGCGCTGACGCAGCTGCGGCAGGTGCCAGCGTGCTGGGTGGGCTGCTGGCCGTGCCCGGTGGCGAATGGGCACCCGCCGCTTCAATGGGCTTGGCAGCGGGAGGTGTGTAGGCGAAGGGGCCGGGGTCGGTGCACGCAGCGCCTGCTGCCGTTGCAGGCTTGGCTGTTGGCGTGGTTTTGCGGTAGTGGGCCGCCACACGGTCTTGTGACAGGCACAACTTGTAGTTGTCCACCTTGCCGGCCCAGGCGGCTTTGGCCGCCGCCTCTGCAGCTTTGGCGGCAGACTCCGGTGAAGGCGCAGGCAGCTTGGCCGATGCCAGGGTACAGACGCTGGCCGCGCACAACGCCAGCAGGGAAGATCGAGAAAATTGCATCATGGTGCGGAACCTCATACCTGCGCGGGCTGGCCCGCAGATGGTGTAGCTGCAGCATCGGCTGCGGATGGGTTGGCGCTGCGCTGGCGGGGAATCTTGCCCGCTTGCACGTCGTCGTACCAAAGCTCGTGGTGCTCCTTGGCCCACCCCTCGCTCACGTACCCCGTCCTCATGGCCTTGTAGGCGCCGCGCATGCCCACCGTGCCCATGTAGATGTGGCCGCAGATCAGCGCCATCATCCAGATCGCCAGGGTGGCGTGGATCATGTGGGCGATCTGCATGTCGCCGCGCACGTCACCAAAGCCAGGAATGAGCTTGTCGAGCACCAAGCCGGTGGCCACCACAAAGATGCCGGGGATGGTGATGCCCCACCAGAACAGGCCCTTCTCGCCGGCGTTGAAGCGGTGGGAAGGAACCTGGTGGTCACCCCCCAGCATGCCGCCGCCCTTGGACAGCCACACAAAGTCGGCCCGGTTGGCGATGTTGTCCTTGACGAAGGTAAGGATGATCACCAGCAATGAGACAGCAAACAGCGGTCCCATGAAGTTGTGTACGTTCTTGAGCGCATACGTAAGCCAGCCAAACAGCGTGGCCCCCATGATGGGTAGCAGGAAGAACTTGCCAAACGCCATGACAATGCCAGAGATGGCCAACGCGATGAACGCAAAGGCATTGGACCAGTGCGCAGCACGCTCGAAAGGTGTGAAGCGTTCGATGCGGCGGGCTCCGGTGCCGTCAGGGTGTTCATGCCCCAGCGGACCTTTGACAAAGTAGAAGATGCCCAACGCCAGCAACACGATGGCAAACAAGGCCGCACCGTAAGGAATGATCCAGTGGTTGCGTACTTGGCGCCATGCCTCGCCTGCGTTGGTGAAACGCGAGCCTGGGTACTGCACGAACGGCTGGATCAGGTTGCCCGCCTCGGGCGCCTGGCTTTTCGGCAGGCTGCTGTAGCCCGTCACGCCCTGCCCCACCTGGCGCCACATGGGCGCGTTGTTGCCGGGCTGCACCTTGGCGCGTTCGCCATTGGTCTGCTCGGCGTATTTGGGGTCTGCGCTGGCGTCTGGCTTGACCTCGAAAATGTTTTGGCTTTGAATGCCGCCTGTCGCTGCGGGAGCAGCCGGTGCCGTGACCGCAGGCGCGGCGGCATCTGGCGCTGCCGGAGCCTGGGCACCCGCTGGCCCCCAGGCACATCCCGCCGCCAAAGCCAGGGACCACATGATGTGTTTCATGGCGGGCCTCACTTGGACTGGGTGCGGGTGTATTCGTTCTGGCCGTACAGCTGACGCGCCTTCAACTGCGCTTCCCAACCGGCTTTGTCTCCGGCCTTCCAGCCGGGCTGCATGAAATTGCTGCCCGTACCTGCATAGGGAGCTGCATCGCTACGGATGCCCGCGCCGGTCTGCGGCTTCTCGCCACAGGCGGTCAGCGCCACCAGCGCCACAGCGGCGGCCAGGGCCGAATGAACAAGACGCTTCATCATCATGACTTGCCTCCTGCAGGCTGGCCTGCCTGTTGTGACCCATAGGCCGTGCCCCAGCCCCACACTTCGGCGCCCTTGCCACGCTGCACCACCCGGTTGCGGAAGATATCTGCCACCACATCGCCATCACCGGCCAGCAGGGCCTTGGTGGAGCACATTTCTGCACAGGCGGGCAGCTTGCCCTCGGCCAGGCGGTTGCGGCCGTATTTTTCAAACTCGGCCTGGCTGCCGTGGGCCTCGGGGCCACCGGCGCAGAAGGTGCACTTGTCCATCTTGCCACGCACGCCGAAGGTGCCGGACGAAGGGAACTGCGGCGCACCAAAGGGGCAGGCGTAGCTGCAATAGCCGCAACCAATGCACACATCCTTGTCGTGCAGCACCACACCTTCTTCGGTGCGATAAAAGCAATTGACGGGGCAAACAGCCATGCAGGGTGCATCGCTGCAGTGCATGCACGCGACCGAGATGGATTTTTCGCCCGGCACACCGTCGTTGAGCGTGACCACGCGGCGGCGGTTCACGCCCCAGGGCACCTCGTGTTCGTTTTTGCAGGCGGTCACGCAGCCGTTGCATTCGATGCAGCGCTCTGCGTCACAGATGAATTTCATTCGTGCCATGTGTGTCTCCTTGCGTGGCGCGATCAGGCGCGTTCCACGTTGCAGATCGTGGTCTTGGTTTCTTGCATCATGGTCACGCTGTCGTAGCCATACGTCGTTGCGGTGTTCACGGCTTCACCGCGCACCACAGGCGCCGCGCCCTTGGGGTAATAAGCCAGCATGTCCGCGCCCTGCCAGCGGCCCGAGAAATGGAACGGCATCCACACCGTATCGGGCGCCACACGTGGCGTCACCAGCGCCTGGACGTTGATGCGCGCGCCGGTGGGCGAGCTGAGCCACACGCGCTCGCCGTTGCGGATGCCCCGGTCTGCGGCAGTCTTGGGGTTGATCTCGACAAACGATTCCTGCTGCAACTCGGCCAGCCAGGGGTTGGAGCGGGTTTCCTCGCCACCGCCTTCATACTCGACCAGACGACCAGAGCTGAGGATGAGCGGGAATTTCTCGTGCACCTTGTCCGCCACGTTTTTCTCCTGCACGCTCTTGTACAGCGTGGGCAGGCGCCAGAAGGCCTTCTTATCGTCGTGGGTGGGGTACTTGGCCATGAGGTCGGGCCGGGTGCCATACAGCGGTTCGCGGTGCTGCGGAATGGCATCGGGGAAGTTCCACACCACAGCGCGGGCCTTGGCGTTGCCAAACGGATGGCAGCCATGCTTCATGGCCACGCGAATGATCGCACCCGTAGGGTCGGTCTTCCAGTTCTTGCCTTCGGCCTTGGCCTTCTCGGCGTCACTCAGGTCGTCCCACCAGCCCAGCTTTTTCAGCAGCACATGGTCGAACTCGGGGTAGCCCGTGGTGATCTCGCTGCCCACCGAATGCGAGCCGTCCTCGGCCAGCAGATTGACGCCATCCTTCTCGACGCCGAAGTTGGCGCGGAAGTTGCCGCCGCCTTCCATCACGTGTTTGGAGGTGTCGTACAGGTTGGGCGAGCCAGGGTGCTTGAGCTCCGGCGTGCCGTAGCAGGGCCATGGCAAGCCAAAGTAGTCACCCCCAAAGTCGTAGCCGGTTTCCTTGTCCTTGCCACCCTTCGATTTCAGGGTTTTCACATCGAACAGGTGCATGTTCCGCATGTGGGCCTTCAGGCGCTCGGGGCTCTGGCCCGTGTAGCCAATGGTCCAGACCGACTTGTTGATTTCGCGCAGGATGTCTTCGACCACGGGCTCGTCCATGCCCTTGACCTTTTGCATCTTGTAGTTCTTGGACAGCTCGGCCGCAAAGCCCAGCTTTTCGGCGAACTGGTGCATGATCATGTGGTCCGAACGGCTCTCCCACAGCGGCTCGATCACCTTCTCACGCCACTGGATGGAGCGGTTGGAGGCAGTGCACGAGCCACTGGTCTCGAACTGCGTGGCGGCTGGCAACAGGTACACCGCACGGTTGGGATTCAGGTCTTCGGCCTTGCCGGGCATGGCGGCCATGGCGGCGGTGGCCGAGGGGTACGGGTCCACCACCACGAGTAGATCCAGCTTGTCCATGGCCCGCTTCATTTCCAGGCCACGGGTCTGCGAATTGGGCGCGTGGCCCCAGAAGAATACTCCGCGCAGGTTGGAGTCCTGGTCGATCAGCTCATTCTTCTCCAGCACACCATCGATCCAGCGCGACACCGTGATGCCGCTCTTGGTCATCATCGCGGGCGATGCGTACTGCTTTTTGATCCACTCGAAGTCCACACCCCAGACTGCGGCGAAGTGCTTCCACGAGCCTTCGGCCAGGCCGTAGTAGCCGGGCAGCGAATCGGGGTTGGGGCCGACATCGGTGGCACCTTGCACGTTGTCGTGGCCGCGGAAGATGTTGGTGCCGCCACCCGTTTTGCCCACATTGCCCAGTGCCAGTTGCAAAATGCACGAGGCACGCACCATGGCGTTGCCGATGGTGTGCTGGGTCTGGCCCATGCACCATACGATGGTGCCGGGGTTGTTGTCGTGCAGCATCTTGGCGACCTTGAACATCTGGTCTTCCTTGACGCCGCAGGCCTCTTCCACCTTGTCGGGTGTCCACTTGGCCAGCACATCCTCGCGCACCTTCTCCATGCCATAGACACGGTCGTTGATGTACTTTTTGTCTTCCCAGCCGTTCTTGAAGATGTGATACAGCAGGCCGAAGAGGAACGGGATGTCGGTGCCCGAGCGGATGCGCACGTATTCGTCGGCCTTGGCTGCGGTGCGGGTGAAGCGTGGGTCCACCACGATCATCTTGCAGCCGGTTTCCTTGGCATGCAGCATGTGCAGCATGCTCACCGGGTGGGCCTCGGCCGCGTTAGAGCCGATGTACAGAGCGACCTTGCTGTTTTGCATGTCGTTGTACGAATTGGTCATGGCGCCATAGCCCCATGTGTTGGCCACGCCGGCCACTGTTGTGGAGTGGCAGATGCGTGCCTGGTGGTCGCAGTTGTTGGTGCCCCAGAAGCTCACAAACTTGCGCAGCAGATAGGCCTGCTCGTTGTTGTGCTTGGACGAGCCGACGAAGTACACGCTATCCGGGCCGCTGGCGGCACGCAGCTCTTTCATCTTGGCCGTGATTTCGTTCAGGGCCGTGTCCCAGCTGATGCGCTCGTACTTGCCGTTGACGAGCTTCATGGGGTAGCGCAGGCGGTATTCGCCGTGGCCGTGTTCACGCAGTGCCGCACCCTTGGCGCAGTGGGCGCCCAGGTTGATGGGCGAATCGAACACAGGCTCTTGCCGCACCCACACGCCGTTCTCGACGACCGCATCCACCGCACAACCCACCGAGCAGTGGGTGCAGATGGTGCGGCGTACTTCGATCTTGCTGTCGCCGATGCCCACCTTGGCACCCTCGGCAGCATTGGATTTTTTGACCAGCGTGAGCTGCGACGCCGCAATACCTACGCCCACTCCCAGGCCGGAGCGGCGCAGGAACGAGCGGCGGTCCATCGTGGGCAGCGCCTGCGACAGGCCACGGCGCAAGCTGTGCACAAAAGGAGACGATGCGACCTGCGCAGCGTGGGAGGACTTCTTGGTTAGCAACATGGCACGCCCCGCTTCAGAGTTGGGTGGTCTTGTAGTACTGCTTCACGTGCGCAGACAGGTGATAGCCACCGCCTTTTTCTGGCGCCACCCGAGCGGGTTCAGACACGACGGCATCTGAGGGAACTACATGGGGGAGTGCCACGACGGCTGCGGCTGCAGCCCCTACGGTGGCAGCGCCGGAGAAGAAGCTCCGGCGTGAGGAATTGGGCTGGCGGTTCTGCATGCTTGTCTCCAGAATGGCTGGCAGCTATGAAACGGAATTCATACAGTCTATGTCAGTGTGTAAAAGCCTGCAATCGAGCTTTACACCTCCCACTAAGACACTCATCTTTTGTAGCAACCTGAGCAGGCTTTTCGAGCCTCCCAGAGGTTAGTCGAGCATGTCGAAGCCCTGGGCCTCCACCGACACGAAGGCCCGTGTGAACTGGGCCAGCGCTGCATAGAAGCGCGCCTGCGGTTGGGCAGCCAAGGCATCACACAACTGCAAAACCCAGGGCTGCAGATGCGTTGCAAAAAAGTCGCGCTGTGCTGTCAGGTTGCAGACAGCTACGTCATCCCCCGCGATCAGGTAGCGCATCACCTCGCACAGGTATGCGATGTGGTCTTCGGTTTCGGACATGGAATCGTCGCGTGCCAGCCCCAGCCGATCCAGGTCGGTGCGCAAACGGGCCAGTGGCTTTTCGTTCAGAAAACCGCTCAGGTAATGCGAGCCATACAAAAACACCTCGGGCTTGCCCACACCGCCAAAGAGACGGTCGAACTCCTGCGCGATGGCGGCATCGCTCAGTTCGCGGGCCGCGCCCACCAGCACCTGCCAAGGCTCTTGCAAAAAGGCGCCGTCGGCGGGTGCCTCGGTCACGGCTACCCGCAAGGCAGACGACAACTCGGCGCTGGGCGCGGCGTAGTACAGCTGCGACAGCAGACCATAGAGTTCGGCGCGTGCCGTTTCCTCATCCAGCGCAGAACTGCCGCCAGGGGGGGTCAAAGAAGCAGGTTGGGCGCTCACAGGTCCGTCACTTTCGTTTCGCTTTGGGAGGAATACAGGTCAATCACGCGGCAATCGCTGCACATCTTCAGGCGCTCCAGCGCGTCTCCCTGGAACATCGCGTGGCCCGACAGTTTGCCCAGCATGGCCTCGATGGCCTTGACGGTGCCAAAGGGCTTGCTGCAGCGCACACAGGCCCAGGGTTTGGCCTCGTTGAGCACGCGCAGTTGCGCACGCTCCGGCGCCAGCAGCAGGCGCGGCTGCAGGGTGATGGCGTCTTCGGGGCAGGTGGTGGCACACAGGCCACACTGCACGCAGTTCTTTTCGATAAAGCGCAGCTGCGGCAGCTGCGGGTTGTCCTGCAGCGCACTGGCTGGGCAGGCGCTCACGCAGCTCAGGCACAGGGTGCAGCGGTCCTTGTTGACTTCAATCGTGCCCAGGGGCGAACCCACTGCGGGCAAGGCAATGGCTGCAGGTCGCTCGGCCACAGATATCGGGGCCTGCTCGATGAGATGGTCCAGAGCCATCTCCAGCGTGCTGCGCTTTTCCTGCGCCACGGCAAAGCGCGCGGCCACGGCCGGGGTCTTCTGGCGCGTCTGGCCCAGGGCCTGCAAGGCGGAGTCCAGCTCGGTGGGATGGGTGGCGCGTAGCAGCTGCACATGGGTGCCCGTGTAGCCCAGGCCCCGCAAGATGGCTTGCGCCACATCCATCTGCGCCTGCAGGCCGTCGAGGTACTGCGGCGCTTCCTCCTGGGTCGTCAGCAACACTACCTGCGAGGCGCCGTAGGCAATGGCGCTGAGCCACAGGTCCACCCCGGTGCTGGCGGTGTGCCACAGCGCCACCGGGATCACGTTGGCAGGCACGCCCTGCGCCAGTTTCAATTGGGCGGCACGACCCAGCTCTTCCACCAGCGCCTGGCCGCGCTCCTGGCTGTGCAGCAGCACCACGGCGTCCTTGCCGCCCGCGGCGGTGTAAGTGGACAGCAAGGTCTTGAGCTTGGTGCCCTGTTCTGTCGCACTGGGGTAGGCATAGGTCAGCGCGCCCGTGGGGCACACGGTGGTGCAGGCGCCACAGCCGACACACAGGTTGGGGTTCACCTTGATTTGCTGACGGCTTTTGTCGCTGGCAATGGCTTCGGCCGAGCAGATGTCCACGCAGGCATTGCAGCCCACGGTTTCGTTGCGGCTGTGGGCGCAAAGCTTTTGTTTGTAGACAAAAAACTTGGGCTTTTCGAACTCGCCCACCAGCTCGCGCAGCTTCAGCAGCGTGGCCATATTGACCCCATCACCACGCCCGTCCCAGCGCAGGTAACCCTGCGGCAGCGCGTGCTGCAAGAAGGTGGGCGTGGCGGTGGGCGAACGCAGGTCGAGCACCAGGTCAAAACGCTCGGTCTGCGCCGGGGCGTCACGGGTGAAGTCGATGGCACCCGCCACCTGGCACACCTTCACACAGTCGCGGTGCGAGCTGCAGGCCGCCATGTCGATCTGGTAATCGAGGCCGATGGCGTTCTCGGGGCAGGCCGCCACACAGGCGTTGCAGCGTGTACACAGGTCCAGGTCAATGGGGTTGTCGGCCTTCCACTGCAGCTCAAACGCACCCAGCCAGCCGGTAAGGCCCGTAATGCGCCCACCCAGCACGGGAAAACGCCGCGCCTGCGCACCACCCGCATTGCCGGGGCCTTGGGTGAACAGGGTCACATCCAGCACATCCGACACCAGGGCGGCAGCCTGTTCGGCCTGGTCGAGGGGGCCGATGATGAGCAAGTGGCCCGTGCTCTTGTAAGTGACCGTGGGCACGGGCGGTGGATCAGGCAGGCGGGCGGCGGCCAGCAGCGCGGCGATCTTGGGGCTGGCCTTGGCGGCATCGCGGCTCCAGCCACCGGTTTCGCGGATGTTCACAAACCGGATGGGCGACACCGCGCCTTCGGTCTGCTGGCCCAGATCGCCAAACAAGCGCTGCTCCTGGGTGCAAGCCACCACCACATCGTCACCGGACTGGATGGCCTTCTGAAAGGCCCCCGCCTCGCGGCGGCACAGGGTGGAGTGGAGTGTCAGGTCTTCATGCAGCGCCGCGCCCAACGCCTTCGCGTTGAGGGGCATCGTCTGGTTGCAGTCGCAGATGAGCGTCGTGGTCATGTTCTATGTGGCTGGCTGGCAGGGCCACCGCATCCTTATGGGGGCGGGCGGCCATCTCGAGCTCGCTGGAGGGGGCGCTAGGAATAGCGTTGCATACCCCGGACTGTGCCACGTCTGCGGGGGCGTGCCCCTCCGCATCATCCCGAGGCTGAGCAAGGGCAGGGGCTATTGCCTCTGCGTCTGCACTGGCTTCTACGGCGGCGCCATTGACTGGAACATCAGGCGCTGCATCAGCCTTCTTTTCGTGATCAAAAAAGCCCATCGCATGGGCGCTGGCCATTTTGCGCAGCATGCCTTCGGGCAGCGGGTCGGGCTGGGTGTAGTCGCCGATGTAGATATCGAGGCCATCCATCACATTGAAGTGCGGGTCGGCAAAGAGCTTCTTCATGGCCAGGTTGCGCACCTCGGGCGATACATCGCGGGCCACAAAGGCCTTGAAATCGGATGCCGGCGTAAGCGCCTGGGCATCGGCCAGCGTGGGTGGCGGAGGGGCTTCTGCAGCAGGGGCAGCGCCTTCTGCGGCGGTGGGGGCGGCGCCGGCTGCCACGGAGGACGGGTTAGGCGGTGACGACGAAGACGCGGCCGGTGGCAACGACGGCGCGGGTGGTGGTGGTTCCTCCACCGGCTTGCCTTCGCGCACCTCCTGCTTGCGGCGCGACCAGCGGCCCAGGAACCCGTCAGCCATGACCGCCACCTCCACCACGCGTTTTTTCAGTGGACACAGATGCAGGGTTACCAAACCGGTCTTGCAGCGTGCGAAAACTGTCCGGCCGCTTGCGGCGTTTGGGTTCGGGCTGGTAGTGCTCGGCCACAAAGGCGCGCAGCGCTTCCACCACTTCGGGCGCGGCTGGCACCTGTTCCACGGTTTCCTGCGCGTCCAGCCAGCGGCCGGCGTCGTGGTAGCTCAGGCTCACAGCCACGGGGCGGGCCAGCGGGATCTCGCCAGTGCCGGGGTCGTCATCGCGGCGCCACATCACAAACCAGCACGGGGCGGGCGAAGTGAGGTTGAGGTGGTAGCCCTCGGCGTCGTCGCGGAACAGCTCTGCCCGAAACCCCGGGAACAACCAGCGCTGCTCGCGCTCGTCCCGGAGGATCTGGCGCGGCTCGGTGCCAAAGGCGGGCTCGTTGATCACCACCTCGGCCAGCGACCACCGCCAGGGCTGCCAGCGGTTGTCGATGTGCTCGCACCGCATGATCACGGCAACGTCGGTGTAGGGGCGCTCAGTCATGGGCGCAGACTTTACCCCGGAGCAAGACCACCAGCAGCTTTGTCCGTAAAGCCCCTCTGCGCACGGTCAGCTTGCAGCCCCCTCCAGCACCTCCACCGCCACCGCGCAGTACTTGAACTCCGGGATCTTTCCAAACGGGTCCAGCGCCGCGTTGGTGAGCAGGTTGGCTGCCGCCTCCACGTACGCAAAAGGCATGAAGACCGTGCCGCGCGGCGTGCCGTCGTCGCGGCGCAGGCGCACCTGCAGCATGCCGCGCCGCGAGCGAATGCCGACCAGCGCACCCGGCACCACGCCCAGCCGCGCAAGTTCGTCGCCATGCATGGAGGCCGTGGCCATGGGCTCGATGGCATCGAGCACCACACTGCGCCGCGTCATGCTGCCGGTGTGCCAATGCTCCAGTTGGCGGCCGGTGATGAGCACCAGCGGGTAGTCGGCATCGGGCTTTTCGGCCGCCGGGATCACGCTGGCGGGCACCAGTTGCAGGCGGCCCGTGGGCGTGGGGAATTTTTCGGTGAAGACGATGGGCTGGCCGGGGTCGTCGGCCGTAAGGCAAGGGTAGGTCACGCTCGAATCGCGCTCCAGCCGGTCCCAGGTAATGCCCTCAATACTCGCGTGCATGGCCTGGCGCATTTCGTTGTAGACAGCCGCTACGCCGGATTCTTCGCCTTCGTAGTGCCAGTCCAAACCCATCCGCGCCGCGATTTGCTGAATGATCCAAAGGTCCGGCTGCGCATCACCCGGCGGGTTCAGGGCGCGGCGGCCCATCTGCACCATGCGGTCGGTGTTGCTGGCGGTGCCGGTCTTTTCGGGCCAGGCGCTGGCGGGCAGCACCACGTCGGCCAGCCAGGCGGTCTCGGTCAAAAAGATGTCCTGCACCACCATGTGCGACAGGCTGGCCAGCGCGTGGCGCGCGTGGTTCAGGTCGGGGTCGCTCATGGCCGGGTTCTCGCCCATGATGTACATGCCGCGCACCTTGTGCGGGTCGCTGTCGTCGGCCAGGGCCTTGTGCATGATCTCGACCACCGTGTAGCCCGGTGACCCATCGAGCCGGGTGCCCCAGAAGTCCTCGAACCAGGCATGCGCCCCCGCGTTGTCGACGCGCTGGTAGTTGGGGAACATCATGGGGATCAACCCCGCGTCGCTCGCGCCCTGCACGTTGTTCTGGCCGCGCAGCGGGTGCAGGCCCGAGCCGGGCTTGCCAATCTGGCCGGTGACGGCGCACAGCGCGATCAGGCAGCGTGCGTTGTCGGTGCCGTGCACGTGCTGGCTCACACCCATGCCCCACAAAATCATCGAGGCTTTGCTTTTTGCGAACGCCCGCGCCACCTCGCGCAGCGTCTCGGCCGGGATGCCGCACACCGGGGCCATGGCCTCGGGGCTGCAGCCCATCACGTTGGCCTTCAAGGCCTCGAAGTTGTTGGCGCGGTCGCGGATGAAGGCGTCATCCACCAGGCCTTCGTCGATCACCGTGTGGATCAGCGCGTTGAGCATGGCCACGTCGGTGTCGGCCTTGAACTGCAGCGTGCGCCAGGCGCGGCGGCCGATGTCCGTGATGCGCGGGTCGGCCAGCACGATCTTCGCGCCGCGCTGTGCGGCGTTTTTCATCCATGTGGCTGCCACGGGGTGGTTGGCCGTGGGGTTGGAGCCGATCACGAAGATCAGCTCGGCATGCTCCACGTCGTGCACCGGGTTGCTCACCGCGCCGGAGCCCACGCCTTCGAGCAGCGCGGCCACGCTGGAGGCGTGGCACAGCCGCGTGCAGTGGTCCACGTTGTTGCTGCCAAAGCCGGTGCGCACCAGCTTCTGGAACAGGTAGGCCTCTTCGTTGCTGCCCTTGGCCGAGCCGAAACCTGCGAGCGCTTTCGGGCCATGCGTGTCACGCAGACTTTTCAGCGTGCCGGCGGCCAGGTCCAGCGCCTCGTCCCAGGTCGCTTCGCGGAAGGTGTCGCGCCAGTCGGCGCCGTAGGGCCGTACCTCCTTGGGCACGCCGGGCTTTCGGATCAGCGGCACCGTCAGGCGGTCGGGGTGGTGGGCGTAGTCGAAACCGAAGCGCCCTTTCACGCACAGGCGCCCATGGTTGGCCGGGCCGTCGCGACCTTCGACGCTGATGATCTTTTCATCACGCACGTTGTAGGTGATGAGGCAGCCTACGCCGCAGAAAGGGCAGACCGAATCGACCTTGCGGTCCACCGCCTGCGGGCCGATGTGTGTCTTGGGGCTGAGCGCGCCCGTGGGGCAGGCCTGCACACATTCGCCGCAGGCCACGCAGGTGCTCTCGGCCATGGGGTCGTCGAGGTCGAAGACGATCTTGCTATTCGAGCCGCGCAGCGCGTAGCCGATCACATCGTTGACCTGCTCTTCGCGGCAGGCGCGGACGCAGCGGTTGCACTGGATGCAGGCATCCAGGTTGACGGCCATCGCGGGGTGGCTCAGGTCGGGTGCGGGCTGCTCGCGGCACAGGGCTTTGAGCGCCGGGCGCACGGAGACGCCCAGGCGATCCGCCCATTCGCTCAACTCGCCGTGCTGGCCTATCGTTTCTGCATTTTTTGAGTCAAATTGGCCGCTAGCGCTTGATGGATAAGCGATATCAGCTATCAATTCAGGAGTTTCGGCCTTTTGGTCGTTCCACCGATACCCGACGTCCGGCATGTCGGACAGCAGCATCTCCACCACCATCTGCTGGCTCTTGCGGGCGCGGGGGCTGGCGGCCTGTACCTTCATGCCCTCGGTCGGCGCACGGCAGCAGCTGGGGGCCAGCGTGCGTTCGCCCGCGATCTCGACCACGCAGGCGCGGCAGTTGCCGTCGGGGCGCAAGCCATCGCTGTAGCACAGGTGCGGGATCTCCACCCCGTGGCGCTGCGCGGCTTTCAAGATGGTTTCGCCAGGGCGGGCGGTGATGGGCTGGCCGTCCAGCTCGAAGGCCACGGCGGGCTGCGCCGCAGCAGTAGATGTCAACACGGCGCTCATGGCTTCAACCCTCCGGGCAATTGCTCGGTGAGCGGGCTGTTGCGCGGCTTGGGCAAATCGCCCGGCCAGGGGCCCTCGCCCACTTCGTGCGCAAAGTATTTGTGGATGCAGCGGATGGGGTTGGGCGCGGCCTGGCCCAGGCCGCAGATGGAGGCGTCGGCCATTACCTGTGCCAGATCGTCGAGCAGTTCTTCATCCCACTTCGGCGCTTGCATCAGCGTGGCCGCCTTGGCCGTGCCCACGCGGCAGGGCGTGCACTGGCCGCAGCTTTCGTGTTCAAAGAAGCGCATCACGTTGAGCGCCGCATCGCGCGCCCGGTCGTGCTGGCTGAGCACGATGACGGCGGCCGAGCCGATGAAGCAACCGTAGGGCTGCAGCGTGTCGAAGTCGAGCGGTATGTGGCTCAGGCTGGTGGGCAGGATACCGCCCGACGCGCCGCCGGGCAGGTAGGCATAAAGCAGGTGGCCGTCCAGCATGCCGCCGCAGTATTCGTCGATGAGTTCCTGCACCGTGATGCCCGCAGGCGCGAGCTTGACGCCGGGGTGCTTCACGCGCCCACTCACGCTGAAACTACGCAGCCCCTTGCGCCCGTGGCGGCCGAAGCTGGCAAACCACTGCGGCCCGCGCTCGACGATGTCGCGCACCCAGTACAGCGTCTCGAAGTTGTGCTCCAGCGTGGGCCGGCCGAACAGGCCGACCTGCGCGATGTAGGGCGGGCGCATGCGGGGTTCGCCGCGTTTGCCTTCGATGCTCTCGATCATGGCCGACTCTTCGCCGCAGATGTAGGCGCCCGCACCGCGCCGCAGCTCGATGTGCGGCAGCGGGCATGGCGGCTCGGCACGCAGGTCGTCCAGCGCCGTTTGCAGCAGTGCGCGGCAGCCGTGGTATTCGTCGCGCAGGTAGATATAGATGGCCTCGGTACCCACCACCTGGGCGGCGATGAGCACGCCTTCCAGAAAGCGGTGCGGGTCGCGCTCCAGGTAGGTACGGTCCTTGAAGGTGCCGGGCTCGCCCTCGTCGATGTTGACGGCCATCAGGCGCGGCGCGGGCTGGTCCCGAACAATGCGCCACTTGCGCCCCGCCGGGAAGCCCGCGCCGCCCAGGCCGCGCAAACCCGAGTCCTCCATGGCAGCGAGCACGGCCTCGGCGTCCATCTCTCCGTTGACCAGCGCGGCGGCGGTCTGGTAGCCGCCGTGGGCACGGTAGGTGACGAGGTCGGTGTGCGCGGGGCTGATCCCGTCCGGCTGCGTTGGCACGCTCTTCTCGGACAGCTCAGAAATATCAAAATTAATAGCTACTAGCGATTGTGGATGAAGCGCTAGAGCCCGATTTGGCCTGGATTTCACCACCTTCAGCATGGTATCCACCGTGGCGTGTGGCACGGGGCACTGGTGCACCACCGCCACGGGCGCTTGTTCGCAGCGGCCCACGCAGGGCACGGCCTGCACCTGCACATCGCCCTGCCCGGCGGCGCGCAGGCGCTCGGGCAGCGCGGCCAGCAGCTCGCGCGCACCCGCCAGGCTGCAGCTCAGGCTGTCGCACACCCGCAGCACCAGGCGCGGGGCCAGGGCATCCTCGCCGCGCACGATCTCGAAGTGGTGGTAGAAGCTCGCCACCTCGTACACCTCGGCCATGGGCAGATTCAGCTGCTTGGCCAGCGCCACCAGATGCCGGTCGTGCAGCACGCCGAAATGGTCGTTCAGGCGGTGCAGATATTCAATGAGCAGGTCGCGCCGGAAGCCTTCGGCCGGGCGCGGGCCCAGCAACTGCGCCACATCGGCCATCGCTGCGTCCTCGGGCTGGCGGCCCTTGAGGCGGCTTTTGCGGCGGATGCGCTCGCGCATGTCGTTGACGGACACGGCGGCAACGGTAGGGGCTTCGGGGGCAAGGTGCATGGAGCGGGGGCGTGGGGGCGTTGTTTTGTATGAAAGCGCCTGCATAGGCCGGGCGCGATGCCGCAGTGTCGGCCAGGGGCGCATGCAGCGTCAAATTGCCGATGCACATGGGTCGATCACAAAAACAAATGAAACAGCCGGGTTTGCGATGCCCTGCTAATCGCCTATGGCCGCCCCGGCGGTGGGTCGAGCCTGGGTCAGTGGACTGCCAACAGCCCGCTGTGCGCGGCGGCATGCTGCAGCCAATCGGAGTCTTGCGCCAGCGCCAGCGCCGCATCGAGTGCACGCGTTGGCTGCACCTGCCGGTGCGACATGAATCCAATCGCCGTGGTGAGCACCGGGCCCGTCAGCGGCAGCGCCTCCAACCCGTCATGGCCGCGCACGGCATCGACCAGCGCCCCGGGCAGGATGCTGCACACCTGGCCTGCCACCACGCTCAACGCCAGGGTCAATACCGAATCCGTTTCCATGGCGGGCCGCACCGTAGCACCCGCGCTGCGAAACGCGCCATCCACCAGGCTGCGGTTGTGCATCTCGGGGGTGAGCAGGCACAGCGGCAAGGCCGCCGCATCGGCCCAGGCCATGGGAGGGCCGATCTGCAGCCCGCGCGCCGGCCCCTTGCGCTGACTCGGCGCCCGGCGCAGCAAAAAATAGTGCTCCACATACTGCGGCCAAGCACGCAATGGCCCGCCGCGTGCAGGCATGCGCTCGGTGTAGCCCAGCGCCAGGTCCAGTGCAATGCTCTCCAGCCCCGCCTCCAGCGCCTGCGAGCTCATCGACAGCGCGACCGGCACAATGCCCGGGTGCCGCGCCTGCAGCTGCGCCGCAAACCGCGCCAGGATGGGCATGGCGGTGGGCACCGCGCCCAGGCGCAGCGTGCCGCGCGGGTGGGCGGCGTCGCTGCTCAGGTCCTGCTGCAGCACCTGGTGCTCGTGCAGCATGCGCTGGGCTGTGGCCAGCACCCGCTCGCCCTCGGGCGTGAAGCCTTCGAAGCTGCGGCCCCGGCGCACCACGACCACGCCAAACTCCTTTTCCAGCGCGCGCAGTGCGTTGGAAAGCGCGGGCTGCGTGATGTGGCAGGCCTGCGCCGCCCGGCCAAAGTGCCGGTGCTCGTGCAGCGCCACCAGGTAGCGCAGGGACGCGAGCAGGTTCATGGCACGGTGGGGCGACTCAGGAAGATCAGGTGTTCTTGCTGATCGAAATCGTCGGGAACTTGCTCGAAAAGTCCTTGGCCTGCTGCGCGATCTTCACCGCCACGTCGCGCGCCACTTTCTTGTAGATCTTGGCCACGTCCCCGTCCGGGTCGGCCACCACGGTGGGCTTGCCGCTGTCGGCCTGCAGGCGGATGCTCATGTCGAGCGGCAGCGCGCCCAGGTAGTCCATGTTGTACTCGGCTGCCATCTTCTTGCCGCCATCGGCGCCAAAGATGTGTTCCACATGGCCGCAGTTGCTGCACACGTGCGCGGCCATGTTCTCGACGATGCCGAGGATGGGCACGCCCACCTTCTCGAACATCTTGATGCCCTTCTTGGCATCGAGCAGGGCGATGTCCTGCGGCGTGGTCACGATCACGGCGCCGGTCATGGGCACGCGCTGGCTCAGGGTGAGCTGGATGTCGCCGGTGCCGGGGGGCATGTCGATGATGAGGTAGTCGAGGTCTTTCCAGTTGGTCTGGCGCAGCAGTTGCTCCAGCGCCTGCGTGGCCATGGGGCCGCGCCAGATCATGGCTTCGTCCTGGTCCACTAGGAAGCCGATGGACATCACCTGCACGCCGTAGTTCTCCAGCGGCTCCATGGTCTTGCCGTCGTCGCTTTCAGGGCGGCGGTTGATGCCCAGCATCATGGGCTGGCTGGGGCCGTAGATGTCGGCGTCGAGCACGCCCACGCTGGCGCCCTCGGCGGCCAGCGCCAGGGCCAGGTTGGCGGCGGTGGTGCTCTTGCCCACGCCGCCCTTGCCCGAGGCCACGGCGATGATGTTCTTGACCTGGGGCAAGAGCTGCACGCCGCGCTGCACGGCATGGGCGATGACCTTGGTGGTGATGTTGACCGACACGTTGTCCACGCCCGCCACGCCCTTGGCGGCGGCCACCAGACTGCGGCGCAGTTCGGGCACCAGGCTCTTGGCGGGGTAGCCCAACTCCACATCGAAGGCCACGTCGCCGCCGCTGATCTGCACATTGCGCAGGGCGCGGGTGCTGACGAAATCCTTGCCCGTATGGGGGTCCAGCACGCTGGAAAGTGCGGCCAAAAGGCCCTGTTCGGTGACTGCCATTCAATTAACTCCTGTGGGGCCGGTAGTCTATCCAAGCGCTGTTCCCCCGGCGCGTGAAGGACAATGCGCACGCTTTGCCCCTGGCTCCACAGCAGCTGGCACCCTGAGAAACCGAACGAAAAGGACCCCCGTGAAATTCAAGATGGCCGAGAAATCCCTGTTTGCCATGCTGCTGCGCTCGCCCTGGTGGATCAGCTTTGTGGTGGTCGGCATCATCGTTCTGGCGGCAGGTGCGCTGTTGCCCAAGGAATATTTCGTGGTGGGTGCGCTGGCCGGTTTCCCCATCTTCGTGGTGGGCTGCATCGCCGCGTGGAAGCAGCTGCGCGCCCCCAACCCCGCCCGGGTTTCGGAGATGCTGGAGGCCGTGGCCAGCATGCCCTGGCGCAGCTTTGCCGACACCCTGGCATCGGCCTGGGCACGGGCGGGCTACTCCGTAGAGCGGATCCACGGCAACAACGCAGGCCCTGACATGCGACTGACCCAGGGTGGCAAAACCACGCTGGTCAGCGCCAAACGCTGGAAAGCGGCCACCCACGGCGTAGAGCCCCTGCGCGAGCTGCACGCGGCCATGCTGGCCAGCGAGGCCCCCGCAGGCGTCTATGTGGCTGCCCTGGGGCAGGTCAGCGACAACGCCCACGCCTTTGCCCGGGAGCACGGCATTGTGGTGCTGCAGGGTGACGCGGTGGCACAGCTGCTGCTGCGCCAACCGTAGACAGCGATGTGCCGGGGCCTCCGGCCCACAGAATCACAGCTGTAACGCTGCAGAAAAACGGCGATCCGCCCCATCCCGGGCCAAAGTTTCAACCTTCTAGTTCTGCGCACAGGGCAGCAAAGGAAACGGCAGGGTTCAAAGCGCGCGATATCGGCCGACCCACCACGACGTGCGTTGCACCCGCCTTGATGGCCTCGCTAGCAGTGGTGAAACGGGCGTGGTCGCCTTTTGCAAACTCCAGCGGCTGTATGCCAGGCGTGACGATGAGCGCGCCCCGCGGCAGCGCGTTGCGCAGAAGCCTGGCTTCTAGCGGCGATGCGACCACACCGTGGCAGCCAACTGCGTGTGCAAGGCGCGCAAGACGCAGCACCTGTTCTGGCACTGTCGATGCCACGCCCACTTCGCGCAGCGCCTCGTCGTCCATGCTGGTGATCACAGTGAGTGCCAGCACTTTGAGCTCAGGGAAGTGTGCTGCCGACGCCACTGCAGCCTCCAGCACAGAAGATCCTGCCGACGCATGAACCGTCACCATAGAAGCCCCCAGTTGCCCCGCCGCCGCAACTGCGTCAGCCACCGAGCTCGGGATTTCAAACAGTTTGAGGTCCAAAAAGACCTGCTTGCCAGCATCCAACAGATCGCGGACGAAGGACGGTCCAGCCGCCGTGAGCAATTGCAAACCCACCTTGTAGACAGACGCAGCAGAGCCCAGCTGCCCGACCAGATCTACCGCAGGCGCAGCAGCAGGGAAATCAAGCGAAATGATGATGCTCGGATTCAAGCCATCTCCCCAAAAAAATGCGTTTGAGCATGCCACAGGCCGGGGAGCAGCACGAACCCACTTCTGGCGCAAACAATTGACTTCCCCTGTCAAGCTTGAACGCCCCAGCGAAAAGCGAAGTGTCGCCTCAACCATGCGGGTTTTCCCACATGAAAGGCTCCCAGCCACCCACCGACACTTGGGACACCACCCCACACACATTCATGCCGCCCTTGGTAACTTCTGATATCCCCGCCGAAGCCCGACCCGCCACCGGCCTGCTACTCACCGGCGGCGGTGCCCGCGCCGCCTACCAGGTGGGCGTGCTCGAGGCCATTGCCGACCTGCGCCAGGCCTGCGGCGAAGGGAGCGGCCCCAACCCCTTCCCCATCATCACCGGCACCTCGGCCGGGGCCATCAACGCGGCGGCGCTGGCCTGCGGGGCCGACAATTTTGACCGCGCCGTGCGCCGCATTGCGCGCGTGTGGCGGCAGTTCCACGCCAGCCAGGTGTATGGCGCCGACTCGCTCAGCGTGATGCGCAGCGGCGCGCGCTGGCTCACGCTGGTGTCGCTGGGCTGGGCGCTGGCGCGCTGGCGGCGCATGCGGCCCAAGTCGCTGCTGGACAACACCCCGCTCGAAAAACTGCTGGTCAAGATGGTGCCGCTGGTGCGCCTGCCCCGGCTGATCCGCAAAGGGCATCTCACAGCGCTGGCGGTAACGGCGTCGAGCTACAGCTCGGGCGAACATGTCACCTTTTTTGAAGCCGCCGCACCCGTCAAGCCCTGGGTGCGCTCGCAGCGCAAGGCGGCCAGCGACCGCATCACGCACGAGCATCTGCTGGCGTCCTCGGCCATTCCGTTCATCTTTCCGGCCAAGGGCATCGAGGTGGATGACCACGTCGAATATTTCGGCGACGGCTCCATGCGCCAGTCGGCGCCCATTGCTCCGGCCATTCACCTGGGGGCCGAGCGCATCCTGGTGATCGGCGCGGGCCGCATGCACGAGCCCAAGGGAGATGCCGCTGCCAACCCCACGGCCACCTACCCCACGCTGGCGCAGATTGCGGGGCATGCGCTGTCCAACATCTTTCTGGATGCGCTGGCCGTGGATGTGGAGCGCGTGCAGCGCATCAACCAGACCCTGTCGCTCATCCCCGAAGAAAAGCGCCTGCACAGCGCACTGCGCCCCATCGAGCTGCTGGTGATTGCCCCCTCGCAGCGCCTGGATGCCGTGGCCGCGCGCCATGTGGGCGACCTGCCCACGCCCGTGCGCACCATGCTGGGCGCCCTGGGCGTCACGTCCAACATGGCCGATGTGCGCGGCGCGGCGCTGGCCAGCTACCTGCTGTTCGAATCCGGCTACACCCAGGAGCTCATGGCCCTGGGCCGGGCCGACACCCTTGCAATGCGGGCCGAGGTGTGCAGGTTCTTTGGGTGGACGGATACAGGTGCCGAGGTGAAGACCCGGCACCATGGGGAAACCGCCTGAAACGCCCCAGGCCTGAACCCTACGGCTTGGGCAGCCACCCCAGGCCGTGCGCGTGCAGGCTCTGCACATACAGCCGGTCCGCCGTCTCGGTGATCGCAGTGGTCTCAGGGTAGGCGCCACTCGGGTCCTGCAGGTCGGCCACCACCTTGCCATCGTCGGTGAACGCAATCACATGGCCGTAGGGCTGGGGAATGGGCCACAGCGCACGCGGCAGGCGCAGGGTCAGGCTGCGCAGCCAGGGCTTGCCCGCCATGTTGTCGATGGCCGCCCCACGCGGCTTGGCAAAGCCCAACCATACCTTGCCGCCCTGCCCGCGCATCAGGTTGTCGGGGTAGCCGGGCAGGTTGTCGAGCAGCACGCGGGCCTGGGGGCTGGCCTGGCCAATGTCGAGGTCTTTCGCATCCACCGCAATCTTCCACACCCGGTATTTGCCGGTTTCGTTGACGAACAGGTGTTTTTCGTCCTGGCTCAGCGCCACGCCATTGGCAAAGCTGATGCCCCGAACCACCACGCGAGTGGCACGCGTCGCAGGGTCGTATTCGATCACCCGGCCGGTGCTGGCCTGCTCCAGGATGTCGAGCACGCTCGCTTCAAACGTACCGCCCCAGTCCTTGGGGGCAAAACGGGTGGAGGCGTCGCTCAGGTACATCTTTCCGCTTTGGGCCACCACCACAGCGTCGGCATAGCGGATGGGGTCGTTGCCCACCTTGTCGGCCAGCACGGTGACCTTGCCATCGGGCGCAATGGACAGCAGGCCCTTGATGGCATCGGCCGCGATCAGGTGGCCCGCCGCATCGAAGTCGAACCCCAGCACCCGCCCGCCGGTGTTGGCAAACACCTCCTGACCCGAGCCGTCGGGGTTCATGCGCAAAATGCTGCCACTGAGCACGGTGGTGTAGAGCTTGCCGTCCTTGCCAAAGGCGATGTGCTCGGGGCCCACCTCGCCTTTGAGATCAATGATGTTCAGCTGGGCCAGGCGCTGGTTGGGGGCGTGCACGCCCTGGTAGCCAGGGGCGGCAGGCGCAGTCCAGGCCACCGGCTGAATGGGCACAGGCCACGCCGCCAGATAGGCAGCCACCACCAATATCGCGCCACCCACGCCCCACCCCACCCGTTTTGCCCATGTTCTGGCCATGTGTTGTCTCCTCATGATTATTTGACTGCGGGGCATTGTGGCTCCATAGGCGGCCTGCACGCACGCCCTGTTTGGCACCTGCGCGACCTGGGGAGGCCACCGCAGCGCCCGTAATGGCCAGGGATACTGCCGACCGCCTAAAATCGCGGGTTCCGCCTGAGAAAGCCGCATCCCATGACGACCTCCGCCCGCAAACTCTTCGTTACCACCGCCCTGCCGTATGCCAACGGCAACTTCCACATCGGCCACATCATGGAATACATCCAGGCCGACATCTGGGTGCGGTACCAAAGGATGCAGGGCAACGCGGTCAACTTTGTGGGTGCGGACGACACCCACGGCGCGCCCATCATGATTGCGGCCGAAAAAGCGGGCAAAACGCCCCAGCAGTTCGTGGCCGACATCGCGGCCGGCCGCAAGCAGTACCTCGATGGCTTTCACATCAGCTTTGACAACTGGCACAGCACCGATGCGCCCGAAAACCACGAGCTGGCCCGCCAGATCTACCGCGACCTGCGCGACCGCGCCGACGGCAGCCTGATCGAAGTACGCACCATCGAGCAGTTCTTCGACCCCGAGAAGAACATGTTCCTGCCCGACCGCTACATCAAGGGCGAATGCCCCAAGTGCCACGCCAAGGACCAGTATGGCGACAACTGCGAGGTGTGCGGCACGGTGTACGCCCCCACCGACCTGATCAACCCCTTCTCGGCCCTGTCGGGTGCCAAGCCCGAGCTGAAGAATTCAGAGCACTTCTTCTTCAAGCTGTCGGACCCACGCTGCGTGGAGTTTCTGGAAAACTGGACGCAGGACGGCAAGCTTCAGCCCGAGGTGGCCAACAAGATCAAGGAGTGGTTCACCGTCCGCACCAACCCCGACGGCACCACCAGCGAAGGCCTGGGCGACTGGGATATCAGCCGCGACGCACCCTACTTCGGCATCGAGATCCCCGACGCGCCCGGCAAATACTTCTACGTGTGGCTGGATGCCCCCGTGGGCTACCTCGCGTCGCTGAAGAACCTGCTGGAAAAGCGCGGCGAGAGCTACGACGCCTACATGGCCGACCCGGTGATGGAGCAGTACCACTTCATCGGCAAGGACATCGTCACCTTCCACACGCTGTTCTGGCCCGCCATGCTGCACTTCAGCGGCCGCAAGACGCCCAACAACGTGTTCGTGCATGGCTTCCTCACGGTGAACAACGGCGAGAAGATGAGCAAGAGCCGGGGCACGGGCCTGGACCCGCTCAAGTACCTGAGCCTGAACATGAATGCCGAGTGGCTGCGCTACTACCTGGCGGCCAAGCTGAGCGCACGCAATGAGGACATCGACTTCAATGCCGAAGACTTCATGCTGCGTGTGAACAGCGATTTGATCGGCAAATACGTGAACATTGCCAGCCGGGCGGCGGGCTTCTTGACTAAGCGCTTTGACGGCAAGCTGACCGACCAATTTGGCACCACGGGCGCAGCCCTGCTGGCCGAGGTGCGCGGTGCCAGCGACGCCATCGCGCAGATGTACGAAACGCGGGAATACAGCAAGGCCACGCGCGAGATCATGCTGCTGGCCGACAAGGTCAACGCCTATGTGGACCAGAACAAGCCCTGGGATCTGGCCAAGGACGCGGCCAACAACGAGGCCCTGCACCAGGTGTGCTCGGTGCTCGTGAACGCCTTCGCCGCACTCACCCGCTACCTGGCACCTGTGCTCCCGGGCCTGGCCCAGGCGGTGCAAGGCTTTGTGGGCGTGAACATGCAGCAGTGGAACGTGGCGGGGGACGTGCAGGCCATCCAGCCCTACCAGCACCTGATGCAGCGCGTCACCCCCGAACAGCTTGAAGCACTGTTTGAAGCCCCAGCGCAAGCAGAACAAGCGCCAGCAGCTACTGAAACCGTAGCAGCCAACTCCCATCCTGGCGGCGAAGAACTCGCCCCCACTATCACCATCGACGACTTCACCAAGATCGACCTGCGCATTGCGCTGATCGTGAACTGCGAGCCGGTCGAGGGCTCCACCAAGCTGCTGCGCCTGACGCTGGACGTGGGCGAAGGCCGTACGCGCAACGTGTTCAGCGGCATTGCCAGCGCTTACAAGCCCGAAGATCTGGTGGGCAAGCACACCGTGATGGTGGCCAACCTGGCGCCGCGCAAGATGAAGTTTGGCGTGAGCGAAGGCATGGTGCTGGCCGCCAGCCATGGCGACGAAAAGGCCAACCCCGGCATCTACGTGCTCAATCCCTGGCCCGGCGCCACGCCCGGCATGCGGGTGCGGTAAGGCGTGCAACGCTCATAGACAAAGCAACCGTCAAGGATGCCGAGGGGTGCTGAGCCCCTCGCCATCCGCCGATAGAGGAAGGGGCGGCATGTTGACTGCCGCCCTGAAGCAAGCTCTCAGTAAAGGTACACCGCGCCCGCGTTGGCGCTGCTTTCGTCCGACTGATTGCCCCCAATGCCAGTCGATCCACTGTCTTCGGTGGATGCCCCCACGGCCAGCGTAGTGCCGTCACCCGATATCGCCACACGTCCACCAAACCGGTCCCCAGCGCCCGTATTGGGAGCCTTCAGGTAGGCTTGCTGCGCCCAGGTGCCTGCGCTGCGGCGGAACACCAGCACAGCGCCCGCATCCGCTGCGGCGGTGTTGGCCTGGTCGCCATTGAATCCGCGCGCATTGCTGTCGTCGCGGTACGACGGCACCACCAGCGTGTTGCCGTCGCTGGACATCGCCAGGTTGTTGCCAAACCGGTGGGGGGTGCGGGTGTTGGAGGCTTTCAAGTACGCCTGTGACTGCCAGACGCCACCTGCGCGAGTAAACACAAACACCGCGCCAGAGTTGAGTGCAAGGGTGTTGCTGGGTGGAGGCACGACGAAGGTGCCTGTGTAGTTGCTGCTGTCTCCGTCCATGCCAACCGCCAGCGTGTTGCCGTCGCCTGACAGGATGACCGATACACCGAAGCGGTCCTGCGCCTTGGGATTCGGAGCCTTCAGATAGGCCTGCTGCGACCATGCCCCCGCATTGCGCTGGAACACGTAGGCCGCACCGGCATTGGCCAGGGTGTCGTCCGCAGGATCACTCGCCAAGGCGCTGCGCTCAAAGAACGCGCCCACCGCCAGGGTGTCGCCTGCGCCAGACAGGCTGAGGTAGATGCCGAAGAAATCTCCCGAGCCTGCGTTGGAGGCCTTGAGGTAACTTTGCTGCGCCCAGCTGGTGCCCGTGCGGGCAAAGACGTAGGCAGCCCCGGACGCAGCATAGGCTCCATTGCCGTGTGTTCCAGTCAGGTCACCATCCTCGTTGTAGGCCCCCACCGCCAGGGTGTTGCCGTCGCTCGAGAGGGCTACGAATGAACCGAAAAGATCGTCGGCATCCGCGTTGTTCGCCTTGATGAATGCCTGCTGCGACCAGACGGCGCCCGTGCGGGAATAGACATAGACGGCGCCTGAGTTGCTGGCCAGGTTATTGGTGGTCGGCATCGTCGAGAACGTGCCCTTCTGGTCGCCGCTCTCGCCATCCGCGCCGATGGCCAGCGTGTTGCCGTCGGCCGACAAGGCCACGGCATTGCCAAAATAATCGTTGGCCTCGCCGTTGGGGGCCGCAATGCGCGCCTGCTGCGACCACGTGGCGCCGCTCTTCGTGAATACGTATACCGCCCCGGTATTGCCACCCTCTCCATACGCCCCCACGGCCAGGGTGGTGCCGTTGCTGGACAAGGCCACGCGGTTGCCAAACCGGCCTTCGACGGTGGTAGTCGATCCCTTGAAGTAGCCAATGGCACGCACCATGTCTGCCGCCATGGAGGCCGATGGGGCACTGCACCCGCCCGCGTTGCAGGCTTGCACGGTGTACGTCGCATTCACCCGAAGGTGCAGCAGCACCGGAACTGCGTAGGTCAGCCCGGTGGCCGCGGTCGACCCGATTTGCGCGGGTGCCAGCGGGCCCGCGCCGTCCGGGTCTTCGTACACCGTGTAGCGGGTTGCGCCGGGCGTCGAGGTCCACGAAAAGACCAGTGCCTTCGTCCCATAGGCAATCCCCAGGCCACCCGGCGTGGGGGGAGCCGGTGGAGGGGGGGGAGCAGGAGGCGGAGGCGATGAGACGGTGCTGCAACGCACTCTCACTTGGGTCACGGGCGCCACGACAACCCCGGTGCCAGCCTCTACTGTGCAAACCTGATTCGCAGGCTGTACATGCACCGTCACGGCGTAAGAGCTGCCATGGGTCAGCGGTGAGGCAAACCCGAAAACGCCATTGGTGGCCACCAACAGATCCGCAGCGCCGTTGAGCCGCAACGTCACCACGCCCAGCAGGCCCGTGATCGATCCACCGACGGAGTAGGTATTGGTGGTGCATGTCACCAAGATGTTGGTAACCGGGCCTGCCACCACACCCGAACCGTTTTCCACAACACAGGTCTGCCCGGCGGGCTGGGTACGCACAACAATGTTGTAGGCCTGGCCCTGCAAAACGTTGGTGGCATAGCTGCCGTTCGCCGTGATGGTCAGCTCCGCCTCCGTGCCATTGGCCAGGACGAGCGTGCCCACCAGCCCCGTCACAGTGCCGCCCACAGCATGTTGCGCCACGGGCGGGGGCGGTGGGGGCGCAGCAGGGTCTTCGCCACCGCCGCAGGCCATCAAGACTCCGCTCGCAATCAGAAGAAGCAGCCTTGCCGCCCCACCAAGCCTCGCCCACAGTGCTTCAGCGCTGGCGGAAAAAGTTCGGTACATCAAGGGTTCTCCGGGCATGTGAACGGGGTGGGCACTTCACCCATTTAGGAGGCGCGGGCGAGCCCGGCGCCCCTCGTGCGGGCGCAGGCGGGGTAGCACGAACTCTATGGTGGGTGGACGCGCAAACACACCCCCACTGAAGCAGGGTTGACGGGTGCAATGGAGTCGCGCAGGGGCGTTCGGCGGGAGCTCAGGCCCCTGAGGACTCGGTCACGATCGGAGACAGGCGGCCGTCGCGCTGGCGGCCCCGTCCCTTAATGCCCCACGTAGCGCCCTGGCCGGTGGCTGATCCACAAGAACCCGCTCATCACCAGCACGGCCAGCACCGAATACGCCACACGCTCGACCGGCACCACGAACAGCGCCAGCAGTACCACGGAGCCGTCGATCATCATCTGCACCTTGCCCGCCCGCATGCCATAGCGGCTTTGCAGGTACAGCGACACCACCGTGGCACCGCCCAGGCTGGAGCGGTGGCGCGCCAGAAACAAACAGCCCGTGCCCAGCAGCAGCCCGCCCAGCAGCGAGGCGAACAGCGGGTTCAGGTAGTCCACATGCATCACGTGCGGAAACAGCTCGGTCAGCAGCGACAGCAGGCCCACGCAGACAAAGGTCTTGATGGTGAACTCGTGGCCCATGCGCGTCCAGGCAAACCAGTAGAACGGCAGGTTGACCACAAAAAACAGCTTGCCGAACGAAATGCCCGTGACGTAGTGCAGCAAAAACGCCACGCCCGCGGTGCCGCCCACCAGCAGGCCCGCCTGGTTGAAAAGCATGAGCGCCATGGCCACAAACAAGGTGCCCGCGAACAGGGCCTGCGCGTCTTCGAACAGGCCGTGGCGCAGCGATGGCGGGGGGGACATTTCGGGCGTCGGCATGGCAGGAGGGTGAAGGGTGTCGGGCATGGGAGCAGGTGGGGATGCAGTGCATCCATAACTAGCAAGCAACGCGCCAGTGCGCAGGGGCGGCTTTCCCTTGCCAGCCTTGGCAGATTTCAAGCATTTTTTGGCATCTAGCGCTTATACAGTAAGCGCCAAAAGCTATCAAATTATGAGCAAATCCAGTACAACACCGACATGGAGCTGAAGCTACCCAAGTTGCGGAGGCTCTGTTTGTGGCCCTGTTGCGGCCCTGTTGTGGCGCTATTGCAGCGCCGGTGTGACGCCATCGGGTGGTTGGGACCGCCATCGGTTGCACTTCAAGAAGCGCTCACTACACTGGTTGCCTCCATGCCGTTTTCGCCCGCCTTTCGCCCCCGCCTGATCGACGCCCTGCGCGGCTACACCAAGAGCCGCTGGCTGGCCGACGTGGGCGCGGGGGTCACGGTGGGCATTGTGGCGCTGCCGCTGGCCATGGCGTTTGCGATTGCCAGTGGCCTCAAGCCCGAGGCGGGGCTGTGGACGGCCATCATTGCGGGCTTCCTCATCTCGGCCCTGGGGGGCGCCAACACGCAGATTGGTGGGCCGGCGGGCGCGTTCATCGTGATCGTCTACGGCATTGTGGAGCGCTATGGCGTGGCCAATCTGCTGATCTCTACCGCCTGCGCGGGCGTGATTCTGGTGCTGCTGGGGTTGTTTCGCCTGGGCACGCTGGTGCGGTTTGTGCCGGTCAGCATCGTGATCGGCTTTACCAACGGCATTGCGGTGCTGATTGCGCTGTCACAGGTGAAAGACTGGCTGGGCTTGTCGATTGACCGCATGCCGGGCAACTTCTTCTCGCAGGTGAGCACGCTGGCGCAGCACATCGGCACCTTCAACCCCTATGCGTTCGGGCTGGGGCTGGCGTGTGTGGCGCTACTGTTCCTCTGGCCACGGCTGTTCCTCAAGGGCTCGCCGGTGATCCGGCTCATGGAGGGGCATACGGTGCGCCGGTTTGCCCGGGTGCCCGCACCCGTGGTGGCGCTGGTGGCGCTGAGCCTGCTGGCCTGGGGGCTCAGGTTTCCGGTGGAGACCATCGGCTCGCGCTTTGGAGGCATTCCGCAGGCGCTGCCGGTGTTTGCGCTGCCCGATTTTTCGTGGGAGACGGTGCGGCTGCTGGTCACACCCACACTCACCATCGCGTTGCTGGGTGCCATCGAGTCGCTGCTGTGCGCCCGCGTGGCCGACCAGCTGGCCACCGACCCGCACCACAAAAAACACGACCCCAACCAGGAGCTGATGGCCCAGGGCGCGGCCAACATGATCGTGCCGTTTTTTGGCGGCATGCCGGCCACCGGCACCATTGCGCGCACGGTGACCAACATCCGCGCGGGCGCCACGTCGCCGGTAGCGGGCATGGTGCATGCACTCACGCTGCTGGCGATCGTGCTGGTGGCTGCGCCGCTGGCGCTGCACATTCCGCTGGCGGTGCTGGCGGGCATCTTGCTGTTTGTGGCCTGGAACATGGGCGAGTGGCACGAGTTTGTGCGGCTCAAGCATTTCAGCAACCACTATCGGCTGCTGATGCTGGGCACGTTTTTCCTCACGGTGGTGTTCGACCTCACGGTGGCGGTGGAGGTGGGCCTGTTCATGGCCTGCGCGCTGTTTGTGCGGCGCATGAGCGGGTTGTTTCGCGCGGCGCGCGAGCCCGAACCCACTCCTCCACCGCCGAGCGCTGCGCCGGGCCAGCGCACTGTGGCCCGCTGGCGCCTGCACGGCGCGCTGTTTTTTGGCGCAGCCGCCAAGATCGACCCCATCGTGCAGGCGGTGGAAACCGGCCCGCCCGGCATGGATGTGGTGCTGGACGCCTGCGAGCTGGTGGCGCTGGACACGACCGGGCTGGATGCGCTGGAGCAGATCCTCAAAGCCGTGGCAGCGCGCGGTGGGCGCATGTCGGTGGTGAACCTGCACGAGCAGCCACGCTCGCTGATCGAGCGATCGGGCTTTGCCGACCGGCTGGCCGCCCAGGGCGGCGCCAGCGTGGATGTGTAGTTGTCGGCAGGGCGCGGGGCAACGGTTTACTTGCCTCCCTTGAACTCCGGCGCGTCCAGGTCGGCCCCCGTCTGCGTGCGCAGCACCACGAGGTCAGCCCCATGGACCACCGTGAACACCTTGGCCTGGTTGGGCGCCTCCAGATAGCGCCAGTCCACCCAGGTTTCTTTCTTCAGCTCGTAGGGCGTGGCCTTGGCGGGTTTGCCCAGCAGGCGGCGCACCTCGTCCATGCGCATGCCAGGCACGACGCGCGCGAAGGTCTCGGGCGTGAGCACCTGGCGCAGCGCGGTCATGCGGCCGTCGGGGCCGATGGTGATCATGTAGTTGACCTGGCCTGCGGGCTGGCGGTTGTATTCGAAGGTGCGGGCGCCGCCGGGTTCGTCCCACACGTTCTCGGGGGCGCCAAAGCGGTCGCGCACATCGGCTTCGGTCGATACACCCTCCTTCAGTTCACTGATGCGTTGCGGGTCGCAGGCAGTGAGCACCAGCAGGGAAAAGGTGGCGGCCGCCAGGGCAGCGGCGCGATATATCAAGCGCATAAATTCGTCCCGGTAAAATCTTGGACCTTTGGTGCGTCACTGTGCCTGATGCGTTCCAAGAAAGAGATTCACAGTCCATGTCTATTTTCCGCCGCCCCGATTACCAATCCGACGCCACCCAGTTCATCAACCAGCTCAAGGCCAGCCGCCCCGAACTGGAAAGCCAGCAGCTGGCAGGCCGTGCCCTGCTGTGGGACAAGAAGGTGGACCGCAGCATCTGGACCGAGTACCGCGAAGGCCAGGTCGAGCAAAAGCCGTACGTCTACCAGACCAACGCAGATTAAGCATCAAAATGGCCTCTAGCGCTTATTCAATAAGCTCTAGTAGCTCATTTTTTTATAGCAAACCATGACCACAGCGAACGAAGCCAACGTGGCCGATTCGCCGGATCTGTCCGCGCTGGACGCGGCAGGCATGCCCGTGGTGGTGGATCAGGTGGCGCTGGCACGCCTGTACGGCGAGCCGCTGTTTGCGCTGCCGCAAGACCTGTACATCCCGCCCGATGCGCTCGAAGTCTTCCTGGAAGCCTTCGAAGGCCCGCTCGATTTGCTGCTGTACCTGATCCGCAAGCAGAACTTCAACATCCTCGACATCCCCATGGTGGGGGTCACCAAGCAGTACCTGGCGTATGTGGACGAGATCCGCAGCCGCAACCTGGAGCTGGCAGCCGAGTACCTGCTGATGGCGGCGATGCTCATCGAGATCAAGTCGCGCATGCTGCTGCCGCCCAAGAAGCAGGAAGGCGGCGAGGAGCCCGAAGACCCCCGCGCCGAGCTGGTGCGCCGCCTGCTCGAATACGAGCAAATGAAGATGGCGGCCATGCGCCTGTCGCACATGCCGCAGTACGGCCGCGACTTCCTGAAGGCCCAGGTCTACATCGAACAAAGCCTGCAGCCGCGCTTTCCAGACGTGCACGTGGTGGAGCTGCAGGACGCCTGGCGCGACATCCTCAAACGCGCCAAGCTTGTGCAGCACCACAAGATCACGCGCGAGGAACTCTCGGTGCGCGAATACATGAGCATGGTGCTCAAAACGCTGCAGGGCCGCCGCTTTGTGGAGTTTGAAGAACTCTTCGAGCCCGAAAAAGGCAGCACCGTGCTGGTGGTGACCTTCATCGCCCTGCTGGAGCTGGCCAAAGAGACGCTGATCGAGATCACGCAGGCCGAGGCTTTTGCCCCCATTTACGTGCGCCTCGCTTACACGCCGGTCTAGGCTGGCTCCCCTGTTCACCGCCCTGGCCGGTGGCCGTGGCGCTACCCCCTTTCTTCACCCGCAAGCCATGGCACCCCACGACTTCGACGTTCTCATCGTAGGCAGCGGCCTCGCCGGCCTCTCGGCCGCGCTGCACCTGGCGCCCACCCACCGCGTGGCCGTCATCACCAAGCGCACGCTGCAGGATGGATCGAGCGGCTGGGCCCAGGGCGGCATTGCCGCCGTGCTGGCTGACGACGACAGCTTTGCAGCGCACATCGAAGACACGCTGGTGGCCGGTGCAGGCCTGTGCGACCTGGCCACCACACGCTTTGTGGTGGAGAACGCGCCCGCATCGATTACCTGGCTGCGCGAGCTGGGTGTGCCCTTCACGCTCGAAGGCGACCAGCTGCACCTGACGCGCGAAGGCGGCCACAGCGCGCGCCGCATTGCCCACGTGACCGACGCCACCGGCGCGGCCGTGCAGCGCACACTGATCGACGTGGTGCGCAGCACGCCCGGCATCACGCTGTTTGAGCAGCACACGCTGGTGGACCTGATCACCACGCGCAAGCTGGGCTTGCCGGGCAACCGCTGCCTAGGCCTGTACGCGCTCGACAGCGACACCGATGAGGTCGTCACCTTCCGCGCGCCGCAAACCATCCTGGCCACGGGCGGCGCAGGCAAGGTGTACCTGTACACCACCAACCCCGACACCGCCACGGGCGACGGCATTGCCGCCGCCTGGCGCGCGGGCTGCCGCGTGGCGAACATGGAGTTCATCCAGTTCCACCCCACTGGCCTGTACCACCCGCACGAAAAGTCCTTCCTCATCAGCGAGGCCGTGCGCGGCGAGGGCGGGCAACTCAAGCTCCCCCCCTCTGCCGGTGGCACCCGCTTCATGCTGGACCACGACCCGCGCGCCGAGCTGGCCCCGCGCGATGTGGTGGCCCGCGCCATCGACTTCGAGATGAAAAAGCACGGCCTGGACTGCGTGCACTTGGACATCTCGCACCAGAGCCCCGCGTTTTTGCAAGAGCACTTCCCCAACATCCTCGCGCACTGCGCATCGCTGGGCATCGACATCACCAAGGAACCCATCCCCGTGGTGCCCACGGCCCACTTCACCTGCGGCGGCGTTCTGACCGACCTGGCGGGTCGCACCGACCTGCCCGGCCTGTACGCCGTGGGCGAGGTGGCTTGCACCGGCCTGCACGGCGCCAACCGGCTGGCCAGCAACTCGCTGCTCGAATGCATGGTGTTCGCCCGCGCCGCTGCGCAGGCCATCGCTGCAGCCCCGACCACAGAACTGCCCACCGTGCCCGCGTGGGACGACAGCCGCGTGACCGATGCGGATGAATCGGTCGTCATCTCCCACAACTGGGACGAGCTGCGCCGCTTCATGTGGGACTACGTGGGCATCGTGCGCACCAACAAGCGCCTGGAGCGTGCCGCCCACCGCATTGCCATGCTGCAGGGCGAGATCCAGGAGTTCTACGCCCACTTCCACATCACACGCGACCTGCTGGAGCTGCGCAACCTGGTGCAGGTGGCCGACCTGATCGTGAAAAGCGCCCAGCTGCGCCGCGAAAGCCGGGGCCTGCATTTCAGCCGCGATTACCCCGAGATGGCCGCGCCTGCGGCCCCCACCCTTCTCGTACCACCGGTGGCCCGATGACCTACAGCGTCAAAGAAATTTTCTACACCTTGCAAGGCGAAGGCGGTCAGGCGGGCACACCCGCCATGTTCTGCCGCTTTGCGGGCTGCAACCTCTGGACGGGCCGCGAGCAGGACCGCGCGCAGGCCATCTGCCAGTTCTGCGACACCGACTTTGTGGGCACGGACGGCACGCTGGGCGGCAAGTTCGAGACGGCCACGGCACTGGCGGAATTGATCGCCGCCCAATGGCCTGCGGGCGCAGGCCATCGCCTGGTGGTGCTGACGGGTGGAGAACCCCTTCTGCAGGTCGATACGGCACTCATCGACGCGCTGCACGCGCAGCAATTTCGCATTGCGGTTGAAAGCAACGGCACCGTGATTGCGCCCGAGGGCATCGACTGGCTGTGCATCAGCCCCAAGGCGGGTGCCCCGTGGGTGCAGCGCAGCGGGCAGGAACTGAAGCTCGTGTGGCCCCAGCCGGGCTTTGACCTGCAGGCGCTGGAGCAGGACACGCAGTTCACCCACCGCTTTCTGCAGCCCATGGATGGCCTTCTGCAGCGACAGAACACTGCCGCTTGCATTGACGCCTGCCTGGCCCACCCCGCATGGCGCCTGAGCCTGCAAACTCACAAGCTCACCGGTATCCGGTGAGCGGTTTTCTTTTTGGTTCCCGTATGTTGTTCACCATCTCCCAGCGCTTCTTCTTCGACGCTGCCCACACCCTGCGCCGCGAGATCGAGGCCGAAGGCAGCCGCCGCGTGCACGGCCATACCTACCACGCCGAGGTCTTTTTGAGCGGCCCACGCGACCCCGCCACCGGCATGGTGCTGGACCTGGGCCTGCTGCGCAGGGGCCTGGAGGTGGTGCGCGAGCAGCTGGACCACCACATGCTGGACGACGTGCCTGGCCTGGGCACGCCGACGCTGGAGAACCTGTGCGTTTTCATCGCCCAGGCGCTGCCCGCCGACCTGCGCGCCAGCGTGAGCCGCGTGCGCGTGTGGCGCGAAGCGCTGGGCGACAGCTGCGTGCTGGACTTTCCGCAGCCCTGACCGACCACGGCCCTGCCACCGGCAGACCCTCCCCCATTCACAGACTTCACTGAAGGAAGCCGATGTTCCGCACTCTGCTCAAATCCAAGATCCACCGCGTGGCCGTGACCCAGTGCGAGCTGCACTACGAAGGCTCGTGCGCCATCGACGAAGACCTGCTGGACGCCGCCAACATCGCAGAGAACGAGCAGATCCATATCTGGAACATCAACAACGGCGAGCGTTTTGTCACCTACGCCATCAAGGGCCAGCGCGGCAGCGGCATGATCTCGGTGAACGGATCGGCCGCACGCCGCGCATCCGCAGGCGACCTCATCATCATTGCTGCCTTTGCGCAGGTGCATGAAGACCAGGTGGGCACGCACCAGCCTCAGTTGGTCTTCGTGGACGAGCACAACCGCCAGACCGAGCTGCGCCACGCCGTACCCACCCAGGGCGTCTGACCATGCAGCCCACGCACGACGGACTCGTGGCCCGCAGCCTCGCCAGCGTCTGGCACCCCTGCACCCAGATGAAGCGGCACGAAACCCAGCCGCCCGTGGCCATTGCGCGCGCCCAGGGCCCGTGGCTCTACGGCACCGATGGGAAGCGCTACCTGGACGGCATCAGCTCCTGGTGGGTCAACCTGTTCGGCCACAGCCACCCACACATCCAAGCCGCGCTGGTGGACCAACTGGGCAAGCTCGACCACGTGATGCTGGCGGGCTTTACCCACGCGCCCGTGGTGGAGTTGTCCGAGCGCCTGGCCGCCCTCACCGGCCTGGGCCATGCGTTCTACGGCAGCGACGGCGCAGCCGCCACCGAGATCGCGCTCAAGATGAGCGCGCACTACTGGCGCAACACAGGCCGCCCTGCCAAAAGCCGCTTTGTAGGCCTGGCCGGCGGCTACCACGGCGAGACCGTGGGCGCACTCGCTGTGACCGACATTGCGATCTTCCGCGAGGCCTATGCCCCGCTGGTGCGTTTGGCCGATACCGTGCCCAGCCCCGATGCGCGCAATGCAGCCCCTGGCGAAACCGCGCAAGACGTGGCCCGGCGCGCCGCCGCCGCGCTGGAGACCTGGCTGCAGGAGCACCACACCACCACCGCCGCATTCATTGTTGAACCGCTGGTGCAATGTGCTGCGGGCATGGCCATGCACGACCCCGAGTACCTGCGCCTGGCGCGCGCGCTGTGCAGCCGCTATGACGTGCACCTGGTGGTGGACGAGATCGCCGTGGGCTTTGGACGCACGGGCACCATGTTCGCGCACCAGCAGGCGGGCATCCGGCCGGATTTCATATGCCTGTCCAAAGGCCTGACGGGCGGCACGCTGCCGCTGTCGGCCGTGCTGACCACGGATGTGGTGTACGCGGCGTTCTACGACGACGATGTGGCACGCGGCTTTCTGCATTCGCACTCGTACACCGGCAACCCCCTGGCCTGCCGCGCGGCGCTGGCCACGCTGGAGTTGTTTGAACAGCTGGATGCGCTGAATGCCAACAAGGCACTGGCGCAACGCATCGATGCGGCGTGCGCACCCTTGGCACAGCATCCACGTGTGCGCCATGCGCGCAGCCTCGGAATGATCTGGGCCTGGGATGTGGACACCACGCTGCCCGACTTTTCCCGCCGCTACCCCCAGCACGCCATGGCGCGGGGGCTGGTGCTGCGGCCCATCGGCAAGACGCTGTATGCCATGCCGCCCTACGTGCTCGACGACCAAGCCGTGCAATGCCTGGCCAGCGGCGCGCTCGCTGCGCTGAACGCCACGCTGCAAGAGGAGAATTGATGATTGGATGTTTTGTCACCGGCACCGACACCGGCGTCGGCAAGACGCTGGTGTCCACCGGCCTGTTGCACGCCCTGGCGCCGCACCACCGCCGTGTGGTCGGCATGAAGCCCGTGGCGGCCGGTGTGGTGCCCTGGGGCGAGGACTGGGCCAGCGAGGACGCGATCGCGCTGCGCTCGGCCTCCACCCTGGCCGTCGCACCCGAGCTGGACAACCCCGTGCTGCTGCTCGACCCGTTGTCGCCCCACATTGCGGCCGAACGTGCCGGGGTGCAGATTGATATCGCGGCCATCGTGCGCAGCTACCAGGCGCTGGCCGCCCAGGCGGATGCCGTGGTGGTGGAGGGCGCGGGCGGTTTTCATGTGCCACTGACCGACACCCAGACCGGTGCCGACCTGGCCCAGGCCCTGGCCCTGCCCGTGGTGCTGGTGGTGGGTTTACGGCTGGGCTGCCTCAGCCATGCTCTGCTGACGGCAGAGGCCATCCGTGCGCGTGGCCTCGTGCTGGTGGGTTGGGTGGCCAACCGTGTGGACCCCGAGATGGAGGCCGCTGACGAGAACATCGCCTACCTGCGTGCGCGCCTGGGCGTGCCGCTGCTGGCCGAGGTGCCGTACCAGGACCTTCCCGATGCGCGCAGCCTGGTGTTTGAACTGCCCGGGGAATGGCTATGACGCAGGAATCCCACCCCACCTCCTGGCTCGACGAGATCCCGGGGCGCCTGGCCGACATCGAGCGCGCCCACCTGCTGCGCCGCCGCCGCGTGGTGCAACCCGCGGGCGGTGCCCACCTGCTGGTGGACGGCCAGCCCATGCTGGCCTTTTGCAGCAACGACTACCTGGGCCTGGCCGGCCACCCTGCGCTGGCCGAGGCCGCTCGGGACGCCACGCACACCTTTGGCGTGGGCTCGGGCGGATCACCCCTGGTCAGCGGCCACAGCGCCGCGAACGATGCACTGGAGCGCGACCTGGCCGCCTTTGTGCAGCTGCCCCGTGCGCTGTACTTCTACGCGGGCTACGCCACCAACGCCGGCATCATCCCCGCGCTGGTGGGCGCTGGCGATGCGCTGTTCTCCGACGCGCTCAACCACGCTTGCCTGATCGATGGCGCGCGCCTGTCGCGCGCCACCATCCACCGCTACGCCCACGCCGACCTGGCCGCGCTGGAGACTGCTCTGGCCGCCAGCCCTGCACGGCGCAAGCTGGTGGTCAGCGACGCAGTGTTCAGCATGGATGGCGACCTGATCGACATCCCCGCCCTGCTGGCGCTGTGCGAGCGCTACGACGCGCTGCTGCTGCTGGACGACGCCCATGGTTTTGGCGTGCTCGGCCCCCAAGGGCGCGGTAGCCTGGCGCAAGCGGGCCTGACGGGCACCACCGCCTCGCGCCGCGTGCTCTACATGGCCACGCTGGGCAAGGCAGCGGGCGTGGCGGGCGCCTTTGTGGCGGGTGATGCTGCACTCATTGAATGGCTGCTGCAAAAGACCCGCACCTACATCTTTGCCACGGCCGCACCACCCCTGCTGGCAAGCGCATTGCGCAAAAGCCTGGAGCTGATCGCGACTGCGGACGACCTGCGAGAGGGGCTTTGCAAGCGCATTGCGCAACTGCGCGAAGGCCTGGCCGCGCTGCCCCCGGAACTGGGCTGGCACCTGCTGCCATCCCACACGGCGGTGCAGGCGCTCGTCATCGGCAGCAACGAAGCGGCCCTGGCCGCGATGGAAAGCCTGCGCCAGCGGGGCCTGTGGGTGCCCGCCATCCGCCCGCCCACGGTGCCCGTGGGTACGGCCCGGTTGCGCATTGCGCTATCGGCCGCGCACACGGCGACGGATGTGGATGCGTTGCTGGCAGCGCTGGCGGCACATGCCGCCGACTGCGTGGTGGCTCTTCACCAAAAAACCGCAGACACCAGCGTGGCGCCTGCGGCCGCTACAGCCTGACTATGGCCTGAACATCGACCTGCGACTCAGCCGCCCCCTGGAACCAGCGGACCGGCTGGTCACAGTCAGGTACTTTCTTTCACGATGCGGCCATTGAGCGGCTGCACTGGGCGCGCGTTGGCGTTATAGAGCTGGCGGAACGCCTTGATCTGCTGGGCACCCAGTTTCACGGGTTCCTTGAGCACCATCCACTGCACGCCTTCGGAACAGGGCGGCGTGGTCAACGACCCTGCGAAGCTGTAATAACCCTTCTTGGCGGGCAACAGGGTGCTGGCGTCCAGCGTGAGCCCGTCCACCGTCACCTGCTCACCCACACGCGGCAGGTGCGCAAAGATGGGGGCCCAGGCCGCATTCGTCTTGCCCGGCTGGATCAGCACCGCCACCACGCCCAGTCCTCCGTCCGCAGCCTTGTGCACAAAGTGGGCCACCATGGCCGCGTGCTTGCCGCCAATGGCCTCTTCGCTGGGGGTGTGGAAGTGGAACTGCAGCAGCTCCATCGCCTTGCCGTCCACCACCAGCTTGCTGCCCGCAGGCATGTTCACCTGCACCGTGTGCCCGTTGTTGACCAGCGTGGGGGCGCCTGCGGTGTACTGGAAGTCCAGCGCGGGCAGCGCCTCTTTCACGGTATTGCGAATGTCGATGGGGCTTTGCGCCGCACCACGTGCACAGGCCTCAAAACCAGGCTCCAGCGCACCCCAGTGGGCGGCGCCGTGTTTGCCCTTGTATTCCCAGTGCGGGTGGGCGCCCTCGGCGCTGGCCCAGGTGGCGGCGCACAGCAGGAGGGCAAACAATGTGGTTTTTTGGATCAAGAAGGGGGGTGTCATGGCTCTTAAGGAACAACAAGTTGATGAAAAACAAGCTGCTGCAAGCAGCCGCGTGATAGTCAGCAGCCTTGCTTAACGGCGGCTTAAACTGCTGGGTGCCACTGACGGCCCAAGGGTTGCTGGCTTAAGAACCTGTTCAGAATCTTTTCGGGGATCGCATTGGAGTGCCATCGTGATGGACGTGGATGCTTCGGAGGCGCCGCATGGGCTCATGCCCATGCAAGCAGCAGAGGCTTCCAATCGCCCGATTTCACTCCAACCCTTCGGGCAAGTGCCTTGCAGGGCGGCCTGCGGCGTTGCGGCACTTGTGCGACCCTGAAAAGATCTTGAACAGGTTCTTAGAACCTGTCTACCATGGCTTTGAAGTGAATTCACTCGACCGAACCGGACCCACTCCATGCCCCACCTGACCATTGAATACTCGGCCAACCTGCCCCACTACCCAGAGGCCGAAACGCTGACGGCCCTGAATGCCACCCTGTGCGCCCACCCCCAGGTGCAGGACGAGGCGGACCTGAAGACCCGCTTCATCGTGGCCGACAGCTTCGAGATCGGCATCGCGCCCGCCAACCGCGCTTTTGTGCATGCCCAACTGCGCCTGCTCGCGGGCCGCACGCCAGAGGCCAAGAAGGAGCTGTCCGACCGCATCGCCGCCGTGCTGCGCGAACGCACGCCCAAGCCCCAGGGCGTGATGGTGCAGCTGAGCGTGGAGATCGTCGATATGGACCGGGGCTCGTACGCCAAGGAGCGACTCTGAACCAGCGGCGGCAATTTTTGAATAAATTTAGCCCTATCGCTTATCCACAGTCATTGTTAGCTATTATTTTTATAGCACAAACTGTGTACCCCAAAAGCCCCGCGGGTGCCTTGATGCATCAGCCTGGGTCTTCTGCCACCAACTCCGCAGCCAACCAGCCGCGCAGGCTGTTGATGAAGGCCCAGCCCTGCACGCGGGGCAGGTCCTGCAGCTGCACCACGGCTTCTGCCACACGCCCCTCGCGCAGCGCCACCGCGCGGCCCACGCCGGGCAGCAGGCCACAGGCCAGCGGCGGCGTGACCCAGCGGCCATCGAGCAGCAGGGCGATATTGCCGAAGGTACTTTCGGTGATCTCACCCGCCTCGTTCCACAACACCGTGTCGAACACCCCGGCGGCCGTGGGCGCAAAGGCCGCGTAGTGCGCGCGGCGCGTGGTCTTGTGGCGCACGAATTCGCCATGGGCCTCCGGTAGTGGGCTGCGCGCCAGCTGCAGGCGCACGGGCTCGGGCGTGGGGGCCAGTGCAAAGGCCTCGGCCCGGGGCTCACCTGCGGCATTGAGCAGCAGGCGCACACGCCAGAGGCCTGCGCCATGTCCCGCTGCCAGCATCCGCACGCACTGCTCGACCAGTTTGTCATCAAAGGGGTAGCCAAAATGCACCGCCGCCGCCTGCAGTCGCGCCAGGTGTTCGGGCAGATGGCGCCACTGGCCGTCCACCAGCGCCAAAGTTTCCAGCAGGTCAAAAGGCTGGCTCGCACGCTCCACGAAGGCGCGCTTGTGGCGCCACTCGTTCCATTCGGCGTCCGCTTGCGCGCCCGAGGTGATGCCACTGCCAATGCCGCAGGTGGCCTGGGTGTGGCCGCCGTCGGTGCGCAGCACCACGGTGCGAATGGGCACGTTGAAGGTGGCCGCCACGCGGTGCCGCCCATCTGCCCCGCCGGCACCCACAGGCCGCACCACGCCCACGGCGCCGCAGTACACGCCGCGCGGTGCGGGCTCCACCGCATGGATCATCTGCATGGCGCGCACCTTGGGCGCACCGGTGATGGAGCCGCAGGGAAACAGCGCAGCAAACACGTCGGTCAGCGTGGTACCGGGCCGCGTGCGGGCCGTCACGTCCGACGTCATCTGCCACACGGTGGGCAGGGCTTCGGTGGCAAACAGCGCGGGCACACGCACGCTGTGCGGCAGCGCGATGCGGGATATGTCGTTGCGCAGCAGGTCCACGATCATCACGTTCTCAGCCCGCTCCTTGGGCGACGAGCGCAGGTGCTCAGCGTTGGCAACATCCTGCGCAGGCGTGGCGCCACGTGGCGCGGTGCCTTTCATGGGGCGCGCCAGGATGGCTCCACCCGCCGGGTCACCATGGGCTCCGCTTTCCCAGTCAAAGAACAATTCGGGCGACACCGAAAGCACCTGTTCGTTGCCGGTGTCGATGAACGCGGCATAGCCGCCGGGCTGCGAGCGCTGCAAAGCCTGGAACAAGGCCTGCGCGCTGCCCTGCAGCAACTGGCCCGACAGCGGCGCGGTGTAGTTGACCTGGTACAGCTCGCCATCGCCGATGGCCTGGTGGATGCGGGCCAAGGCTGCATCGAACTCCGCGCGCGAGGGGCCCGAGGTCCACTCCACATGGGCCCCATCGGCCGAATCTGCAGCGGCTTCCCCGGGCCACGGCAGCGCTTCGTCATGGACGGCAAACCAGGCCAGCGGCCCCTGGGCGGCATGCACCTGCAAGGCTGCATCGAAGGCCGGAGCCGCCTCGTAGCGCACGTAGCCCACGCACCATGCGCCTGCCTGCGCGGCAGCAAACACGGCATCGAGAACGGGGCGCACCTCGGCCAGGTCACGGGCCGACAGCACGGCGCGGGGCGCGCGGAAGGCATGGCGAAGGCGGGGCGCTGACGGGGCCAGCGCGGCACTGAAGTCGATGCAGGAATTCATGGAAATGGCGGGCGCGGCGGCAGCACCTTGAAGGAAACGGGCGCCTTGAGGCAAACAAGGGCAGCTGCCTATCGTAAACGCCGCAGGGCACGGACTCTGCGGAGGGTGGGCAGCGCGGTCCTGTTGCAAGTGCAAGCAAAAAATCCATCAAATGCGAATAATTCTTGTTTATAATTTTTGCCATACGGTGCATTGCCATGCGCCCCAAGCAGCCAGCCGTCGCCAGCCAGCCTCCTGCCCCCTCAAGGAACCACTGTGCTGCCACCGACCGTGCCAGGCTCTCTGCCTTCTTCTTCGTTGGACGCCGCTCGCGCGGCCCCCCTTCACCCCCTCGCGGCCGCCACACGCCTGGCGCTCGCCAGTCTGGTCACGGCCGGCATCATGGCCCCGGCAGACGCTCAGACCGCATCTCCGGACGCCGCCGACCGCCCCCATGCCCTGCCCGAGGTCCAGGTCACGGCAGGCGGCGATGCAGGGCTGCCCGCCACCATCGGCAACGGGCACACAGCCCGCGGCGGCCGACTGGGGCTGCTGGGCAACACCGACACCCTGAACGCACCGCTCAGCGCCACCAGCTACACGTCGCAGATGGTGCAGGACCAACAGGCTGTCACCATTGCCGACATCGTGAAGAACGATTCGTCGGTCCGGCTCTCGGGCCACTCCGGCGACCAGCTGGACTCGTTCTTCATCCGCGGCTTCCCTGTGGGCGATCAGAACTCAGGCGAAGTCGCCTTTGACGGCGTCTATGGCATCGCCCCCAACTACCGCGTGCTGGCCGACTACGCGGAGCGCATCGAGCTGGTCAAAGGGCCCGCAGCGCTGCTGTTTGGCATGTCCCCGGCCAGCAGCGTGGGCGGCACCATCAACATCGTGCCCAAGCGTGCCACCAGCGCCCCGCTCACACGCATCTCCGCCGACGTTGGCCCCTCCGCACAGGGGGGTGGCCAGATCGACCTGAGCCGCCGGTTTGGCCCCGAACGCCAGTGGGGCGTGCGCATCAACGGCAGCCACCACCAGGGCGACACGCTGCTGGACAACCAGTCGCGCAAGGCGGACGTGGGAGCGATCGCGCTCGACTACCAGGGCGAACTGCTGCGCGCCACCGTGGACGCCATCGCGCAAAAGGAAAGTGCCGATGCGCCACAGCGCCGGCCATTTCTGGCCGCAGGGGCCACGGCCGTACCGGCCGCACCCGATGGCCGGCGCAACGTGAGCCAGCCCTGGGAATGGTTTGAAACCACCGACCGCTCCCTGCTGCTGCGCCTGGAATACGATCTGAACGACCAGACCACCGCGTTCGCCAACGCAGGCGGCGGACGCACACGGGTAGACCGGCTCTTTGGCAACCCCACCCTGCTCAATGTGCAGGGCGACACCAGCACGTTGCCGCAACGCTTTCAGTTCGAGGTGGACCGGAGCACGGCGGACGCCGGGCTGCGCACCAAGTTCGCCACCGGCAGCGTCCGCCACACGGTCACGCTGCAGGCCAGCACCTACCACGACCGCCTGGGCCGTGGGTCCGTCAACGGCACCACCGTGTTGTCCAACATTTACGCGCCGGTGAACAGCCCGGCGCAGAACGTGGCCGCCCCGGCCCAGGTCGCGCGGGTGGCCGACACAGAGCTGTCCAGCATCGCGCTGGCCGACACCCTGTCGATGCTGGACGACCGGGTGCAGGTACTGCTGGGCGTGCGCCGCCAGCGTGTGGAATCCGACAACTTCAACACCACCACAGGCGCCGTCACCTCGTCGTACGACCAGAGCGCAGTGACGCCGCTGGCGGGCCTGGTCGTCAAGCCCTGGCAGAACGTATCGCTCTACGCCAACTACATCGAAGGCCTGAGCAAGGGCGACATCGCTCCGGCCACGGCCTCCAACGCGGGCGAGGTGTTTGCGCCCTACAAGGCCAAACAAAAGGAAATCGGCGCCAAGTTCGAATGGGGCCGGATGATCAGCTCGCTGAGCCTGTTCGAGATCACCAAGCCCAGCGGCCAGCAGACCAACGGCCTGTTTGCAGTGGATGCCAAGCAGCGCAATCGGGGGGTGGAACTGAACGCCTCCGGCCGTGTGGTGCCTGGCGTGTCCGTCACCGGCGGCGTGACGCTGCTGCAAGGTGTGCTGAGCCAGACCAACAGCGCGGCCACGCAGGGCAAGAAAGCCATCGGCGTCCCCTCGGTGCAAGCCAACCTGGGGCTGGAGTGGGATCTGCCCTGGGTGCCGGGCCTGGCACTGAGCGGGGGTATCACCCACACCGGAAAGCAGTATGTGGACCGCGCGAACACGCTGGGCATTCCATCGTGGACCACCGCAGACCTGGGCGCCCGCTACCGCACACAGATCGCCGGCAAGCCCACGACGTTCCGTGCCAACCTGCGCAACGTGGCAGACCGCGCTTACTGGGCCAGCGTATCGCAGTACGGCAGCCTGGTGCAGGGTGCGCCACGTTCCTTGGTCGTGTCGGCCACCGTTGATTTCTGAGGCACCACCATGCGAGCCCAGCACCATGGTGAGTTGGCGGACCTGGCGGGCATGAACAAAGTTACGGTGGCGCACCGGCATGCACCACCCGTACCCGCAGCGGCGCCAACGCCGCTGCCCCCGCCAGCGGCCACGGCAGCCAAGGTGTACCCAGCCCTGCCACCGCTGCTGGATGAAGCGGTGGCAGCACTGGTGCACGCATCACCCGCAATGCTGCCGGGCCTGGTTGCCCAATACGGCTCGCCGCTGCACCTCGTCTGGCCCCAGCAGCTGGAAGACAACGTGCGCAAGCTGGCGGCCGTGCTGCAGTCCCACCCTATGCCCTTTGAGATTTTTTACGGGGCCAAGGTCAACAAGTCGCCCGCCCTGGTCCGCGCGGCCGTGCAGGCTGGCATCGGCGTGGACGTATCCAGCCTCTACGAGGCGGGTGACGCACTGCGTGCGGGTGCGGACCCCACGCGGCTGTGCGCCACCGGCCCGGCCAAGAACCGGGCGTTCCACAAGCTGCTGCTGGACAACGCATCCCTCATTTCCGTCGACTCGCTGCAGGAGCTACAGGACCTGGATCACTGCCTGCAGTCTGCTGGCGCGGGCCAGGGGACGCGCGTGCTGCTGCGCTACCGGCCCCACTCCTTGCCCACCAGTCGCTTTGGCATGGGCGCTGGCGACCTGCGCGCAGGCCTTGCCCGATTGGCCAACCCAGAAGCACGCATGGTTCTGGAGGGCTTTCACTTTCATCTGTCGGGCTATGCGGTCGAGCCGCGTGTGCAAGCCGTGCGCGAGCTGCTGCCCTGGGTGCACGAAGCCCGCCGCATGGGGCTGAACGCCCGGATGCTGGACATCGGCGGCGGCCTGCCCATTCGGTATGTGGACACCGCCGCCTACAGCGCTTTTCTCGCAGCGCAGGATGGCGCGCACTACCGCAGCGGCAAGGTGCCCACATCGTTCTACCCCTATGGCGGGCCTGTGGACGCCTGCATGTGGATGGAGCAACTGCTGTGCTCGGCGTGCATGGATGGCATGACCGTGGCACAGGCCCTGAACGCGGCAGGCCTGACACTGGCCATCGAACCCGGGCGCAGCCTGGTGGACCAAGCCGCCATCTCGGTCTTTCGCGCCACGCGGGTGAAACCGCTGGCCGACGGACGGTATGTGATCTTTGTGGAAGGCAGCAGCTTCAGCGCCTGCGAGACCTGGTTCGGCTCCGAGTTCCTGGTGGACCCGGTGCTGGTGCCAGGGAGTGCCCATGGATCGCCCCCCACGCCGCCACAGGCTTGCCATGCCTACATCGCCGGGCACAGCTGCCTGGACGACGATGTTCTGACCCACCGCTGGATCAGTTTTGCGCGTGTACCGCAGGCCGGTGACCTGCTGGTGTATGCCAACACAGCGGGCTACCAGATGGACCTGCTGGAAAACGAGTTTCACCGCCATCCCATGCCCCGCCGCATTGCAGTCACCCGCACTGCGGCAGGTGCCATGGCCTTTTCGCCAGACGACGACCGAACGGAGTAAAGACATGATTCTCAGCAAAGTGACGGACCTGATCGGAAACACGCCCATCCTGGGCATCCCGATTCCTTCGAAGAAAACGCGGCTGCTGCTCAAGATCGAGAAGAACAACCCGGGCGGGAGCATCAAGGACCGCATGGCGCGCAACATGATCGTCGCGGCGATGCGCTCCGGCCGCCTGCAGCCCGGGGGCGTGGTGGTGGAGTCTTCGTCAGGCAACACCGGCATTGGACTGGCCATTGCCGCCATCGAGTTCGGCCTGCGCTTTATCGCGGTGGTAGACCACCATGCCGCGCCCGACAAGATCGCCGTAATGCGCGCACTGGGCGCGGAGATCCGCTACGTGGAGGGCGACTACCGCGAGGACGAGGTGGCCGTGGTGGAGCGCCAGCGCCTGGCGGCCGAGGTGGCCTCCAAGATTCCCGGTGCGGTGTTCATGAACCAGTCGGACAACGTGGCCAATGCGGGCGGCTACTTCGACTTCGTGCGCGAAGTGATCGACCAGGTCCAAGGCCCGGTGGACGCGTATGTGGGCTGCGTGGGCACGGGCGGCTCGATGACGGGCATTGCGCGCGGACTCAAGCTGCACAACCCCCGCACCCGCACCATCGCAGTCGAACCTGCAGGTTCCATCATCTTCGGGCAGCCTGGGCGGCCGTACTACCAGTCGGGCACGGGCACACCCAAGGGCGACACCGTGGGTCTGGTGCTGGACTACAGCTGCATCGACCTGGGCGTGCAGGTGACCGATGCGCAGGCCTTTGAAACCGCCCGCTATTTCGCACAGCACACGGGCCTGCTGGTGGGCGGCTCCACCGGCGGCGTGCTCTACAAGGCCCTGGAGTTCATCCACAGCGGCATGATCGCGGGCAACGTGGTGGCGGTGGTGGCGGACGGGGGCGAGAAGTACCTGCACACCGTGTTCAACGAGGCATGGCTCAAGGAACGCAACATCATCGACCCTACGGTCTGGGCGCAGCTCGACGGCTGGCTGGCCAAGGACGTGGTGGAAGAACTGCCGCGTACCAACGACCGGCTGAAGGTGGCCTGAACGTGGATGCCATGCAAGACCTGGACGTGGTTGTCTGCGGCGGCGGGCGAACGGGGCACCTGAACGCGGTGCTGTTCAAGCAGGTGCCCGGCGTTCGCGTGTCGCTGCTCACCACGCGGCAGGATGTCATCGCGCGCCACCAGAAGAGTCCCGACGGCCTGACCGCCTTGGTGCCGGACTCGCCCCCGCTGCGGGCGCGGCTGGATGCAGTGGGCCACGATGCCACCCTGGTCGCCGACGCAGACCTCGTGATCCTCACAGTGCCGGCCCACGTGCGCGCCGCCTGGCTGCGCGGCATGGTGCAGGCGCTCCCGCGCGACAAGCCCGTGTATGTAGGGGCCATCCCGGGCTTTTGCGGCTTTGACTGGCTGGCCGAGCAGATCCTGGCAGAACGGCCCAACGCGGTGATCTGGGGCATGAAGGACGTGCCCCACACCGCGTACGACCTGCACCCCGGTGTCTCGGTGCGCATGGGGGGCGCCAAGCAGGTGCTGCACGTGGGCACCCACGCCCGAGAGGGCGCCAGCGCACGCACTGCCCTGCAACGGATGCTGCAGCGCCTGTACGCAGCACCGGTGGAGTTGCTCGACCACTACCTCGAAATCACGCTGACGCCGGGCAATCCCATCATGCACAGCTCGGTGGTCTATGGATTGGCAGGCCCCTACAGCCAGTGGCACGAGCGCACCTTTCCTGCACCCGTCTGCTGGTGGACGGACTGCACCGAGCTGGGCGCGTATTTTCTCGCGCGCAGCGACGAAGAAAACCAGCGGCTGTGCAAGGCCGCCGAGCAACGCCTGGGCATCAACCTGTCGTCGGTCAAACCCCTGCACCAGGAGATCGTCGAAGCCTACGGAGACCAGGTACGCGACCCCCGCACCCTGCTGTCCGTGCTGCGCTCCAACCAGGCCTATGACGCGATCGAAGCCCCGATGGTGCAGGCCGCTGGCCAGCCCGGCTACGTGATCGACAAGGACAGCCGCGCGTTCCAGGAGGATGTCGCCTACGGCCTGGCCGTGCTGGTGGAAATGGGACGGCGGCTCAACGTGCCACTACCCCACATCCAGGAGATCTTCGACTGGAACGTGGACTACATGCAGGGCCTGCGCGGCTCGGCGCTCGACTACTTCCCATCCACCTGGCCCGCCTGACGGGCGTGCCCTGCCCTGCTTTCCCATGCACCTCTCTACCCATACCCTGGCCCGGCCAGAACCCAGCTCGGCCTCCATCCCTCCGCCACAAGACGCACAGGCTCTCGCGCAGCACAACGCACTGCGGCGCCTGGTGCGCTGCCTGTTCGCCGAGGGCATTCTCGACAGTGGGTCGCTGGTCTTTGCCCCGCACGGCGATACGGCCTGGTTCCCGCTGTGGGAGCACCATGCCCTGGTGTATTTCTCCGCGCTGCGGGCCGCACCCGCCCGCACGTTCCTGCTCGACGGCACGATCACCCTCGTGGAGCCAAGCGGCAAGAACACGGCCATCGACACACCCGGCCAACTCATCGATCTGCTCGCGCCCTACCTTGATTTCACCGCCACAGCGCAGGGCCTCGCCGGGCTGAAGAACGACATGGCCAACAGCGTCGCCAATGACGCGCTGGCACGCGGCCACCGCCGCCACTGGAACGAAGAACTGCGGCAAGCCATTTTGGACACCGGCTCCAAAGGCCTGGTGGACTATGTGCGCCACCACCGTACCGCGCGGGATGCTGCGGTGCTGCTGGAGCAGTGGGGCTCGCTCGAAGGGCACCCCTTCTACCCCACCTGGAAAACCAAGCCCCAGCTGAGCCCCACCGAAGTCGCACAGCTGTCACCGGAATTCAATGCGTGCGTGCCCGTGCGCATCGCTGCACTGCGGGCCGACATGGCCTATGTGGAACGCATGCCCCATGTGCAGGACTACCGCACTTGGTTTTCCCAGCAGTTCCCGGACGTGTGGCAGCGCTGGAGCGATAGCCTTCGGGGACGGCAGCAGAACGCTGACGACTGGCTGCCCCTGCCCATCCACACGTGGCACCTGGAGCACTACGTGAAGGAAGCCTACGCGGACGAAATTGCCGAGGGTGTGCTCATCACCGACGGCATCGACATCGACACCCGCCCCACCATGTCTTTTCGCACCATGGTGCCGCAGCTGCCCGGGGCCACGCCGTTCATCAAGCTGCCCCTGGCGCTGTGGCTCACCAGCGAACAACGCAGCCTGCAGGCCAAGTCGATCCACATGGGGCCGCGCATCAGCGCAGTGATCGAACGCATCCTGGCCGAGGAAAACGGCTTTGACCGCCGCCTTGAAATTTTTCCCGAAGAAGTGGCGCTGCACTACCGCCACGCGGTCCGCCAGGAGGACCGCCCGGGGCGGCACCTCTCGGTGGCCTACCGCGGGGCCTGCCAAGCGCTGGACCGCAGCGACGGTCTGCTGCCCATCACGGTGGCCACCTTGTTCACGGCTTCGCCGCTGGACGGACGGCCGCTGGTGACGGAACTGATCGAGCGCACTGCAGGCCGTGCCACGCCTGAAACGGTGGGCGCGTATTTCAGGCAATACGCGCGCGCCGTCACACGGCCTGTGGTGGCGATCTACCTGCTCTACGGCATCGGCCTGGAGGCCCACCAGCAAAACACGTCCGTGCTGTGTTCCGAGGATGGCAGCCCCCGGGGCCTGCTGATCCGGGACTTTGGCGACGGGCGCACGTTTGCCCCGCTCCTGGAAGCGCGTGGCTACACCCTGCAGCCCTATGTGCACCCGGGCATCCTGCCCACTGTTTTCCGGGACGACATCGAACCCGTACGCACCTTCGTGCTGGACGCCTGTTTTGTGTGTCATCTGCATGAACTGGCCCTGGCGCTCACACACGAGTACCGGTTGCCCCCTACCTGGCTCTGGGAGATTCTTCGCGAGGAAACCGAGGGCGCCTTCGATGCGGTGCAGGCGCGTGTCGAGCCGCAGTTGTGGCGCGCGGAGCGCGAACAGTTTCTGCATGCGGCCTGGCCCACGCGCTCGGTGTTGCGCATGCACCTGCAGCAATACGCAGACTACCGCCTGCAGCACCGGCTGCCCAACCCGCTGGGCGCGCCCCCGACCTGCGGGAAGGTGTGATGGCCCCCACGCCAGCCGCCTCCGGGGCCCTGCCCCGCCTGGTTCACGCGCTGTTCGTGATCCAGCTCATTTCCATGGGCGCCATGGAAATGAGCGGGCCCTTCTGGCCGGTGCACCTGCAGTCCCTGGGCGCATCGCCCGGCGTGCTGGCGTTTGCGGGCATTGCCGTGTATGTGGGTCCCATGCTGGGCGTGGCGCTCACCAGCACGTTCTGGGGCAAGGTGGGGGACCGCTTCGGGCACAAGCCCATGATGGTCCGTGCGCTCCTGGGGCTGGCCATCACACAGCTGGCCCTGGCCTTTACGCAGGATGTCTGGACAATCCTTGCACTGCGCTTTCTGCAAGGGGCGTGCGCAGGCTATCTGGCACCGGCGCAGGCCTACGGTGTGAGCGCCGTGGTGCCTGCGGTCCGGGGGCGCCTGTTTGCCTACCTGCAGGTGTCCACCAACGTGGGCTCGCTGGCAGGGGCGCTGGCGGGCGGGCTCATCCTGGACCACGCCACGTTCTTCTGGATCAACCTCATCGCAGCGCTGCTGTGCGCAGTGTGCGCTGCAGCCGTGGCCGTGCTGCTGCCGCCCCGTCCTGCCGCAGGCAGCGCCCAGGGCGTGAAGGCAGTGCCATCACTGCCACCCACGTCAGGCAACGCAGCGCCGCTGCAACCACCATCCTGGTTTGCGTCCCCCGTGGCCGGGCTGCTGGCCGTGTTGGGCATCCTGCTGGTGGCCCGCATGCTCACGCAAACCCCGTTTGCGATGTATGTCCGCTCGGTGTTTGCCGTGGACAACTGGGTGGTGGGCCTGTGCTACGGGCTTCTTTCCATGGGGTTCATCGTGTCGGCCACGCTCTGGGCGCGCTACTTCGAGCGCTTGCAGGGCCCCGACGCCCTGATCCGCATGGCCTGGGTGGCTGCCGCCTGCGCCTTGCTGATGGTGCTGGCGGGGGCTACTCACAGCGTGGCTATTTTTATTGCACTGCACTTTGCCTGGGGCGTGCTGCTGGGCGCCACCACACCTGTGCTGATGGCCCAGATTTCGCATGCCACGAGCGGGCAACACCAGGGGCGAATTCTGGGCGTGGCGCAGAGCACCGCCCAGTTCTCGTCCATGGCCGGCATCGCACTGGGCGGGGGCCTGACCCAACTGCTGGGCCTGCACACCACCTACTTCCTTGTAGCGGGGGCCTATGCCTGCGCCCTCGCGGTCATCGTCGCCGTGCTGCGCATGCGCCGCACCCGGCCAGGCGCAGCCAGCCTTGCCGGGCCATGACCCCCACGGCGCATCGCATCTTTTTTCTCCCCACCCCTTCATTCACAAAGAGTCTTTGACATGGCAATGGGTCACCGCTGGCGCATCGCGCTTCTTATCCTTGTGCTGGCAGGCATCGCCGCCGCCGGCATTTTTCTGGCTTCCCCGGCCGCAGCCCCCGAAGGCGCTGCATCCCCCACGACCTCCAGCAGCCACCACGTCACGGTGACCGACCTGCTGGGGCGCAACGTGCAGGTGCGGGTGCCTGTGCAGCGCGTGATCCTGGGCGAAGGGCGGCAGCTGTACCTGGTGGCCGCACTCGATACGGACAACCCGATCCAGCGCATCGTGGGCTGGCGCAAGGATCTGATCCAGGCCGACCCTGACACCTATTCGGCGTACGCCAAGAAATTTCCGCGCATCGCCGACATTCCCACCTTTGGGGGCTTTGAAGACGGCACCTTCGACATCGAGCAGGCCATTGCGCAAAAGCCCGATGTGATCCTGCTGAACATCGAGGCCCAACGGGCCACCGATGACGCCCGCTACATCGAGAAGCTGGCGGCGCTGGGAATTCCGGTGGTGTATGTGGACTTTCGCCATCGCCCCATGGAGAACACCGAGCCCACCATGCGCCTGATGGGCCGGCTGCTTGGCAAGGAAGCGCGCGCTGAAGAGTTCATCGCGTACCGCGCGGCGCAGATCCGGCGCGTGGCAGACACCATCGCCGCCGAGCAGCCCCCGCGCCCCAAGGTGTTCATCGAACGCATCGGCGGCTACACCGAAGACTGCTGCTTGAGCTTTGGCAACGAGAACTTCGGCAAATACGTGGAAGTGGCGGGGGGCACGAACGTTGCCAAGGGCGTGATTCCCGGCACCTTCGGCCAGCTCAACCCTGAGCAGGTAATCGCCTCCAACCCCGACCAGGTCGTGGTCACCAGCGCCAACTGGGAGGCCTACGTACCCTCCGGCCACTGGATTGGCGTGGGCCCCGGTGCCGACCTGGCAGAGGCCCGGCGCAAGCTCGAAACCTATACCCGCCGCCCCGCCTACGCAGGCATCCGAGCTGCGCAAGACCGCGCGTTCCATGCCATCTGGCACCAGTTTTACAACAGCCCGTACGAGTTTGTAGCCATCCAGCAGTTGGCCAAGTGGTTCCACCCAGCCTTGTTCACAGACCTCGACCCGGACGCCACCTACCGTGAGATGCACAAACGCTTTCTGCCCGTGCCCTATGAACCCGGCTACTTCGTGAGCCTGGATGGCGCAACACCCACAGCCTCCGCAGCGCCCTCCACCGCCAAGGCTGCCCCATGACGACCACGGCGATGGCACCCCCTGCAAGCCAGGGCGCTGGCTACCGTGCCCTGGTGCGCCGCAAGCGCTGGCTGCTGCTGGGGTTTTTCGTGCTGACGACCTTGAGCCTGCTGCTGGACCTTGCGCTTGGGCCGGTGGGCTACAGCGTGAAGGACGTGGTGCAGGCTGTGCTGTGGCCCGACAGCGTGCCCGTGCAACTGCGCGTGGTGGTGTGGGACATCCGCCTGCCCACCGCGCTCATGGCGCTGGCTGTGGGTGCTGCGCTGTCGGTGGCGGGCGCACAGATGCAGACCACGCTCAACAACCCGCTGGCCAGTCCGTTTACGCTGGGTATTTCGGCGGCGGCCAGCTTTGGCGCCGCGCTCGGGCTGGCCTTCGGCGTTGCCCTGTTCCCCACGGTGGCTGGGTATGTGGTGCCGCTGAATGCCTTTGTGATGGCGATGCTGTCGGCCGGGTTGATCCACCTGCTGAGCATGAAACGCGGCGTGACCACCGAGACCATCGTGCTGCTGGGCATTGCGCTGGTGTTCACTTTCAATGCACTGCTGGCGCTGGTGCAGTATTTCGCCACCGAGCAAGCCGTGGCGGCCGTGGTGTTCTGGACCATGGGCAGTCTGACCAAGGCCACCTGGCCGAAGCTGGGTGTGACCTGCCTGGTTCTCGTGGTCACGCTGCCCCTTTTTGCGCGCAACAGCTGGGCACTGACGGCCCTGCGCCTGGGCGATGACAAGGCTGCAAGCTTCGGCATCAACGTGGCGCGCCTGCGGCTGCAAACGCTGGTGCTGATCAGCCTTCTGGCAGCCTTCCCGGTGGCGTTTGTGGGCACGATCGGCTTTGTGGGTCTGGTGGGCCCGCACATCGCACGCATGCTGATCGGTGAAGACCAGCGGTTCTTCCTGCCTGCGTCGGTCATGACCGGCGCATTGCTGCTGTCGATCAGCTCGGTGGTCAGCAAAACGCTGATCCCTGGGGCCATCTTTCCCATCGGCGTCGTGACCTCGCTCATAGGCGTGCCCTTCTTCATCTCGCTCATCCTGGGCCGCAGGGAGCGCTCATGGTGACGCTCCAGTTACAAGGGGTGGGAGCGCACTATGGCAGCCGCACGGTGCTTGCGAACGTCAACACCCCCGTCTTCCACGCTGGCCAGGTGATAGCAGTGATCGGGCCCAACGCGGCGGGCAAATCCACCCTGTTCAAGCGCGTGGCCGGCATGCTCAAGGGGCCGGGCCAGATAGTGCTGCAGGGCTCCCGCAAGGGGCCCGAGGGCATCTGCTACATGCCGCAGGACATCAGCGCCTCCGCGCGGCTCACGGTGGTTGAATCCATACTGCTGGCCGCCAAACAGCAGCACCAGGGCTGGGCGGTGAGCGATGCCGAACTGGCGCAGGTGGACGCCATCACCGCGTCACTGGGCATTGCGGACCTTGCCTTTCGCAACCTGGGGGAACTCAGTGGCGGCCAGCGGCAACTGGTGTCCATCGCCCAGACGCTGGCGCGCGACCCCGAGATCCTGCTCATGGACGAGCCCACCAGCGCGCTCGACCTGCACCGTCAGATCCAGGTGCTGGACTTCATGCGCTCGCTGGTACAGGAGCGGGGGCTGATCGTGTTCATCGCGCTGCACGACATCAACCAGGCGCTGCGCTACTGCGACCATGCCCTGGTGATCGCCAACGGCCAGGCGCAGCACAGCGGGCCTTGCGAGCAGGTGATTACTGCAGCCATGCTGCGCGATGTCTATCGCATCCGGGCCCGCATTGAAAGCTGCTCGGCGGGCACGCGGCACGTCATTGTGGACGGCGTGGCGTAGTCCGCGCCCGTCGGGTGCGCCACGATTCAATACCAGCGTGATGCCTCAGGCGGCCCCGATGCCAGGGACCAGGCCCGCCGTGGGCAGCCCGTTCCTCAGCGCGGCCGTGAAGGCCAACATGCGGTCAATCGGCTGGCGCGCGCGCGGGATCAGCGCCGGGTCCACATGGATCGCGTTGGCGCCGGTCTCCAGCACCCGCGCCACATCGGCCAGGCCGTTCATCGCCATCCAGGGGCAGTGCGCGCAGCTCTTGCAGGTGGCGCTGTTGCCGGCGGTGGGGGCCTCAATGAACACCTTGCCGGGGTTCAGCGTGCGCAGCTTGTGCATCATGCCGTTGTCGGTGGCTACGATGAATTCGGTGGCATCCATCTCGCGTGCGGCCTTGAGGATGGCGCTGGTGGAGCCCACGGCATCGGCCAGGGCGATCACGTCTGCAGGGCTTTCGGGGTGGACCAGCACCTTGGCGTGGGGGTGATCTTTTTTGAGCGCCTCCAGCTCGAAGGCTTTGAACTCGTCGTGCACGATGCAGGCGCCGTTCCAGAACACCATGTCGGCCCCGGTTTCGCGCTGGATGTAGGCGCCCAGGTGGCGGTCGGGCGCCCACAGGATCTTTTGCCCTGCTGCCTTCAAGGCACCGACGATGTCGAGCGCGCAGCTGGATGTGACCAGCCAATCGGCCCGCGCCTTCACGGCCGCGCTGGTGTTGGCGTAGACCACCACGGTGCGGTCGGGGTGGGCGTCGCAGAACGCGCTGAATTCCTCCACAGGACAGCCCAGATCGAGCGAGCAGGTCGCATCCAGGTCGGGCATGAGCACCGTCTTTTCGGGGCTCAAAATCTTGGCCGTCTCACCCATGAAGCGTACGCCGCTCACCACCAGGGTCTGCGCGGCATGGTCGCGGCCAAACCGCGCCATCTCCAGCGAGTCGCTCACCAGGCCGCCGGTTTCTTCGGCCAGGTCCTGCAGGTCGGGGTGCACGTAGTAGTGCGACACCATCACCGCATTTTTCTCTTTGAGCAGGCGGCGAATCTTGTCCTTGAGCGCGAGGCGTTCGGCCTGCGTGGGTTCGGGTGGCACGCGCGCCCAGGCGTGTTTGGTGGAGCAGACGGAGCCTTCCTCGGTATCGAGCGGCTGCTCGTACTCCACGTCGATGCGGTTCATTACAGCGGTGGTCATGACAGCTCCTGCAGGCGCATGGAAAAGTCCGTCGCCTTGACGTCCTTGGTCAGCGTGCCGATAGAGATGCGGTCCACCCCCGTCTCGGCCAGTTCGCGCAAGCCTTCGAGCGTGACGCCGCCCGATATTTCCAAAATTGCACGGCCCGCGTTGATGCGCACCGCCTCGCGCAGCGTGGGCAGCGGCATGTTGTCGAGCAGCACCATCTTGGCACCTGCATCCAGCGCCTCGGTCAGTTGCTCCAGGGTTTCCACTTCAATCTCGACGAACTTTGCTTGAACTGCCACAGTCTGGGCGGCTTTGAGCACAGCCGTCACGCCACCGGCGGCGGCGATGTGGTTTTCCTTGATGAGCACTGCGTCGTGCAGACCGATGCGGTGATTGGTGCCGCCGCCCACGCGCACGGCGTACTTTTGCGCCAAGCGCAGGCCGGGGATGGTCTTGCGCGTGTCCACGATGTGGGCACGGGTGCCCGCCACCACATCCACATAGGTGCGGGTCTTGGTGGCCACGGCCGACAGCAGCTGCAGAAAGTTGAGCGCAGTGCGCTCGGCCGACAGTAGTGCGCGGGCATTGCCTTCCAGCTCCAGCACCACCTGATCGGGCGCGCAACGCTGGCCCTCGGCCACATGCCAGGTGATCTGCACCGTAGGGTCGAGTGCGCGCAGCGCGGCTTCGGCCCAAGGGGCGCCGCAGATCACGGCGGATTCGCGCGCCAGGATGCGGGCACGGGCGCGGCGGGTGGGGTCGATCAGGCCGGCCGTGAGGTCGCCGGCGCCTACATCTTCGGCCAAAGCACGGGCCACGTCGGCCTGGGCCAGGGCCATCACATCGGTATCGCTCATGAGGGTGTTCGCGGGGTGTAACGCTGCTGTCATGGGCCGCGAGCATACCGGGAACGCAAAGGCCATGGTACCGACCTAGGCCGCATACCACTGGGCAGACAACCAATAAGTACACCCATTATTGGTCGCATAGACTCGCGGCAATTTTTGCCCATGGATGCCCCATGACTGCCACCAGCACCGCTTCCGCAACACCCTACGGCACCCTGCCGCCCGCATCCCCCCTGCCCCAACGCCGCCCGGTCAGCCTGCCGCGCCTGGCGCAGATGCGCGCAGCAGGCGAGAAGATCACCATGCTCACCGCCTACGACGCCACGTTTGCGGCCGTGGCCGATGCGGCGGGGGTGGAATGCATTCTGGTGGGGGATTCGCTGGGCATGGTGTGCCAGGGCCTGCCCAGCACGGTGGGCGTGACGCTGGACACCATGGCCTACCACACGGCCAGCGTAGCGCGTGGCCTGCACCGCGTGCAGGGCACGGCCTGGCTCGTGGCCGACCTGCCCTATGGCACCTATGCCGAGAGCCGAGAGCAGGCGCTGCGCAGCGCCTGCGTGCTGATGCAGGCGGGAGCGCACATGGTCAAGCTCGAAGGCGGGGGCTGGACAGCGCCCACGGTGGAGTTTTTAGTGCGGCGCGGCGTGCCGGTGTGCGCCCACCTGGGCCTCACACCGCAGACGGTGCATGCCCTGGGCGGCTACCGTGTTCAGGGCAAGACCGACGATGACGCCCGCACCCTGCGCAAGGAGGCACATGAGCTGCAAGACGCAGGCGCCACCATGCTGGTGCTGGAGATGGTGCCCGCCGCGCTGGCCGCCGACCTCACTGCCGAGCTGCTGCACTGCCACACCATCGGCATCGGCGCGGGCAACGGCACGGCCGGCCAGGTGCTGGTGTTGCACGACATGCTGGGCATGAACCTCGGAAAGATGCCGAAGTTCGTCCACAACTTCATGCAGGACGCAGGCAGCGTACGCGGCGCCATGGAGGCCTATGTGCAGGCTGTGAAGCAGGGGCAGTTCCCGGACAACGCCTTGCACGCCTGGTGAGCCTTCACCGCATTTCTTCATTTCTTTTCGACCTCTCCCACCCCATGCTGATTGCCCGCTCCATTGCAGACCTGCGCCAGGCCCTGGCCTCCTATCGCCACCCCGCCTTTGTGCCCACCATGGGCAACCTGCACGACGGGCACATCGCCCTGGTGCGCCAGGCCAAGCCCCTGGGCGACGTGACCGTGGCCAGCATCTTTGTGAACCGCCTGCAGTTTTTGCCGCACGAGGACTTTGACAGCTACCCCCGCACCTGGGAGGCCGATTGCGCACAGCTGCAAGCTGCGGGCTGCGATGTGCTGTTTGCCCCGCGCGAGGCCGACCTGTACCCACAGCCCCAGACCTTCAAGGTGCACCCCGACGCAGCACTGGCCGACATGCTGGAAGGCCTTTTCCGCCCCGGCTTCTTCACAGGCGTGAGCACGGTGGTGATGAAGCTCTTTGCCTGCGTGCTCGGCCAGACGGGCGGCACCGCCGTGTTCGGCAAGAAGGACTACCAGCAGCTCATGGTGATCCGCCACATGGTGCAGCAGTTTGCGCTGCCGATTGAGGTGGTAGCGGGCGAGACCTGCCGCGCGGCCGATGGCCTGGCATTGAGTTCACGCAACGGCTACCTCAGCCTGGAAGAGCGGCAAGAAGCCGTAGCCCTGTCGCAGGCATTGAAGCAACTGGCACAGCAATGGCTGAACGCTGCGCCCAACGACCGCAGCGCGGTGGAGCCCCGGGCCTTGGACGCCCTGCGCGCGCGGGGCTGGGCACCGGACTACCTCACCGTACGCCGCCGCGCCGACCTGTTGCCCGCCACAGCGGCCGATGCAGCGGGCTCGCTGGTGGCACTGGGGGCTGCGCGGCTGGGCAGCACGCGGTTGATTGACAACCTGGAGTTTTAGAACAGCTCACACCCCCCCCTCGCGCCGTTGTCGCGAGGGAGGGCCTGCCAAAGGGAGGAGCAGACGATGCTGTGCAGCCCCGCCACCGGCCCGTCTCCGAAAACAAACCAAGCACCCACCTACCGTCAGCTATTATTCGACCCCAAAGGCCCCTAGCGCTTATCTGCATTGCGCAATAAGCTACTTATTTGATAGCAAAAACTCCTCCATGTCCTGGCACGCCCGCCTGCAGCTCGACTACACGGCACAAAACAACAACGCCCGCACCGTAGCCCGCTACGAGCACAACGGCCCGCTGCGCATCCTGCAAAGCCTGTACCCCGAGGGCGACGCCATCTGCCACAACGTGCTGGTGCATCCACCCGGCGGCCTGGTGGGCGGCGACACGCTGGACATCACCACCACCGTCGGCCCCGGCGCCCACGGCCTGGTCACCACCCCCGGCGCCACGCGCTTCTACCGCTCCACCGGCCCGCTGGCCTTGCAGCGCAGCCACCTCACCCTGGCCGATGGCGCACGCCTGGAATGGCTGCCGCTGGAGGCCCTGTGCTATAGCGCCTGCCACGCCGAAAACCACCTCACGCTGAACCTCGCCCCCGGCGCCGAATGCATCGCCTGGGACGTGACCGCGCTGGGCCTGCCGCACGCGGGCCAGCCGTTTGAACAAGGCCGCTTCACCCAGCACCTGGAAGTGCCCGGCCTGTGGCTGGAGCGCGGCGTGATCGACGCGGCCGATGAACGGCTGCTGAGCAGCCCGTTGGGCCTGGCAGGCCACCGCTGCATGGCCAGTATGTTCTTTGCCGTAGGCACTCCCCTCGACCGCACGCGCCGCGACGCTGCGCTGGACGCGGCCCGCGCAGTGATGGATCAGCACCCCCAGGTCAAAGCCACCGCAGGCGCCACCAGCCCCAACGACCGCATGGTGGTGGTGCGCGTGCTGGCGCCGCAGGTGGAGCCTGCGATGAAGCTGCTCAAGGCGGTGCGGGTGGCCTGGCGGGAGGTGATGTGGGGGTTGAACGGAGAAGCGCCCCGCATCTGGGCGATGTAAGGCTGGCGGGCCTGCGTGCCCACCGGCGAGGCCTGACCAAGGCGGCGCACGCGGCACTGCCAAAGCATTGCAACGGTGCGCCCGGCGACTCTAGGCCGCGCCCCGTCAAGAGGCCACAGTGCCAGCGCTCGCCCGGAAACGACGGTTCAGGGGCGCCAAAGCGGCAACCCCCATCAACACGCCCATCAGGACCAGGCCCCATTCGGCCAGGGTGGGAACAGCGGTGACTGCAGAGGGCGCCACGGCCCAAGCCCGGGTGGACCCAAATGCCAGCGACCGGCTGGTGTCAGCACCCAGGACGAGAACGCACGAATCCAGCACACCCGCGGGCGAGGCGCCGACGGTGAGGCACTGCGCGTTGTGATCGACCTCCCCTGTTGCCTGAAAGAAGATCCAGGAATGCCGGTCTCCCGGTACATGGAGAGTGGTTCCGGTCAGCCAGCGCTGGATCCGGATGTCCGTGGTGGTGATGGCGCCGGAGGCGTTGGTGGATACGTTGAAAAGGAAGATGCGGGCAGCAGGGTCTCCGCTGGAATAGGTGTGGATTCCATCCGAGAAGCTGAAGGCCGTGACCAGAGGCGCCACGTTCGCGGCAGACAGATTGGCCGCCAGCGGGGCGGACGTCGTGAACGAGCCGGATGCACCTATGCCGGTATTGAAGTTCTGGCAGGGGCCCGCCACACAGAGCGTGAAATTGATGAGTGCGGTGTAGTTGCCCGTCGCGGTGGCAACGTAGGTCGTGGACTGCGCATGGGACGCCGCTGCGGCGCACAGCATCACAAGCGCCACGAGCCAATTCTTCATACGTTCCTTCATGGACCCCCCTCCGCGTTTTGTTAAGCAACAGGAGAGGGATCGTATAGGCATTCGCCAGCAATACCTATACGCTGATGGGCCCGTGCGCACCCGCCAGTTCAGCTGCAAGCCGTCCCGCAGGTGCCCGCAGTCATCACTGCAGGTGTTTTCGGCAGGCCTCAAGCCGCAGCGGCCGCAGGCACCTTCAGTAAACCATCGGCCTTGAACATTGCGCGAATCCCCCGCACCGCCTGCCGAATCCGTGCCTCGTTCTCGATGAGCGCAAAGCGCACATATTCATCCCCCTGGTCGCCAAAACCAATGCCCGGCGACACACACACCTTGGCCTTGTCCAGCAGTTGCCTCGCAAATTCCAGCGAGCCCAGCGCGCGATACGGCTCGGGGATGCGGGCCCAGATGTACATGCTGGCCTTGGGGCAGTCCACCGCCCAACCCGCTTCGGTGAGGCCCTTGTAGAGCACGTCGCGGCGGCGCTGGTACTGGGCAGCAATATCTTTCACACACTGCTGGTCACCCTCCAGCGCGGCAATGGCCGCGACCTGCAGGGGGGTAAAGGTGCCGTAGTCGTGGTAGCTCTTGATGCGCGCGAGCGCGGCCACGAGGTCGGGGTTGCCGACCATGAAGCCCACGCGCCAGCCGGCCATGTTGTAGCTCTTGGACAGGGTGAAGAACTCCACCGCCACGTCCTTGGCGCCGGGCACTTCCATGATGCTGGGGGCGCGGTAGCCGTCGTACACGATGTCGGCATAGGCTAGGTCGTGCACCACCAGGATGTCGTGCTTCTTGGCCAGGGCGATGACACGCTCGAAGAAGCTCAGCTCCACGCACTGCGCGGTGGGGTTGCTGGGAAAGCCAAAGATCATCATCTTGGGCTTGGGATAGCTGCCGCGGATAGCCTTTTCCAGCTCGGCAAAAAAGTCCACATCGGGCGCCACAGGCACGCTGCGGATGTCGGCACCGGCAATCACCGCACCGTAGATGTGGATGGGATAGCTCGGGTCAGGCACCAGCACGGTGTCGCCCCGGTCCAGCGTGGCCAGCATCAGGTGGGCCAGGCCTTCCTTGGAACCGATGGTGACGATGGCCTCGGTGTCGGGGTTGATGTCCACCGCGTAGCGGTCTTTGTACCAGTGGCTGATGGCGCGGCGCAGGCGGGGGATGCCCTTGCTAGCGCTATAGCCATGGGTGTCGGGCCGCTGGGCCACTTCGGTGAGCTTGGCGACGATGTGCGGTGGCGTGGCCCCGTCGGGGTTGCCCATGCTCATGTCGATGATGTCTTCGCCCCGGCGGCGGGCGGCGAGTTTCAGCTCGGCCGTGATGTTGAAGACGTAGGGAGGAAGGCGATCGATGCGCGCAAAACGGCGCTTGCCCTGCGATGCAGACATGCGGTGTGACTTTCACGTAAGCGCCCGGAACCGTCCGAGCGACGTGGCTGGCAGAAAGGCCAGCCCGCAGCCAATGTAACGCACAACACAGCGCCAGCCAGCCACCTTGCGCGCGGCTGTCGCAAAGCCGCTACGGCGCGGGCGGCCCGTGGTGTTGGGCTATGCGGTGGCAGAGGCGCGTGCGGCCGTTGCCTTTTCGCTGCCCAGCGACCACGCAAAAATGGCCACGCCACCCAAGCCCAGCACCACGCCCACCCAGCCGGTGGACGTCCAGCCCATGCCTGCCGAGATCGCCACGCCACCCAGCCAAGCGCCGAGCGCGTTGGCGGCATTGAAGGCCGAGTGGTTGAGTGCAGCGGCCAGGGTCTGCGCGTCGCCCGCCACGTCCATCAGGCGGATCTGCAGCGCGGGGCCGATGGCCACCAAGGTGCCCAAAAAGAACGTGGCCAGCGCGGCGCTGGCAGGATGGTGTGCGGCGGGCACAAACAGCGCCAGCACGAGGATGGACCACACCAGCACCTTGCCCACAGCAGGCATCAGCGCCTTGTCGGCCATGCGCGAGCCGACCAAATTGCCCGCCACCATGCCCAGGCCAAACAGCGACAGCACAAAGGGCATGAGCGCAGGCGGCATGCCGGCCACTTCGATCAAGGTGGGCTTGATGTAGCTGAACACTGCAAACATGCCACCAAAACCAATGGCGCCAATGCCCAGCGTGAACCACACCTGCTTGCGGGCCAGCGCGCCCAGCTCGCGCAGCGGGCTGGCGCCGTGCGACGCGGGCATGGCGGGCACCCAAAGGCGCACCATGACCACGGCGGCCACCGCGATCAAACCCACAAACACAAACGCAGCGCGCCAGCCAAAAGCCTCGCCCAGCGCAGCGGCAATGGGCACACCCACCAGCGTGGCGGTGGTGAGGCCCAGCATGACCCAGCCCACTGCGCGTGCGCGGCGCCCCGGTGGCGCCAGTGCGGCGGCCACCAGCGCGGCCACGCCAAAGTAGGTGCCGTGTGGCAGACCGGTGAACAGGCGCATGGCGCTCAGCGACCCATAGCCCGGGGCCAGCGCCGATGCGAAATTGCCCAGCGCATACACCACCATCAGCGCCATCAGCAGCGCGCGCCGCCCCCAGTGGGCGCACAGCACGGCCAGCACGGGCGCGCCCACCACTACGCCCAGCGCATAGGCGCTGATGACATGCCCGGCCTGCGGGATGCTCACACCAATGTCGCGCGCTACCTCAGGCAGCAGGCCCATGATGACGAACTCACCCGTGCCGATGGAAAAGCCGCCGACCCCGAGGGCCAGCACGGCGCGCACCAAGGTGCGGTCGTCGGTAGGGGTGGCGGCGATGGACGTGGGGGAAAGGGGCGCGGTCATGGCAACAACAGGGGAGACGCTGCACCGGCAAGCGACGGCAGGGCGCAGAAGGTAGACGAGACAGGGAGAAGGAGAGAAAGAAACGCAGTTACGGGGGTAAACCCGATTTTTGTAACCATAGCATGCAAAGCACCGCCTTGCTGAAGCGGGGAAATATGTAACCCAGGTTCAAAGCCATTTCAGCTATGGCTGCTACGCTGACGCCCTGACCACGCCCTTCCTCCTTTTTCAAGGACTGCGAATGACGACCACCCCAAGCACAGCAGACCACATCGCCAGCACCGTGAAGGTGCTGGCGTTCGACATCTTTGGCACCGTGGTGGACTGGCACGGCAGCATCGTGCGCGAGATGCAGGCGCTGTACCCTGCGGTAGATGGAGACGCGTTTGCGCTGGCGTGGCGCGCCGGCTACCAGCCGGCAATGGCCCGCGTGATGCGGGGTGAGCAGGGCTGGACACTGGTCGACGACCTGCACCGCAGCATCCTCGACGAAATCCTGCCGCGCTTTGGCCTAGCGCACCTGCCCGAGGCCGAGCGCCGCCACCTCAACCATGTGTGGCACCGGCTCGATGCCTGGCCCGACAGCGTGGAAGGCCTCACGCGGCTCAAGACACGCTTCACCATCACCACACTGTCCAACGGCAACATCGGCCTGCTCACCAACATGGCCAAGCGCGCCAGGCTACCGTGGGACTGCGTGCTAAGCGCCGAGGTGTTCAAGGCCTACAAACCCAGCCCCGAGACCTACCTGGGCGTAGCGCGCGTGTTTGACCTGCAGCCCGAACAGGTGGCGCTGGTAGCCACGCACCACGACGACTTGGCCGCTGCCCGCGCATGTGGCCTGCGCACCGCCTACGTCGAGCGCCCCCTGGAACTGGGCGCCGCACAGCCCAAGGACAGTACGCCACAGCCTGGCAACGATCTGCACGCCACAGACCTGAACGATCTAGCGCAGATGCTGGGCTGTTGAATGTGCCCCGGGGCACACCCGCGTCGATCAGTGCGCTACCAGCAGCTGCACAAACATCTGCACCTTGGCATGGCATTCGGCGCTGATCGAGGTGAACTCCAAGCCCGCCACCCACTCGTCGCCTTCCTGCTTGAGGGTGATGACGCGCGCGTAAACATCAGCCACGCGGTAGTCCACCAGCGGCAGCTCAAACTCCAGCTTGATCTCGCTGTGCGGCTCCAGCGGCTCGATCAGCTCCACCAGCAGGCCGTGGTAGCCAATGTCGCGGATGGCACCGTGCACGATGTGGGGCACCACGATCTTGTCCTGCATGCGCTGGCACAGGCAGGGCAGGCGCGCATCCACACGGTGGCTGCGGCGAAACTCCTGGCGCGGCACCTTGAGCTTTTGAGAAGGGATGGCGATCAGCTCGCGGAGGCTCACGGGCTGCGTGCGGCCCTTGACGTAGACCTGCATGGGGGCAGACGCCGACACCAGACCCCAGCAGCGCTGGTACGTCGTGTCGCTGATGAGCACCTGGCCGCGCAGGCTCAGTGCCTCAATGCGCGAGGCCAGGTTGACGGCCTCGCCGATCACGGTGTATTCGGAATACACGTCCGAGCCAAAACGCCCCGCCATCACCGTGCCCGTGTTCACGCCAATGCCCAGGAAGACCTCGGGCAGCCGCTCGCGCAGGTGGGCGAGGTTCAGCTCGCGCATTGCCATCTGCATCTCCACGGCACACAACAGCGCGCGATCCACATCGTCCTCGCGCGCCACAGGCGCACCGAACAGCACCATGATCGAGTCGCCCATGAACTTGTCGATGCTGCCCTGGTACTTGAACACAACTTCAGACAACCGCGACAGGCAGCGGTTGAGCGCCGCAATCACCACCGACGCCGGTTGCGAGCCCGACAGAGCGGTGAACCCGCGCAGGTCGGCCAGCAGGATGGTGACCTCGCGCGGGGCCACAGACCGGTCATCGGTGGCGGCACCTTCCGGGCCGTCGCCCTGGCGCAGGATGGCAGCCATCTCGGCGAGGGCTTCTTCGCGCAGCGGCGCGCCGGTCTCGCGCTCGATCAGCGTCTGCAGGCGGCGCACCGCATCGTGGTGGAATTCTTTGTGCATGGCGCGGGGGAGGTGGGGGAGTTCGTTGGTATAGGGGGCATCGCCGGCCCCTGCCAGCCAGAATAGGCGCCGCCCACCGGCTGGTCAACCGGTGAAAACACCCCGGGCCGTGCGGCGGAAGCTGACTTGGTATGCCCCATCGCCCCTGCTGGGAGCGGGCCAGGGGAGAGGGGGGCACCGAGCCCCAGAGCGCCCCCTCTCCCCAGCCCTCTCCCGCGAGGGGAGAGGGAGAAAGACCCAGCGCTGCGGGTGATGGAGGGTGAGGCGGCGGCCCCACGGCGCGATGGACTGGAGCGAAAAATTCAAGCTTTTTTGGCCTCTATCGCACGACCATCAAGCCTATATTGCTATCGAACTAATAGCATCTAAAGTATTCACCCGCCCGGGGCCCGCAGCGTCGCCCGGCACCACCATCTGATCGATCACGCCAAACGGCGCGGGCTGGCCCTGCTCGTCCAGCGCCACCATGCGCACCCGCTCGCCAAAGCGCAGAAACGGCGTGTGCGGCGCGCCGTCGGCCAGCGCCTCGACCATGCGGCGCTCGGCGATGCAGGACGAGCCCACGGCCACATCCGCATTCGACACGGTGCCCGAGCCAATCAGGGTGCCTGCCGACAGCCTGCGCGTGCGCGCTGCATGGGCGATCAGCTGGCCGAAGTCAAAGTGCATGGCGCCGCCGTGCGGGTGGCCAAACCATTCGCCGTTGCGCTGCGTCTGCAGCCGCAGGTGCACGCGGCCGCCGTTCCACGCTGCGCCCAGTTCGTCGGGCGTGATGGCGATGGGCGCGAATGCGGTGGACGGCTTGGCCTGCACAAAGCCGAAGCCGCTTTTGGCCTCGCGCGGGCCGAAGGCACGCAGGCTCCAGTCGTTGATGAGCACGATGAGGCGCACATGCTGCAGCGCCTCTTCGGCGGTGACGCCCAGGGGGGTTTCGCTGAGCACCACGCCAAACTCGCCCTCAAAGTCGATCTGGTCGGCTTCGGACGGCAGGGCCACATCGTCGTGCGGACCCAGAAAGTCGTCGGCCGCGCCCTGGTACATGAGCGGGATGGTGTCGAAGTCGGCCACCGGCGGCACCTTGAACGCGCGCTCCATGAGGTGGCCGTGGTTCAGAAAGGCCGAGCCGTCCAGCCACTGCCAGGTGCGTGGCAGCGGTGCCAAACACTGGCGCGCATCAAAGGGCATGGCGCCCGGGGCGGCGGTCGCGTTCACGGTGCGGGCCAGGTCGTGCAGAGCGGGCTCCACCACAGTCCAGCGCTCCAGGGCATCGAGCAACGTGGGGGCCACGGGGCTGGCATCGATGCAACGGCGGGCATCGGCCGACACCACTACCAGGTGGCCGTCGCGCTGGCCGTTTCGCAGTGTCGCAAGTTTCATGGCGTCGCCCCGGTAGCGGGTTGCAGCGGCAGCACGGGGTCGAAGATCGCCACGGCCCGCGTCCAGCCTGCCGAGGCGCCGCGCACCTTGACCGGAAAGCACGCAATATAGAAGCCGCTGGCGGGCAGCGCCTCCAGGTTGTGCAGTTTTTCCAGATGGCAATAGCCAATGTCGCGCCCGGCCTTGTGGCCCTCCCAGATCAGCGATGCGTCGCCGCTTTCGGCATAGCGCTGTGCGGTGTAGGCGAAGGGGGCGTCCCAGCTCCAAGCGTCGGTGCCGGTCAGGCGCACGCCGCGCTCCAGCAGGTACATGGTGGCCTCGTAGCCCATGCCGCAACCCGCGCGCGTGTAGCCCGCCGTGCCGTAGGCGCTGCCAGCGCGGGTGTTGACCACCACGATCTGCAGCGGCTGCAGCGTGTGGCCGATGCGTGTCAGCTCCGCTTCCACGTCTGCAGCCTGCACCACGTAGCCGTCAGGCAGGTGGCGAAAGTCCAGCTTCACGCCGGGCTGGAAGCACCAGTTCAGGTCCACCTCGTCGATGGACAGCGCGCGCTGGCCGCCGTCCATGGTGGAGGCGAAGTGGTATGGCGCGTCCAGGTGGGTGCCGTTGTGGGTGTTGAGCTGCACGTCCTCCACAGCCCAGGATTCGCCGTCGGGCAGGTCTTCCTTCTGCAGGCCCGGAAAAAACTGCGCCAGGTCCGCAAAGCTCATCTGGTGGTCGATGTAGTTGATGCGCGGGCCCAGGCCCGGCGGGTCGGAGACAACATCGTTTTCAAGGTGCATCGAGATATCGACGATGCGGCGCGCAGGTGTGGCGAGCGTGGTGGTCATGGCGGGGTCGGGTGGAAAGGTCGAAACAAGGCGATCAGGATTCGGCCGTGAAGCCGGTCTGCTTGATGAGGCCGCGCCACTGGTCGGCATCGGCCTTGAGCATCTGCGCCAACTGGGCGGCGGTGGAGGGTTTGACCTCCAGGCCGTACTGCTTTCCGTAGTCCACCACCTCGGGCTGGCTCAATGCGGCCTGCAGGGCATCGGATGCGCGCTTGATGGTCTCGGGCGTCGCCTTGCCAGGCAGAAAGAAGCCGTACCACTCGCTGACCTTGAGGGGGTAGCCCAACTCCGTCAGCGTGGGCACCTGCGGCAGGAACGGCGAGCGCTTGCTGCCCGCAATGGCCAGCACGCGCAGCTTGCCGCCCTTGCCATGCTGCAGGTAGTCGCCAATCGGCCCCCAGAACGCAGGGATCTGCCCGCCCAGCAGGTCTTGCATGCCGGGCACCGTGCCCCGGTAGGCGATATGGCGCATGTCGATCTTGCTGAACTGCCCCAGCAGCACGCCCACCATGTGCGGCATGGAGCCCGCACCGGGGCTGCCGTAGTTGGCGCTGCCGGGGTTGGCGCGCATCCAGTCCAGCAGGTCGGCCAGCGTGCGCACGCTGTCGGGCACACCGGGGCCCACGGCCAGGCCGTGGTCGAACATGGCGCCCAGTGACACGGGCGCCACATCGTCCAGCGTGTAGCGCAGCTTGGGGTAGGTGTAGGGGTAGATGGACAGCATGGACGACGGCGTGATGAGCAGGCTGGTGCCATCGGCCGGGCTGTCGCGCAGGTTGAGGATGCCGATCTGCCCGCCTGCGCCGGGTTTGTTGTCCACCACCAAGGACGCTGCGTAGTGGCCGCGCATGCGGTCGCCCACACGGCGCGCCAGCGCATCGGCCGTCCCCCCGGCCGGAAAGCCCGAGATGATGCGCGCCATGTCGGGCATGGCGTCTTTGCCCGCCTGCGCCCAGGCGACAGGAGCACCGCCCAGGGTGGGCAGCAGGGCAGCAGAAAGCTGGGTAAAACGGCGGCGGGTGAACATGGTGTCTGTCTCCGGTTGGAATGGATGGAAGTTGCAGCGACACCCCGCAAGCCAGATCTGACAGGGTCTGCAGCGGGTGGCATGAAAAAATTATACGAACGTACAAATTGAAATCGACTGGGGTTTGTACGAGTGTTCAATTAATTTATACAACCGTATAAACCAGCCTATGCCCAAATCCCGATCCACCCCCCAGACTGCGGCCACCGTGCCCGCCACCCCTGCCGCGAAAGCCCCGGCGCGCACGCGTGCTGCGGCCCGCAGCGCCACCAGCGAAGAAGCGCTGGCGCCCAATCGCCAGGCCAACATCCTGCAGGCGGCCGAACGGCTGTTTGCCACGCGTGGTTTTCATGGCGTGTCGATCCGCGACATTGCCGACGAAGCCGGTGTGCCGCTGGCGCTGGTGGGCTACTACTACGGACCCAAGCTGTCGCTGTACCACGCCATCTTTCGCGCGCATGCGGGCTACATCGATGTGCGCCTCAAGTCGCTGGCCGACGCCCAGCAGAAGGCACCGCCCGGCCAGTTGCTGGACGAAATCGTCAAGGCCTTCGTGCTGCCCGTGCTGGAGGTGGCCCGCCAGCCTGCGGGCCACCACTTTCTGCGCCTGCTGTCGCGCGGCATGAACGACCACCTGGAAGAAGACGAGCCCATCATCCGCGAGCTGTTCGACCCCCTGGCCCATGCGTTCATCGATGCCATTGCCGCCGCCCTGCCCCAGGCTACGCGCAGCCAGGCCGCGTGGTGTTACCAGTTCGCACTGGGGGCCCTGCTGCACCATGTGAACGACCAGCGCATCGAGCGCCTGTCGTACGGCCAGAACCAGCCGGGCGACGAGGCTGCAGCGGGGCCACTGCTGGTGCGTTTCATCGCGCAAGGCATGCGTGGCGCCTGTGAAGGCCAGGTGCACTGACGCCGAACCGCTGACACGCCCACCCCTACCACTCGCACTGCCGCGCGAGCGCCGCATGCCAGGCACAGCCACGCCCATTTTTCTGGTCCCTGCCCACCGCCACCCCAGGTGGCTGGGGCCCTGCGCTGCCGCCCCACCCTGGGCATCGGCACGCCAGACCGGCACACCCTAGCCGCACCGCTTTCGGCGCACACAACGCGCTGACGCCTTTCCCCGTTGAACTGCGTTTTCGGAACAGCCCTGGCTGCGCCGTGGACCGGTTCGCCCTCCGCTTGCCCCTCACCCATCGAAAGACGCCATGAAACCTCGCACCTCCCCCACGCCCCACCTCTTCCACCCTCGGGCCCGTCGGCGCTGGACACGCGCCCTAGGCACCGCTGCAGCCCTGTCTGCCACCACCCTCGCCGCGCAGGCACAGCCAGCATCCGGCCCCGGACTGCAGCTGTATGGCCTGGTCGATGCCGCCGTGGGCCGCTTTGCGGGCCCCGCCGCCGGCATCAACGCGCAGGACCGCGCCGTGACCAAACTGGACGGTGGCGGCATGTCCACCAGCCACTGGGGCGTGCGCGGCACCGAAGACCTGGGCGGCGGGCTGTCGGCGCAGTTCGAGCTGTCGTCCTTTGTGCGCAACGACTCCGGCGCCACCGGTCGCAGCGACGCGCTGCCCGCGCCCGTGAATGTGGCGGCCGACCCGGTGTTCTCGCGCGCCGCCTGGGTGGGTGTGTCGCACCGCGATTGGGGCCGCGTGCGGCTGGGCAACGTCACATCGCTGCTGTTCCTGAATTCCATCACCTCCAACGCGTTTGGCGACTCCACCGTGCTGGGGCCGCTGAACCTGGTCACCTTCATCGGCAGCCCGCTCACGGGTGGCACGGCATGGACCAACTCGGTGGTGTATGACAGCCCCAACATTGCGGGCTTCAATGCCTCGGTGGCACATGCCATCTCTGAAGGCCAGGGCGGCGGCAACAGCGCGGCCCGGCTGGCCTATGCCCAAGGCCCGTGGGCCGCATCGCTGGCGTGGCAGAGCGTGAAGAAGAACCCCGGTACCTTTGCCGACGGCACCTCGCCCAACGACACACGCGCCTGGCAACTGGCGGCGTCGTACGACTTCGAGGTGGTCAAGCTGTTTGCCCACCTGGGCCGCATCGACAACCGGGGCACGGCCGCTGCGCCGCTCAACCTGTCGTATCGGGTGTGGGATGTGAGCGCCGCTGTGCCCGTGGGTGCAGGCCGTGTGCTGGCGGGCTACGCGGTGCGCCGCACCAGCGACACCGTGGGCCCCGTGCCTGCCACGGTGGCGGGCGGCAATGTGGAGCGCAAGGTGTTCACCCTGGGGTATGACTATTTCCTGTCCAAGCGCACGGACCTGTATGCCATGGTGATGCGCGACAGCACCCAGACCCGCACACTGCCTGCGCCGCCGTCTGTAGTCAGCGCACAGGGCACCGGCTTTGCGGTGGGGGTGCGCCACCGGTTTTGATCCGTTTTTCAGAAAGGTTTACGGAGAGTCCCAAGGTTGGGGCGCCTTTGGGCGCCCCTTTTTTATCGAGCGCCGCTCCCGCTCCCCGCGGGTCCACGATTCACTCCGCCCCCACCGCCTGCCGCAGCACACACACAAACTCCCCCGCCGCTTCGTCGTAATCCCAGCGCGCGGCATAGCGGGCCCAGCCCCCCACGGCGGCGCCTGAGGCTTCTACCGTCAGCACCACCAGGCTGTTGGGGCTGCCGTGGCGCAGGCGGTGCGATACCGCCGTGCCCGCGCGGCAGGCCCACAGGCCCGGCAGGGGCTGCAACACGCTGGGTTCATGCACGTGGCCTGACAGCAGCATATGGGCACCCGCCGCGCGCCAGCGTTGCAACGCTTCGTCCGCCCGGTGGGGCCGGTGCGCGCGGTCGGCGGCGTCGCGGGACACCAGGGGGTGGTGGCTGGCCACGATGCGCCAGGCATCCGGCGGGGCGCGCGCCAGCAGCATGGCCACATGATCGATCTGCGCCGACGACAGGCTGCCCCGCTCGTGCCGCCAGGGCCGGGTGGTGTTCACTCCCACCACATAAAAGGCGCCCATCTGCCGCACGGGCTCCTGATCGATGCCGAACTGGTGGGCATAGCGCTCGTAGGCGCGGCCCCAGCGCATCCACCAGGCAAACAGCGGCAGGTCGTGGTTGCCAGCCAGCACCAGGGTAGAGCGGGCATGCAGGCCTTTGACAAATCGCGCGGCCTGCTCAAACTGCACAGCGGTGGCGCGCTGCGTAAGGTCGCCGGACACCACCACCATCGCCACGCCCAGCCGCTGCGCCAGCCGTTGGGCCGCCGCACACACCGCAGGATCGTGTGCACCAAAGTGCAGATCCGAGAGGTGCATCAAAACGGTCATCGGTGCTTTCAGGCCAATGTCATGCAGGCATGAGACCGGGCACCGACGCGGGTTCTGGCGCTGCAACTGGAGCACCCTGGGTCTCGCCCTCCTGCTCATCATCACGCACCAAGGTGGTGGGCGCCACCAGCCACAGCGGGCGCTCGCTCAGGCGGAAATGCAGGGGCGGCACCATCCATTCGCGCTCGCCATCAAACGCCAGCTTGACTTGCGGTGGGCGCCAACTGGCGGGGGTGACGGTCAGCTCGGTACAGGCCATGCTGACCACGGCATTGTCTTTGTGCAGCTGCCCCGTGGCCGCGTTCCACACGGTGCGCGCTATGGCCCAGCGGCCTTGGGGCTTGAGCATGACCACGGCCAGCTTGCCGCCGTCGGCCACTGTTTGCGCCTGCGGCAGGCCCATGCGGTCGAGCTGCAAAGGGTTGTTGCCCACAAACAGCGTGGTGACCAGATGCTCCTCTTGCTGCGCCTGGGCACCACGGTCGGTCTTCATCACTACGCGCCAGCGGCGGCCCGCCGAGGGGCGGAACATGCTCCATACCGCAGCCGCCACGGCCACCCAGCGCTTTCGACCAAAGCGGCGCGAGGCCATTTCGCGGTCGGCCAGCATCTTGGGGTACAGGCCCACACTGGCGTTGACCACAAACATGCGCCGGTTGACAAAACCGACCTGCACCGGGCGCAGGTCGCCGTTGCGCAGCGCCTGCAGCAGGTCTTGCACGGCGGTTTCGGGGTCCAGCGCCAAGCCGTGTTCGCGGCTGAAGTAGTTGAACGTGCCCATGGGCACCACCCCCAGTGGCACCCCCGCCAGCAGCGCCGCCGAGGCCACGGCGTTGATGGTGCCGTCACCCCCTGCCGCCACCACCAGCCCGCCATCGGCCAGCGCAGCCTGCGCGGCATCGCGCGCCAGCTGCACGATGTCGCCGCGCTGGTCGGGCACATGCCAGACCACGTCGTGCTCCTGCAAGGCGGGCACGCCTTCCAGCTTGGCGCGCAGCAGGTCCAGGTCGGCCCCGGGGCGCTTGGGCACCACCAGGTGGATGGGCCCGTGGGGACGGACAGGATGGGGATGCTCGGAAGGGGTCATGGTTCGACGGCTGCGTCAGGAGGCAACGCCTGGAGCGTCGGGCACGGATTGTGCCCGGGAGCCCCCTGCAGCCATCCTGAATTGTGTAATGCGGTGACCTGAATGATCGCCCCGCCGCGCCCCTGCCGCAGCCAGCAGCTGCGCCCTTGCCCTGTCAGAGTTTGCCGACAGACGCCCCATGGCAAGGGGGCATACACCTTCGCTGTGGCGGGGTGTAGGGAACTCGGTTACAACGCCCGGCTCCCTCATATTGACTTCCAAAACAAAACGCAGAAAGCCACCAGCACCCGATGACGATAGCGACACTCACGACCCCGATGGACCTTGCCGCGCCGGGGGGCGCTGCTGGCGCGCTACCCCATGGAATGGTGGGTGGCAGGCATGGTGGCCTCGGCCTTGGTGGGCGCGCTGGCCTTGGTCGGCTTACGCACCGCGCAGCACCACAGCCCGCCGCTGCGCAGGTTTTTGCCCGCGCAGGCGTATGGGGTGGTGCTGGCCGCCATGGGCGCCAGCGCATTTGCACTGGTGCTGGCGGGCGCCACGATGGCCGAACTGGCCGAAAGCTGGAGCGAGGGCGGCCGTTGGGGAACGCTGGACGATGCCATTGCGCAAGGACTGCGCACGCACGCCGACACGGCCGTGCTGCAGTGGTTTGCGGTGCTAACGCACCTGGGCGATTCGTGGGTGCTGGCCGGGTGCACCGTGGTGGTGGCGGTGCTGCTGTGGGCGCGCCAGCAGCGCCTACTGGCCACCGGCTGGCTGGTGGCCCTGGCCGGCAATGGTGCACTGACCAAGATCCTGAAAAAACTTTTCGAACGCGTGCGGCCGGAACACGAACATGGCATTGCACAGGCCCACGGTTTCAGCTTTCCGAGCGGGCACAGCAGCGCGTCGATGGCGGCCTTCGCCATGCTGGCCTACCTGGCCACCCGCCTGCTGCCAAGGCCCTGGCACCTGCCTGCGGTGCTGGCAGCGGGCGCGCTCACCTTCACCACTGGCTGGAGCCGCGTGGTGCTGCAGGTGCACTACGCCAGCGATGTGCTGGCGGGCTGGCTGCTGGCGGGCACCTGGGTGCTGTGCACGGTGCTGATCATGGAGAGTGTGTCGCGCTGGCGTGGTTCACAAAACCGCCTGGTGCAGGCCTGAGCGTCTGTCGCCTTCATTCAGATGGCGACCAGATTGCGAATTCCCTTGGCTTCCATCTCGCTGCCCGGGCCGCGCGCAATCACTTCGCCGCGCTCCATCACCAGGTAGTCGTCGGCCAGCTCCTGCGCGAAGTCGTAGTACTGCTCGCACAGCAGGATGGCCATTTCACCCTTGTCGGCCAGCATGCGAATGACGCGGCCGATGTCTTTGATGATGCTGGGCTGGATGCCTTCGGTGGGCTCGTCGAGGATCAGCAAACGCGGGCCGGGGGCCAGGGCACGGGCGATGGCCAGCTGCTGCTGTTGCCCGCCGGATAGGTCACCACCCCGGCGCTTGAGCATCTGCTTGAGCACGGGAAACAGCTCGTACAGGTGCGGGGGCACGGGCGTGGAGCCGCTTTTGTAGGCCAGGCCCATGCGCAGGTTTTCTTCTACCGTGAGGCGGCCGAAGATCTCGCGGCCTTGGGGGACGAAGCCGATGCCTGCTCTCGCCCGGTCATAGGGAGTGGTTTTGTCGATGGGTTTGCCATCGAACGTGATGCCCCCGCTTTTGATGGGGACCAGGCCCATGAGGCTTTTGAGCAGCGTGGTTTTGCCGACGCCGTTGCGGCCTAGCAGGACGGTGACTTTGCCGGCCTGGGCGGTGAGGCTCACGTCGCGCAGGATGTGGGAGCCGCCGTAGTACTGGTTGATATTTTGGACGGTGAGCATGGTGGTTTTGAGTGTTTTTGGCCTCTAGCGCTTTTCCTTCAAGCGCAAGCAGCTATTGTTTTTATAGTATTGGACATCCCCTGCCCATTCGGGCTGAGCTTGTCGAAGCCCTCCGCTGATCGATCCCCATGCCTTTGCCAAGGGCGGGAGCCGGGGTGTGCGCCCGGCGGCGCAGTAACTTTCTCTTGTGTCGCCAAAAGAAAGTCACCAAAGAGAAGGCGACCCTACACGCTGCGTCCCTTCGCTTCGCTGCGGGCAACCTGCGGTGCTCGCGTCCAGCGGGGTCTCGCTCGAACTCGCTCCACTGCGTTGCGCTCAGACAATCGCGAGCCCTGATCCGCTGGCCGCTGCGCTCCTCGGCGCATCCTGAAGGGAACCCGGGGAGCGGACATCCATTCGGGCCATTGCTTCGCTCGGCCCAGTTTGCGCAGCGCGTGGCGCTTGCGCCCGCGAGGTGAGGCCGAGCGAAGCAAAGGCCCGTGTGGCTGTTCGGCTGTTGGATGTTCGGGTGCCCAACCCCCTGCTGGCTGCGCCTGCGGCGGGGCGGTTGCGGGGTGGCATGGGCGTCGGAGCGCCCATGCTTCGTGATCTGACTCGCCGTGGTTGTCCGAGCGGCGCGCCGCAGGCGCGCAGCGAGTTCTGCGGCGCACCCCGCGACCGCCCAGACGCAGGTTTGCCCCTTCGCAACGCGAAGGGTTCGCAGACTGGGGGTCGCCTTTCTTTTGCTTACTTTTCTTTGGCGAAGCAAAGAAAAGTGAGTCGCCCGCCGGGGCGATAACCCGGCTTCCGCCTTCAACACAAGCGCGCTTTTCAAACCAGCACGCCCAGGCTTCGACAGGCTCAGCCCGAACGGATAGCGGACGTTCTCAAGACCAAAGGAACCAGAGCGGCAAAGCACCATCACCGCCCCAAATAAACCTCAATCACCCGCTCATCCGCCTGCACCTGGTCCAGCGTCCCCTGCGCCAGCACAGACCCATCGCACAACACCGTCACGATCTCCGAAATGGTGCGAATGAAAGACATGTCGTGCTCTACCACCATCAGCGAATGCTTGCCCTTGAGTGTCAAAAACAGCTCCGCAGTGCGCGCGGTTTCCTCATCCGTCATCCCCGCCACCGGCTCATCCAGCAACAACAACTTGGGGTCCTGCATCAGCAGCATGCCAATCTCGAGCCACTGCTTTTGCCCATGACTCAGGTTCCCCGCCATGCGCGCCACGCTGTCTGCCAGATGAATCGTGTGCAGGATCTCGGCCAGCCGGTCCGACTGCATTGAGTCGAGACGGAAGAACATGCTCGACGTCACGCCCTTGTGCGTCTTCAAGGCCAGTTCCAGGTTCTCGAACACACTGAGCTGCTCAAACACCGTGGGCTTCTGAAACTTGCGGCCGATCCCCAGGCTAGCGATCTCCGGCTCGTTGTGGCGCAGCAGGTCGATGGTCGAGCCGAAATACACCGTGCCGCTGTCCGGCCGCGTCTTGCCGGTGATGATGTCCATCATCGTCGTCTTGCCCGCACCATTGGGGCCGATGATGCAGCGCAGCTCGCCGGGTGCGATGTCCAGGCTCAGGTTATTGATGGCTTTGAAGCCGTCAAAGCTTACGTTCACATCTTCCAGGTACAGGATGCGGCCGTGGGTGATATCCACCTCGCCGGGCGTGGCGATGCGCGAGAAGCCTGCAGTGCGGCCACCGGATTCGGTCTGGCCCAGCGCAGCAGGTGCCAGCCGGGCCTGAATGCGCCGCGCGCCTTCGTCCATCAGATCAGGCGTCATGGCGCGGCTCCTTCGGTCTTCTTGTTGTTGTTCTTCTTCAACTTCTTCACCAGGCCCACCACACCATCGGGCAGGAACAGCGTGACGGCGATGAACAGCGCGCCCAGAAAGTACAGCCAGAACTCTGGCGCCGTCACGGTGAGCCAGCTCTTGGCACCGTTGACGATGAACGCCCCCACGATGGGCCCGATCAGCGTGGCGCGGCCACCCACTGCAGCCCACACTGCGATCTCGATGGAGTTGGCGGCGCTCATCTCGCCGGGGTTGATGATGCCGACCTGGGGCACATACAGAGCGCCCGCCACGCCGCACATCATGGCGCTGATGGTCCAGATGGTGAGCTTGTAGGGCAGCGGCGAGTAGCCCGAGAACATGACGCGCGTTTCGGCATCGCGCACCGCCTGCAGCACGCGGCCAAACTTGCTGCGCACCAGCCAGCGGGCCAGCAAAAAGAACACCAGCAACGTCACGCCCGTGAGCACGAACAGCGTCATGCGCATGTTCTGTGTGGCCAGGGGCATGCCCAGAATGCGCTTGAAGTCGGTAAAGCCGTTATTCCCGCCAAAGCCCGTCTCGTTGCGAAAGAACAGCAGCATGGCCGCATAGGTCATGGCCTGGGTGATGATGGAGAAATACACACCCTTGATGCGCGAGCGGAAGGCGAAGTAGCCGAACACAAACGCGATCACGCCGGGCACCGCCACGATGAGGATTAAGGTGGCCACAAAGCTGTCGGACAGCGCCCAGTGCCAGGGCAGCTCCTTCCAGTCGAGGAACACCATGAAGTCGGGCAGGTCGCTCTTGTAGTTGCCGTCGCGGCCGATCTGGCGCATGAGATACATGCCCATCACATAGCCACCCAAAGCGAAGAACAGGCCGTGGCCCAGGCTCAGGATGCCGGTGTAGCCCCAGATCAAGTCCATGGCGAGTGCGCAGATGGCGTAGCACATGATCTTGCCGAGCAGCGCCACGGCGTAGTCGCTGAGGTGGAATGCGCTGCCTGCGGGCACCCACAGATTGAGTACGGGCGCCACGGCGCACACCACGATGAGCGCCACGATAAAGGCTGACCAGCCGCTGCGGGTAAGCAGCGGTGCCGGAGCAGGAAGTTGGATAGGAGATGGCGTAGTCATATCAGTCTGTCTCTATCGGCCTCAATCGGCCGTACGCCCCTTGACCGCAAAGATGCCCTGCGGTCGCTTCTGGATGAAGATGATGATGAATACCAGCACGGCGATCTTGGCCAGCACGGCGCCCGTCCAGCCTTCGAGGAACTTGTTGAGCACACCCAGACCCAGCGCGGCATACACGGTGCCAGCCAGCTGGCCCACACCGCCCAGCACCACCACCATGAACGAGTCCACGATGTAGCTCTGCCCCAGGTCGGGCCCCACGTTGCCCACCTGGCTCAGCGCGCAGCCCGCCAGGCCCGCGATGCCCGAGCCCAGTGCAAACGCATAGGTATCGACGCGCGCCGTGTTCACGCCCATGCACGAGGCAATGGGCCGGTTCTGCGTAACACCGCGCACAAACAGGCCAAGGCGCGTTTTGCTGATGAGGAAGGCCACACCGGCCAGCACCGCCAGCGCGAAGGCGACGATGATCACGCGGTTCCAGGGCAGCTGCAGGTTTTCCATGAGCTGCACGCCGCCGCTCATCCACGCGGGGTTTTCCACGCCCACGTTTTGCGCACCGAACACGGTGCGCACCAGCTGCTGCAGCATCAGGCTGATGCCCCAGGTGGCCAGCAACGTCTCCAGCGGGCGGCCATACAAGAAGCGGATCACGCTGCGCTCCAGCACCGCGCCCATCAGGGCCGAAGCCATGAATGCCACCGGCACGGCCGCGACCAGGTACCAGTCGAACGCACCCGGAAAGTACCGCTGGAACACACCCTGCATCACATAGGTGGCATAGGCGCCGATCATCATCAGCTCGCCGTGGGCCATGTTGATCACACCCATCAGCCCGTAGGTAATGGCCAGGCCCAGCGCCACCAGCAGCAGGATGGAGCCCAGGCTGATGCCGGTGAACAGCGCGGCCAGTTTTTCGCCCCACTGCAGGCGGCCTTCCACAGCGGTCAGCGCGGCCTGGATGGCGGCTTTGACCTGAGGATCCTGTTCATTGCGCAGCTGCTCCAGCAGCACGGTGCGCGTGCCGGGGTTGCCGCTGGTGGCCAGATACTGCGCGGCCTTCAGGCGCTGCGACGCGTCGCTGCCGGCCAGCAGGATGCGCGCGCGGATGGCTTCAAGGCGGGCTTGCAGGGCAACGTCCTTCTCGGCGGCAAGGGCCTTCTCGATGAGGGGCAGACGCGCCTCGTCGGTCTCTTCGCGCAGCGCGTCGATGGCGGTGCGGCGCTGGGCCACATCGGGCGACAGCAGTTGCAGCGAAGCCAGCGCTGCGTCGAACTCGCCCCGCATGCGGTTGTTGTTGACGATGTCTTCGGCATCGTCGGGCACAGGCACCTCGGCGCCACTCACCGGGTCGTAGCCCTTTTCGTCCTTCATGACGATGGCCTTGTCGCCTGCGATCTTGACGGCGTCTTCGCCCATCGCGCGGATGAAGGCCAGCGTGGCGTCGTCGGGGGTGGCAATGGCCTGCTGCAGCGCGGCGATGCGCTCGTCGGTATCGCCGCTGGCCATGGCCCGCGCCGCCTCGGCCGTGAGTGCGTGCGCCTGCACGGCTGCACACAGCAGCAGGCAGGCGATCAGGCGGTGAAAGAAAGAGGCAAACATGAGAGGGCCGGTAGGTCAAATAGAAACAGGCCTGTGCAGCGCGCAGGGCCAAGACCAGGGCCGCCGCGCAAGGGCCGCCCCGCCGCGCTGGCGGCGTCCCCCCTCCCACGCACAAGCGTGAGAGAGGGGGTGAAGGCGCGAAGCGCCTCAGGGGGGTGTCACAGCTTCGACTTGCCGTCCGGCTCGTCCTTCTTCTTGTCGTTGCCTTCGATGTACGGGCTCCATGGCTTGGCCTTCACAGGACCAGGCGTCTTCCACACCACGTTGAACTGGCCATCGGCCTTGATCTCGCCGATGAACACGCTCTTGTGCAAGTGGTGGTTCTTCTCGTCCATCTTGCTGACGATGCCCGACGGTGCCTTGAAGGTCTGGCCAGCCATGGCGGCAATCACCTTGTCGGTGTCGGTGCTCTTGGCCTTGGTCACGGCCTGGGCCCACATGTTGATACCGATGTAGGTAGCTTCCATCGGGTCGTTGGTGAGCGGCTTGTCTTTGTGGCCGGCAATGCCCTTGGCCTTGGCGTAGTCGCTCCACTTCTTGATGAACTCGGTGTTGGCGGGGCTCTTGATGGACTGGAAGTAGTTCCAGGCGGCCAGGTGGCCCACCAGCGGCTTGGTGTCCACGCCGCGCAGTTCTTCCTCGCCCACCGAGAAGGCGACCACAGGCACGTCCTTGGCCTTCAGGCCTGCGTTGCCCAGTTCCTTGTAGAAGGGCACGTTAGAGTCGCCGTTGATGGTGGAGACCACCGCCGTCTTGCCGCCCTGGCTGAACTTCTTGATGTCGGCCACGATGGTCTGGTAGTCAGAGTGGCCGAACGGGGTGTACTTCTCGTCGATGTCGGAATCCTTCACGCCCTTGGACTTGAGGTAGGCGCGCAGGATCTTGTTGGTGGTGCGGGGGTAGACGTAGTCGGTGCCCAACAGCACCCAGCGCTTGGCGCTGCCGCCGTCCTTGCTCATCAGGTAGTCCACCGCAGGGATGGCTTGCTGGTTGGGCGCGGCGCCGGTGTAGAACACGTTCTTGGACAGTTCTTCACCCTCGTACTGCACGGGGTAGAACAGCAGGCCGTTCATTTCTTCAACCACGGGCAGCACCGACTTGCGCGACACCGAGGTCCAGCAGCCGAAGATGACCGAGACCTTGTCCTGGCCGAGCAGCTGCTTGGTTTTTTCGGCAAACAGGGGCCAGTTGGAGGCCGGGTCCACCACCACGGGTTCGAGCTTCTTGCCCAGCACGCCGCCCTTGGCGTTGATCTCGTCGATGGCCATGAGCACAGTGTCTTTCAACACGGTCTCGGAGATGGCCATGGTGCCCGACAGGCTGTGCAGGATGCCGACCTTGATCGTGTCCTGGGCGTGGGCTGGCAGCGCAGACAGGCCAGCGAGCGTAGCGACGGCCGCAAGGGCCTTGAGGGAATAACGACGTTGCATGTGTGCTTCTCCGGTGGTGGTTTCAATCAATCAAACCGCTTCGCTCGGCGGTCCCTTGCGGGGCCCTGGGTGATCGAGCGATGGAATGGATTCTGGAGAGCGGGGCCTGCTTGGGAAATACGCCGGGTGGCGTACACGGCGGCACGGCTGCATAGGTAAATGGCCGGGTCAATCACGTTGTGTCGGGTAGGCGAAACGCTATGCATTTAATAGCTTTTGGCGCTTTATGGATAAGCGCTAGAGGCCGAAAACACTCAAAATCTGCGGCAATCCCGGTGGTGGAGAAACGCCCCTCGGATTTACGATGGGCGGCTAAGGCCCCAATAAGGAATGAACCCATGGTGAAACGACGCACAGTGCTCCTCGGCGGCGCCGCAACAGCGGGCGCGCTGGTCATTGGCTGGGGCGTGATGCCGCCGCGCCAGCGCCTGCACGCGTCCGACCCGCTGCCGCAGACCCGCGGACAGGCCGCGTTGAACGGCTGGGTCAAAGTGGGGGCCGACAACACCGTGACGGTGATGATGGCCAAGTCCGAAATGGGCCAGGGCGCACACACGGGCCTGGCCGCCATCCTGGCCGAAGAGCTGGACGCCGACTGGGCGCAGGTGCGGCTGGAGATGACGCCCATCGACGATATCTACAACAACCTCGCCACGGTGGTGGACGGCCTGCCGTTTCACCCCGACAACGACGGCTCGATGAAGGCCGTGGCCGGCTGGCTGACGGCCAAGACCATGCGCGAGGTGGGCGTGATGATGACGGGCGGATCGAGCAGCATCAAAGACCTGTGGCTGCCCATGCGCGAAGCTGGCGCCCATGCGCGTGCGATGCTGATCCGCGCTGCCGCTGCGCAGTGGGGCGTGCAGGCGACCGAGTGCACGGCCAACGCAGGCTGGGTAGAACACTCTGCAGGGCAGCGCGCCACCTTTGGCGAACTGGCCGCCCTGGCCGCGCAGCAGCCCATGCCGGGCAAGGTCACGCTGAAAGAGCCCGCGCAGTTCAAGCTGATCGGCAAGCCGCTCACGCGCATCGAGGCGCCGTCCAAACTCGATGGAACGGCCGTGTTCGGCATCGACGCCAACCCGCCCGGCCTGCTGCACGCCTGTCTCGTGATGTGCCCCACACGCGGCGGCAAGGTGGCCCGCTTTGATGCAGCCGCCGCCCAGAAGCTGCCCGGCGTGAAACACGTGCTCGAAGTGGCGCCCCACCACGGCGGCACGGGCGGCGTGGCCGTGATTGCCGACACGCCGTGGCACGCCAAAAAGGCCGCCGCCGCAGTCACCGTGGAATGGGACCACGGCCCCGCCGCCACCTTGTCGAGCGAAACCGTGATGGCGCGACTGGCCCAGGCGCTGGACCAGGCCAAAGGCTTTGGCTACCACAGCGCGGGCGATGTGGACGCGGCCATGCAAGGCGCTGCGACCACCATCACCGCCGACTACCGCGCGCCCTACCTGGCCCACGCCGCGCTGGAGCCGATCAACTGCACGGTGCAGTTCAAAGACGGCGCTGCCACCGTGTGGACATCCACCCAGGTGCCGGGCCTGGCGCGCCGCGCGGCGGCCAAGGCGCTCGGCATCGACGACAAAAAAGTGACCGTGCACCAGCTGCTGCTGGGTGGCGGCTTTGGCCGCAGGCTGGAGGCCGACTACGTGGCCCAGGCCGCCGCCATAGCCAAGGCCGCCGGGGGTGCGCCGGTGCAAACGCTGTGGAGCCGCGAGCAGGACACGCAGCACGACTTCTACCGCCCGGCCTGCATGGCCCGCTTCAAGGCGGGGTTTGACGCGCAGGGCCAGCTGGTGGCTTGGCACAACGTGTCGGTGGGCCAGGCCATCGTGCCGCAGGTGCTGGTGCGCACCTTTGGCCTCGCAGGCGCAGGGCCGGACAAGACCACGTCCGAAGGCGCGTTCGACCAGCCCTACGAATGGCCCCATGCGCGCATTGCGCACGAGATCGTCGACCTGCCGCTGCCGGTCGGCTTCTGGCGCTCGGTCGGGCACTCGCACCAGGCGTTTTTCAAGGAAAGTTTTGTGGACGAGGCCGCAGCAGCGGCCAAGCAGGACCCGGTGGCGTTTCGCGCCGCACTGCTGCAAAAGCACCCGCGCCATCTGAAGGTGCTGCAAAAGGCGGCCGAGCTGGCGGACTGGGGAAAACCGCTGGCACCGGGTGCAGCGGGCGAGAAGCGTGCGCGCGGTGTGGCACTGCACCAGTCGTTCGGCTCCATCGTGGCGCAGGTGGCCGAGGTGTCGGTGGGGGCGGACAAGGCCATCCGCGTGCACCGCGTGGTGTGCGTTGTCGACTGCGGCGCGGCCATCAACCCCAACCTGATTGCGCAGCAGATGGAAAGCGGCGTGGTGTTTGGGCTCACGGCGGCGCTGTATGGCGAGATCACCCTGAAGGACGGGCAGGTGCAGCAGAGTAATTTTCACGACGTGCCGCTGCTGCGCATGGCCGACTGCCCGCGGGTGGAGACCCACATCATCGACAGCGCCGAGCCGCCCGAGGGCGTGGGCGAGCCCGGCGTGCCGCCCATTGCGCCTGCGGTGGCCAACGCCCTCTTCGCACTCACCGGCCAGCGCCTGCGCGCCCTGCCCCTGAAGCTGGCCTGAATCGATTCAAGGAACCACCATGTCCACCACCCTGCGCATCAACGGCAAAGCCATCGCCGTCACCGCCGAACCCGACACCCCGTTGCTGTGGGTGCTGCGCGGCGAGCTTCACATGAACGGCACCAAGTTTGGCTGCGGCATGGCGCTGTGCGGCGCCTGCACCGTGCATCTGAACGGCGAGCCCGTGCGCGCCTGCATCACGCCCCTGTCGGCCGTGGGCGATGCCGACATCACGACCATTGAGGGGCTACAAGGCCCCGAGGCCACCGCCCTGCGCAGCGCGTGGACGGTGCTGGACGTGGCGCAATGTGGCTACTGCCAGAGCGGGCAGCTCATGTCGGCCTGCGCGCTGCTCAAGAAAAACCCCAAGCCCAGCGATGCGGACATTGATGCGGCAATGGGGGGCAATGCGTGCCGGTGCGGGACGTATCCGAGGATTCGGGCGGCGATTCATCAGGCGGCTGAGGGGCGGGGTTGATTTTTGGTTGTTTCTGCCGCTGGCGCTTGTCCATAAAGCGCTTATAGCTATTATTTTTGTAGCATATCCCAGGCTGTCGGCCATTCGGGCTGAGTTTGTCAGGGTCTGATCGGTTCATCTGCCCATTCGGGCTGAGCTTGTCGAAGCCCTCCGCTGATCGATCCCCATGCCTTTGCAGAGGGCGGAGGCCGGGGTGTGCGCCCGGCGGCGCAGTAACTTTCTCTTGCCTCGCCAAGAGAAAGTCACCAAAGAGAAGGCGACCCTACACGCTGCGTCCCTTCGC